>CAZJBN010000031.1:7105-34445 GCA_964543955.1 uncultured Bifidobacteriaceae bacterium
GTGCACCTTGCGCATCCTGTGCACCTTGCGCACCTTGCGCACCCTGTGCACCTTGTGCACCTTGTGCACCTTGTGCACCTTGTGCACCTTGTGCACCTTGTCCCCCCTGTGCTTCGTCCTTCAAGTCCGTGACGCTCTTGTCGTCGCGCAGCCCCAGGTACGCCGGATGCCGCAGGCGTCCCTCGTCGGTGATCTCCGTGTAGCGAATCTGCGCAACCAGCTTCGGCTTCACCCAGTGCGCGCTGCCGCGTAGCTTCGGCGCGTGCGCGAAGGGGCTCGTCCCGACATGGAGCGGCTTCAGCCGCTTCCAGATCCGCTCGATCTCCTCGTTCGAGAACCCGGTTCCCACATCCCCGACGTGCGCCAGTGAAGTCGTGCCGCCGGACTTGACGTAGGCGCCGAGCACGAGCGCGCCGAACCTCGAACGCGACCCCTGCGGCTCGGTCCAGCCGCCGACCACGAACTCATCGACCTTCTGCAGCTTGAGCTTGCGCCACTCCGGGCTCCGCCTGGCCGGCCGATACGGCGAGCGCGCGGCCTTGACGAGCAGCCCCTCCCACCCTTCGGCTTTCGCGCGCGCGTAGAGCGCACGGCCATCGCCGTCGGCCTGCTCGCTCAGGCGGAGCTCAGGCGCTGGTGGCGGCACCTGCTGCAGCAGTCGTTCGACGGCGGCGCGCCGCTCGGTCAGCGGACGGTCGCGCCAATCGGTGTCCGCCCATCGGAGAAGATCGAACACGATGAACGCGGCCCCCTGCTGATCGGGCGGCAGAATCGGCTTGCGGGATCGATAGCCGGGCACGCTGACGTGGATGCGATGCTGCAAGCGCTGGAACCCGAGCGGCCGGCCGTCGGGATCGACTGCGACGATCTCCCCGTCGAGGACGACCGGGCCGTCGAGCGCGCCCGCCCATTGCCGCAGCACCTCGACGATGTCCGGGAACTGGGCCGTCTTCTCGTTGCCGTTGCGAGACCACAGGCCGACGCGTGGCGATTCGCCGCCGGGAACGACTTCGACGATGGCCCGGATGCCGTCGTACTTGGGTTCGTAGACGAGGTCCTTCCCGACGAGTGGCGGCTCGGGCTCGCCCCCGACGGCCAGCATCGGCCGCAGATCGCGCGCGGAGAACATCTGGCTGTAAAGACTAGCGCAGAGAACGTCGGGAACCGGGACCAGAGCCCAAAGCGCAAAGCCTGCGCTACCCTGTACCAATGTCCGACTCGCTCGTCGACAAGCGCCTGCGATACATCGAGCGGCAGCGCGCGCTCAGGGCGGCCGCACCGGAGCGGTTCGAGCCGCTGCAGCCGATTGGCACGGGGCCGCTCAATCGACACGGCATGCCGAAGCTGCCCATCGGGCAGCGCCAGGTGCCCAACTGGCCGGTGCTCGACCTCGGCGACGTGCCGGCGATCGGCCTGGACGACTGGCGGCTCGAGATTGCCGGGCGGTGCGAGAACCCGTTCACCCTCACGTGGCAGGAGTTCATGGCCTTGCCGCAGGTCGAAGACACGAGTGACTTCCACTGCGTGACGACCTGGAGCCGGATGGACAATCACTGGGCCGGCGTCCGCTTCCGCACGCTTGCGGAGCTTGCCGTTCCCGCCCCGGACGCCTCTCACGTGCTGTGCACTGGATACGACCACATGCCTGGTACGCGCATCCCATACACCGTGAATCTTCCGCTGGCGCGCGCCGTCGAAGACGACGTGCTGCTCGTTCACGCCTGGGAAGGGGCCCCGCTGCCCCGCGAGCACGGGGGGCCGTGCCGGGTCATCACGCCGAAGCTCTACGCGTGGAAGGGCGCGAAGTGGGTCCGCTGCATCGAGTTCCTGGACCACGATCGGCCGGGGTTCTGGGAGGAGCGCGGCTACTCCAACTCGGCCGAGCCGTGGTTCGACGATAGATACGCGTACTGAAGGTGCACAGGTGCCCAGGTGCCCAGGTGCCCAAGTGCCCAAGGTGCACAAGGTGCCCAAGGTGCCCAGGGTGCCCAGGGTGCACGGGTGCCCAAGGTGCACGGGCGCCCGGGGTGCCCAAGGTGCCCGGGGTGCACGGGTGTCCAAGGCTTGCCGCGCCGTCGCTCGCAGGGCGCCGCACCCCGAGCGGAGGCGGGGTAAAATAGCAAGGATGTTCTCTCGTTCCGCCGCGTCGACCATCATCGCGGTGTCTGTTCTTGCCGGCGCGTGTTCCCAGACGTCACCGACCGCTCCCACGCCTGCGACCGCAGGGGTCGTCGTCGGCAGTTCATCCCAGACGACGCCCGCCGTCCCGGCTGCCGTTATCCCGGTGCCACCCGGGCAGCCCACAGCGCTGGGCGCCACGCGGTACATGTCGTTCGGCGACAGCATCACGGCTGGTGTCGAGTCGCAGTTCGATGGCGTCTTCCTCTTCGATAGCCCGGCGTCCGCGTACCCGATCAACCTCCAGGGGATGCTCAACCGGGATAACTCGCCAGGTGGGTTCGTCGTCGCCAACCGTGGCGTGCCGGGCGAGGGCGCCTACCAGGCACAAGGCCGCCTGACGTCGGACCTCAGCTCGGTTCGGCCTCAAGTCGTGCTGCTCCTCGAGGGCGTCAACGACATGATCGGCAGCGGGCGCAGCGCCAGCCAGGCGGCCGCATCGGTGGCGGCGCTCGTGGACACGGCCCGCCTCTTCAACTGCACGGTGCTCGTGGCGACGATGCCGCAGACGTTTCGCAGCGAGTCGCCGAGCGGCCAGATCCGCGAGAACGCCCGCGAGCTGATCAGGCCCTTCAACGACGAGTTGAGGCGCCTGGTCTCGGGACGACAGAACGTCCACATCGTTGACTTGTATGCGGCTTTTGAAGGTGGCGGCAACCGGAGCCTCATGGGCGGCGATGGGCTGCACCCGACGCCAGCCGGCTACGCGCGCATGGCCCAGACGTTCCACGCGCGAATCGTCGAAGTCTTCCCGGTGCGCGGCAGCCTGCAGTAGGCTGGTTCTCTCCTCGCTCCCTGCCGCTCACCTGACGCGATCGCTCGAGGACTTCTTCCAGACCGACAACGGCGGACTGGCCTTGCGGACGTTCGACAGTACGGGATCGATGGCGAGCGTGCCATCCAGCAGGTACTGCAACCCGGGATCGGCGGGCCATCCTCGCACCGCGTACACCTCCTCGTAGCCGCCGTCGGCAAGCGCCTGCAGGAACGGCCTGTTGGGCGGCTGGCCGGGCCGTTCGATCCAATCCTCGTTGATTACGATCACGTCGGCCTGCCACTCGAGGAGCGCCGGTGTCTCGGTGCGCGGATGAAACTGGTGTCGATAGGGGAAGAGGTTCGGCAGATACAGGCGATTGCCCACGCCAATGACCATGGGATCGTCTTCCGCATGCCGCTCGAGCCATCGCTCCACCTGCAGGCGCGAGTCGGACCGAATCCGCAGTGTCAACGACACGCCTGGATAGAGGAGGAGGGCCAGGCAGACTGCCGTGACTGCCGTGCGAAGCCGGGTCGAGCGGATCCGCGTCAACGCGGCCTCGAGCCCGATCGCGGCAAACACGGCGGCGACGACGACAACGCCCAGGAGGAACCGGTCGTAGACGTACCCGACGACACCGATCAGCGCGACCATGTAGCTGAGCGGCAGCACGAGCAGCGGAATCGCATTCCGGAACCGGGCGGGATCCGCCGCTGCGACGGCGAGTCCTGCAAGCGCCGCAGTCGACGCGAAGGGCCCGGCGCTCAGCCACGCCAGGCGCAGCGTCGTGGCTACGAGATCGAGGAAGCCGCCGACCGACGGCGCGAACATCCTGAAGGGCTCGGATCCGGTGCCGGTGATGAGCGCGAAGTGCGCCCGCACGCCGCCTGGATTCCACGGCAGGCCGAGGAGCAGCGCCCAGAGGACAAGACACGTCACGAGGCCCGCCCAGATCCGGCGATCCACCGCGGTCAGCCATAGGCGTCGCGGCATGGCCGCGTCTGACGGCGCGTCCCGCCACGCCGCCCAGAGCAGCACGAGCGCAACGCCCGGAAAGAATCCGTAGGCCTGGTCCTTGGTCGTCATTGCGGCGGCCACGAGCGCGCCCAGCCACATGTGGCTGGCGCGCGTGCGCTCCGAGAGCGCTCGTACGAACGCCAGTGCCGCAAGTGCGGACCAGAAGATGTAGGGCACGTCCACGTTCGCGGTCTGTCCGTAGAACACGAAGACTGGCGCACCGAGCAGCACGTACGGTGCCAACGTGCGCCTGCGATCGAGCCCTGGCCGGTCGTGGTGAGCGCGTGCACCGTCTGCCAGGTTGGCCAGGAGCGCCACGCAGACGAGCGAGAGGATCGCCATGACGACCGTCACGCTCCGGATGAGCGCGTGCAGCAGGACGGAGATGGCCGGGTCGTCGAAGCTGATCCAGCCGGCTTCGGCAAGCGCGAAGATCGGCGACGTCACCGCCACGAGCAGGCCGACATGGAACGCCGGGTAGAAGTGAAACCAGCCGCCCGTCAGGCGCATGCGCGCGGCGTCGGCGATGTCCTTGGGGTTGAGCTCGTCGGGCACCCATCCGCGCCACGGGAGCGTCCCGGTGTCGATATTGACGAACAGCAGGACCGCAGCCAGCGCGGCGAACGGTGCGACGTCCTGCCATCGGAGCGTCTTCCACAGGTGGCCGCCCGCGACGCGTGCCATGACGTGGCAGAGCCCGAGCGCAAGACCCGCGATCAGCCACGTGGACAGCGCGAGCGCGATCATCGAGGGGAAATCCGTTGCCTTGCGGACGCGGCGCCAATAGGGCGGCGGGTCCGTTTCGGCAATGGCGAGGACCGGCACGTAGTGCTCGCGCCAGAGGGGCGTGGCCCACGACAGACCGAAGTCTGCGGCGCCGCCAAGCTGCACGTAGCGGATGCGCACGCGCTGCAGTCCGCGCTCGAGCGAAACGGCTTCGATCACCAGTTGCGGACCGCTCGCTGCAAGCCGGTCCACGACGGTTCTCTCCTCCACCCACACCGCCACGCCATCGTCCGACCTGAGGCGAAGGCGGTACCGGCCGGGTTCGTGGACGACCAGATAGCCATCCCACTGGACGACGAACGGTTCGTCTGGATTGAGGCCCGCGCGTCGTGCGAGCGCACCGGGATCGAGAGCGGGGTCGCTGGCGACGTAGACAGGCGGCGTGTCGAAGCTGCTTCCCGCATGCACGTGCGCCAGGAGCGCGCGTGGGGGCAGGTAGGTTGCCGTGTAGGTCAGCGCAAGCGCGGACAGCACGGCCAGGAGCCCTCCCGCAATGAGCCAGGCCTGCCACGGATGTCGACGAACACGTGTGGCAAGTCGCGATCCGGCGCCAGGGGGTTTCATCCGCGCCCCGTTCCCTTCGTCATCCCGCATCCTGCGACGAGCGTCCGGATGTTGATGCGCGTGGCCGTGAGCCCGGCCGCCTCGCCGAGGCGGCGGACGATCGATGGTGCATCGACCGTCAGCTTCCACTCGCGCTCGTCCGGATGATGAGCCGCCAGTGCCTGCGCCCAGCCTGCCCACCACGGAGTCGTGCTCTTCGCGAGGGGCTCGACGATCA
The DNA here is from genome assembly GCA_964543955.1 of uncultured Bifidobacteriaceae bacterium. GTDB lineage: Bacteria > Acidobacteriota > Vicinamibacteria > Vicinamibacterales > UBA2999 > VFZN01. The sequence continues at coordinate 12,625 of CAZJBN010000031.1, forward strand.
TCAGCTGCGACCCTCTGTGAACGGCATCGGCGACCACGCTCAGGAGGCGCGTGCGTTCCTCGTCCGCGATCTCGTTGATGACGTAGCCGGCCACGATGAAGGCGGGCTGGCGAGGAGCCCTGAAGCGCGCGACACTGCCGCGCGAGAGCGTGGGCGACAGGCCAAAGGCCGTATACGTATCCCGCGCCTCGTCGAGCGCCCACGGATGCGTGTCGATGCCGGTCACGCGCGTCGCACCCGTGACCGAGGCCGCGGCCGCGCCCCCAACGCCCGTACCGCACCCGAGATCGACAATCGGGACCGGCGTCCCCGGCATGTGCAGCCGCGACCCGGCCAGCATTTCCTGCAGGGCGTGTCTGGCCGCCAGGAAGTGCAGCGGGCCGTAGTAGAGGGCGAATGCGGCGCGCTTGCCGGCGCCGTCCAGCACGCGGCGTGCCGGGATTGCCGTCTGTCGCCGCTCGACGTACGCCGAGGAGAGGGCCCGCAGTGCGCGGGCGACTTCCGGCAGGGTCAGGTTGGCCAGGTGACGCGCTTCGAGGTGCGCCAGCCAGGTGTCAAAGGCGTCAGGCATCCGGGCGAGGTCACACGTAGAATAGGTCATGCCGAACGCGAGGCGCTGGGTCATCCTTGCCGCCGCCGCCATGGCGGTGGTAGGTGTCGTCCTGTTCGTGGTCGCACGCCAGATGAGGCCGCGCCTCCACACCGAGGTCATCGACGGGCTGTCCGAGTACCTGGACAGCCAGGTGACGCTCGAATCGTTCGACGTGCAGCTCTTTCCACGCCCAAAGGTCTCCGGCCGGGGGCTGGTGATTCGCCATCAGGGCCGCACCGACATCCCGCCTCTCGTGACGGTCGCCAGCTTCTCCGGGAGCACGAGCTGGCGGCTGGCCCTTGCCCGCCAACTGGACGACGTGACGCTCGAAGGGCTCGAGCTCGTCATTCCCCCGCGGCGGCGCGCCGACATGCCGTCGCCCGATTCCCCGTCCTCCGACTCCCCGCCGCGCGGGCCTGAGGGGCCGTCTCCGTCTGCGGAAGCGGAAGGGGAGGGCGGAGGGCCTCGCCTTGTCGTGAATCGGCTCACGGCGACCAACGGGCGGATCACCGTCATGCCGAGGCGCGATGACAAGGACCCGCTGGTCTTCGACATTCATTCGCTCGTGATCGGCCATTTGACGTTCGTCGAGCCGTCGAGCTTCGAGGCCGATCTCACCAATCCCATTCCCTTCGGTCGGATCCAGACGACGGGCACGTTCGGACCCTGGGCGAGAGACGAGCCGAGCGATACGCCCCTCGAGGGCCGCTATCAGTTCAATGCCGACCTCGGCACGATCCGGGGCATCGCGGGCGCGCTCGATGCGGAAGGTACGATGGAGGGCACCATCAACCGCATTGCCACGACCGGAAAGACGACCACGCCGGCCTTCAGCATTCCCAAGCTGAAAGCCGAGGCCCTGCCGCTCTCGACGACATACCAGGCCGTGGTGAACGGGACCAACGGCGATGTCGAACTCGAGCGCGTGGAGTCCACGCTGGCCGATTCGCACTTCGTGTCATCGGGCTCGATTGTCGGCACCAAGGGGATCAAGGGCAAGCGCGTGACGCTGGACGTCACGAGCCACGATGCGCGCATGGAGGACCTGCTGCGCCTGACCGTGTCGCAATCGCCGCCGCCGATGACCGGCCGGGTGACACTCGAGACTGCGTTCGACCTGCCCCAGGGCGATCGTGATGTCATCGATCGGCTGATGCTCGATGGCAAGGTCAGCATCAAGACGGCCCGCTTCACGAGCGACAACGTGCAGGGCCGCATCGACGACCTGAGCCGGCGCGGACAGGGAAGGCCGGAGGACCAGTCCATCGACAACGTGGCCTCGAACCTGTCGACCGCGTTCGCGATGAAGGACGGCACGCTCACGCTCACGAACCTCACGTACGCCGTCGACGGCGCGAAGGTCTCCATGAACGGCAGCTACACGCTGGCGTCCGGCGCGCTGGACTTTGCGGGCGTGGCCACGCTGGAGGCGTCGGTCTCCGGCACCCAGACCGGATTCAGGCACTTCCTCCTGATGCCCTTCGACCGGATGCTGCGCAAGGACGGCGCCGGCACTCGCGTGGCCATCACGGTTGGCGGGACGGTGCAGGAGCCCAAGTTCGGCGTCGACTTCGGGCGCACGCTGCAAGGCAAGTAACCCTTCTCGAGTTTTCTCGAGCGGCATCCGCCCGATCGTGACAGTGGCAGCGCCGCCCGTCGGGTAGGATCGACAGAGTCACGATGAGAGTCGACGTCGCGCGCGTCATCCCGACCGACGCCACCGAAGCGGAGCCGGCCCGGGTCTTCCTGCAGAGCCGGATCGGCCTGTGGACCTTCTGGGTGTTCGTGCTGTCGTTCGGATTCTTCCTGACGAACATCGCGACATGGCCGTTCATCCGCCGCGAGTCGGTACCCCTTGCCGACATGCTGCTTCATGCCGGCAACCTCGACCATCTGGCCGCATCGTCCGTGTTCGGCGGCGTCTGGCTGCTGACGAGATCCCGCCGGCTGTCGATGGTCGCGCTGCGCCGGCTCGAGCTGGCGGCGCTCATCGTGGGCTGCTTCCTGTTCGCGCTCATGGGCGCCTACATCGCGCAGGTGGAGTTCGATACCCTTGCAGGGACGGCAATCGGCGCCTTTTCGGGACTTCTGGCCTGTGCCAACACGGTGATCGCACGCGCCATCATCGTGCCCAGCACGCCGAAGCGGACCCTCTTCGCCAGCGCGGCCGCCATGGCGCCGCTCGTGCCTGCGGCTGTCGTGGCCGGCCAGGGCTCGATCGCGATGGGCGTGAACGCGGCGGCATGGTGCGCGGTGTCGATCGCGGTGTCGACCGTCGGCTCGCGTGTCATCTTCGGCTTGCGCAGCGAAGCCGCGCGCTCGCGCAGGCTGGGACAGTACACGCTCGAACACCAGATTGGCTCCGGCGGGATGGGCGTCGTCTACCGCGCCAGCCATGCCATGCTCCGGCGGCCGACGGCCATCAAGCTGTTGCCGCCGGATCGCGCAGGCGAGGCGGCGCTCGTCCGATTCGAGCGCGAAGTGCAGCTGACCGCCGAGCTCAGCCACCCCAACACCGTCGCGATCTACGACTACGGCCGTACGCCGGACGGCGTCTTCTACTACGCGATGGAGTACCTCGACGGCATCAACCTCGAGGACCTCGTCCGGCTCCACGGGCCGCAGCCGCCCGGCCGGGTCGTGGCGATTCTCGATCAGGTGTGCGGCGCGCTCGCCGAAGCCCACGAGCGCGGCCTCGTCCACCGCGACATCAAACCTGCGAACATCATCCTCACGGAGCGCGGCGGCGAACCGGACGTCGCCAAGGTCGTCGACTTCGGCCTCGTCAAGCCGCTCGCCTCCGATGCGCCGGACGCGGCGACGCTGTCGGCGTCGGGTGTGATCACGGGGACCCCGCTCTACATGTCGCCCGAATCAATGGTGGCCCCGGGAGAGGGCGATCCGCGCAGCGATCTCTACGCGCTCGGGGCCGTGGCCTACTACCTGCTCGCCGGCGTCCCGATTTTCGAAGCGGCCACCGCCGTCGAGATCGTCGGCCATCACCTGCATACGGAGCCGACGCCGCCGTCGGTCCGGCTGGGCCGTGCGCTTCCGGCCGGGCTCGAATCGGTCGTCCTCCAGTGCCTGCGCAAGCAGGCGGAGGATCGGCCAGCGAGTGCCCGCGCCCTGCGCGAGATGCTCCGCCGCGCCGAGCTCGCGGACGCGTGGACGACCGACGATGCGGCCGCGTGGTGGCGCCGGTTTCGCGAGGCGGGCCCGTCGACGATGACTGCCTCTGAAGTCACCGGGCAACCCGGTCTCACGGTGACCGTCGACGTCGACGACCGCGTGACGCAGTTCATTGCCTGAGCGATGCCGGCCGAGGACGCACCTGTCAGGGCCGGAGGCGTCCCGCTCCGGCCCCTTGACGGCTCTTCGAACGCAGGGCTCAGGGCACCGGCCCCCACTGGATGCAGGACACGTCCGGGTTGAAATCGGCGAACGGCCCGCTGCGATTCGCCTTCCACGCCCAGACGTGCAGCTCGTAGATGGCGTCCGGTCCGTACCTGTTTGGACCCGGGATGAACTGGAGCAAATGACCCATCAGCTGCGGCTTGTCGAAGGGTTCGTGGACGGGGTCCCAGAGGGCGGCGGGAATGACGTACTCGGCCGCCACCAGGTGCAGCCTTCCGTGCATCGGCTCGTAGACGAGCACTTCCGGAGTCGTGACGTCGATCACGCCGTCGAACAGCGGGAACTTCGAGTAGTGGACGCCCATGGCGCCCCTCTCCGAACCGCTCACACACCCCTGGAACTGCACATAGCCGTCGGCCACGGCGTTTCTCACGTCGCGATACCGTTCAGTCGCCCTGCGCACCGCATCGGGCAGCGGCCCCCTGATCGACGTCGGGCCGCCTGGATGGCCCACGATATGGCCCTGCATCAGGCCCTGCGCATCCAGGACGCCAGCGGCGCCCGGGGTGAGCAGCAGCGCCACCACTGCACATATCAGGCTTCTTGACACCATGGTCGACTCCTCTCGAATCGCTCTCGATCGCCATTCGACGCCGCGAGGCCGCGGCATCTCCACTTGGGGAATGCGCGAACCGCCGCCGTTCGGGTGAACGGCCAGGCGAGCCTCACGTCGCCGGGCGCGATCCAGCGGCGCGGTGACGTGCACGGCCGGCAGCAAGTCGGGCCGCTCGCGAGCCGGTGGCAGGCGAGGCCTCGGGGAGTTGTCGGGAAACGGGAGCCGGGAACCAGTAACCGTGGGGATAAGATGGGCGGCATGCCCGCCGCGACTCGGGTTACGGAGTTGCTTCTGGCGTGGAATGGCGGCGACGATTCGGCGCTGGCGGCGCTGCTGCCCCTCATCGAAGCCGAGCTACGGGGGTTGGCCCGCGCCTACATGGCCCGTGAGCGGCGAGACCACACGCTGCAGACCACGGCTCTCATCAACGAGGCCTACCTGCGGCTGATCGATGCACAGCGGGTCGCATGGAAGGACCGTGCACACTTCCTGGGGATCGCCGCCCGGCTCATGCGGCGCGTGCTGATCGACCACGCGCGTGCGCGCGCGGTTCAGAAGCGCGGAGGCAGCCGCGTCCGCGTCCCCTTCGACGAGCAGGTCGGCGTCTCGCTCGCGCCCGACTTCAACCTTCTCGAGCTGGATCGCGCATTAGAGGCATTGGCGGCGATCGATCCGCGCAAGTCACGGGTGGTGGAGATGCGCTTCTTCGGAGGGATGACCGTCGAGGAAACCTCCGAGGCCCTGCACGTGTCGGCCGACACGGTCAAGCGCGATTGGCGACTGGCCAAGCTGTGGCTGCTGCGCGAGCTGGAGGGACGCCGGTGAGGGCTGGAAGCGAGCGCTGGCGGCAGATCGAGGAGCTCTGCCACGAGGTCCTCGAACGTCCGGCCACCGAGCGCCTGTCGTTTCTGCGCGAGGCCTGTCGGCATGACGAGGAGCTTCGCCACGAAGTCGAGACGCTCATCGTCAACGATTCGCGGGCCGAAGACTTCTTGAGTCAACCTGTGGCGTTGGTGGCCGCAGACGTGATGCTGGAGTCCGACGACACCGCGTCCACATGGACCGGCCGGAGAGTCAACGCGCTCGAGATAGGCCCGCTCGTCGGGCAGGGCGGCATGGGGCGCGTGTACAAGGCCCGCGACACGGCGCTCCTCCGGGATGTTGCCGTCAAGTTCCTGCCGCCGGCGTGCGCGCACGATCCCGACCGGCTGGCACGCTTTACACGCGAAGCACGTGTCCTCGCGGTGTTGAACCATCCGAACATCGCGCACATCTACGGAACCGAACAGTGTGGTGACACCGCGGCGATCGTCATGGAACTGGTCGAGGGCGAGACGCTCGCCGACCACGTCGCACGCGGCCCGCTCGCCGTCGCCGACGCGCTCTTCATTGCCCGGCAGCTGGCCGATGCCCTCGAAGCCGCTCACGATCAAGGCGTCGTCCACCGCGATCTCAAGCCCGCGAACATCATGATTCGGCCCGACGGAACGGCCAAGGTCCTCGACTTCGGTCTGGCCAAGGCCGGTCGTCCCTCGACGGATCGTCCGTCCAGTCAGGCAGACGAGCCGCCGCTCTCGGCACTCTCAGGGGGGCTCTGGGGCACGGCAGCCTACATGGCGCCGGAGCAGACGACGCCCGGTCCCGCGGATCGCCGCGTCGACTTGTGGGCGCTCGGCTGCCTGATCTTCGAGATGCTCACGGCGCGGCCTGCGTTCAGCGGCGAGACGGCGTCGGACGTGCTGGCGAGCATCGTCGACGACGAGCCCGCGTGGGACACCCTGCCCGCAGCCACGCCGGCGACGGTTCGCCGGCTGCTGCGGCGTTGTCTGGAGAAGCACCCGAAGCGCCGCCTCGATTCGGCCGCCGTTGTCCGGCTCGAGATCGACGACATCCTGGCTGAACCGGCGCCGGTCGCGCCCCAGCCGGACCGCAGGCGATCGATCGGGCGGGCGCTTCTGTGGGCCGCTTGTGGTGCTGCCGCGTGCGCGATGGTGATGCTCGCCATCGGTGCCCGCCCGGCCGGGCGTCCGCGGGCCGTCGTGGCGATGTCCACGCCTTTCGACGGACGGATGCTCGGAACGCCAGGCGTCAATTTCGCGGTCTCCCCTGACGGGAGAACGGTCATCTTTCCAGCGTCTGCCGGCAGCGGACGCGTTCTCGTTCGGCGCGATCTCGACCGGCTCGATCCAGAACCGATTGCCGGCACGACTGGTGGGAGCGATCTGTTCTTTTCGGGTGACGGCCGGTCAATCGGGTTCGAGACGCGCAGCGAGCTGTGGGTCACTCCCCTCGGGGGCGGCACGCCCCAACGCGTGTTCCCCAACCTTCCGCTGCGAGGGGGAGACTGGGGACAGGACGAGACGATTGTCGTCGGTCGCGTCGGCTCCGGCCTGTGGACGGGTTCTGCGTCCGGCTCCGAACTGCGGCAGCTCACCGTCCCCGGTCAGGCCGAGCGGCACGAGATGCCGCAGTTGCTGGCCGGCGGTGCCGCGGTGCTCTTCACGATTCTTTCCCTGAACGGTCCGCCGCACGTCGCCGTTCACGTACCCGAGACCGGCGAAACGCGGACGTTGCTCCAGGGCATCGGCGCGCGCTATCTCGACACCGGACACATCGTGTTCGGGCGCCAGGGCCGATTGTGGGCAGTGGGTTTCGACCTGCGGACGCTTCAGACTCGCGGCGTGGCTCGCCCGGTGCGCGACGATGTCGTCTGGTCGGCGGCCGGATATCCGCAGTTCACCGTCGGCGGCCGCCTGCTCGCGTATGTCCGGCAGAGCGACAAAGCGGCGCGCGCCGGAAGGACCATCCCTGTGCTGGCGGATCGCAAAGGCCACACGCAGCCACTCGCGTTGCCGCCCGACAACTACATGCACGCGAGATTCTCACCGGAAGGCGATCGGTTCGCGGTTCAACTCGGAGCCGCCCGCGAGCTGTGGGTGTACGACTTGCGGCTGGGGACCGCAACGAAACTGACGGCGGACCGCGTCATCGCCTTTTCCGCTCCCGCGTGGACGCCGGATGGCCGGAGGGTTGTGTTCACGACATGGTTCGACGGCGAGCCGGGGCTCGGCTGGCTGTCGGCCGACGGCAGCGGGCCAACCGAAGTGCTCTTCCGCGGTGCCGGCATGCGCTCGTTCGAGCGAACGAATCCGGTCGTGCTGCCCGATGGCAGCGGTGTGGTGATGACCGGCCTGGCACCGGGCGCAACGGTCGAAGATCTCCTGCTCGCCCGACTGACCGGCGATCGAACAGTCGAGACCTTGTTCCAGGGACCTGGCGTCGAGCGGAACCCAACGGTCGCGCCCAACGGCCGTTTCATTGCGTACAGCTCGGACGAGTCTGGCCGCTCGGAGGTGAACGTGCGGCCGTATCCACGGGCCGGCGATCGACGATGGCAGATCTCCAGCGGGGGCGGCGCCTCTCCCGTCTGGACACGTGGCGGACGCGAGATCGTGTACCAGGATGCCCAGCATCGTCTCGTGGCCGTTCCCGTGCGCACCGACAGCGTCGACGCCTTCGAGTTCGGGAAGCCCGTGCCGCTCTTTACCGCCAACGAGGACTGTTGCCCGGGCATCGACCGCGCATTCGACGTCACCAGTGACGGGAATCGCTTTCTGCTGTTTCGTTACGAGGATCAGGCTGCCGACCGCGCCGGTCTCGAGCTGGTCCTGGTTCAGAACTGGGGCGACGAGCTGACGGCTCTGGTTCCACCAACGCCGTAGCGAGCGCTCCGTCCGGGCGTTCGGTCGAGTCGGGAGTGTGCCGGCGTGATCAGCCGGGCTGCCTGCGCTGGAACCCTCGAGCAGCGAGGGCGGCTGGGTGTGGGGTGAGTGACGGGGATCGAACCCGCGACAGCCGGATCCACAATCCGGAGCTCTACCACTGAGCTACACTCACCATCCGGGCGAACCCTCATGATAGCAGGAACGGCCTCGCATGATCCCGATCCTGGCGCCGGGCGCGCCATTCCCACCGGTCGCGCGCGCGCTTGACGATCCCGACGGACTGCTGGCCGCCGGCGGGGACCTGTCGGTCCCGACGCTCGTCGACGCGTACTCACGCGGGATCTTCCCGTGGTTCGGCGAAGGCGATCCGGTGCTCTGGTGGTCTCCGAACCCTCGTACGATCCTCGTCCCCACGGAATTGCACCTGTCGCGTTCGCTCCGCCGGCGAATCCGGGCCGGCGGGTTCCGCGTCAGCCTGGACGAACGCTTTGGCGAGGTGATGGACGGATGCGCGGCGCCCCGCACGGACGGTCCCGGCACGTGGCTCATTCCGCGCATGAGAGCGGCCTACCAGCGTCTGCACGAGGCCGGCCTGGCCCATTCCGTGGAAGTGTGGATGGACGGTGAGCTGGCCGGCGGGCTGTACGGCGTTTCGATCGGCCGGATGTTCTGCGGCGAGTCGATGTTCTCGCGCCGCACCGATGGATCGAAGATCGCGCTCGCCTGGCTGGCGGCCCAGATGTGCAGATGGGGGCTGCCGCTTCTCGATTGCCAGCTGGCAACGCCGCACCTGGAGTCGCTCGGCGCGCGTTCGCTGCTGCGCAGACAGTTCGTCCGCCTGGTCGCGGACCTCGCGGCCCAGCCGGGGCCGCCCGACTGGCGGTTCGACGTGGACCTGGATCCGATAGCCGTCATCGACGCCGCCGCAGCCCGAAGAACCCATCGATCGAGGATCACGCCATGAGCCTGTCGACCATTGGCCAGATTGCCATGAACGTCCACGACATCGAGCGAGCCACCAGCTTCTACCGGGACACCCTCGGGCTGCCGTTCCTGTTCGGTGCGGGCACGATGGCGTTCTTCGATTGCGACGGCACCCGGCTGATGCTCGGCCTTCCGAGCGGACCGGAGTACGACCACGCGGGGTCGATTCTCTACTTCAAGGTCGCCGACATCCACGAGACGCACCAGGTGCTCGAGGCCAGGGGCGTGTCGTTCAAGGGAAAGCCGCACCTCGTGGCCCGGATGCCGGACCACGAGCTGTGGATGGCGTTCTTCGCGGATACCGAGGGGAATACGCTGGCGCTCATGGCTGAGGTGAGGTGACAAAGCCGGAGTCGGGAACCGGGAACCGGGATTTGGGAGCCCGGAGCCTGGAACGCGGAGCCGGTGCCGGGTGCCACCTGCGCGCGAGCTGTCCCAGACCCAAAACCCAAAGCCCAAAGCCTGAAGCCCAGAGCCTGCTAAGATCGATCGCGTGTCCCAGCCGAAGCTGACTGAAGACCTGCTGGGCGACGTCCGAAGCGACGAGCGGGTGGAGACGCCACGGATGTGGCGGGTGCTCCTGCACAACGACGACTTCACGACGCAGGACTTCGTCGTCTGGGTGCTCGAGACGGTCTTCCAGAAGTCGAGCGCCGAGGCGCGGGCCATCATGCTTCGGGTGCACCTGGCGGGCATTGGTGTGGCCGGTGTCTACACGCGCGACGTCGCGGAGAGCCGCCAGCGCGCCGCCAGGCAGCTCGCCGAGGAGCACGAGTTCCCGCTGCTGGTGACCATGGAGCCGGAGCCAGAAGGCGCGCATTCATGAGCCGACAACCTGTACCGTTCGCCCCCGAGGCGCTCGAGAGCATCCGGCGCGCGTTCCGCCTGGCCGCCGATCGCCGCCACGATCTCGTGAGTCTGGAGCACCTGCTGGCCTCGCTCGTCGAAGACCAGCAGATCTACGCCCTCCTGACGGGCTGCCGCGTGGACGTGGCCTCGCTCCGCAAGGATCTCGAGGAGGTCCTGCAGCGCGCGTTCACGTCCGTGCCGGGTCGAAAGACCGTCAAGCCCGAGTCGACGGTCGGCTTCGATCGCGTCGTCGAGCGCGCCGTCGTCCACGCGGCGTCGTCGAGCGCCCGGCAGGTCGAGACGAGCGCGCTCGTGGTGTTCCTGCTGCAGGAAGAGGACAGCCACGCCGCGTACTTCCTCCGCAAGCAGGGTCTCGACCGCCTGACGCTGCTCCGCGCAATCGCGCATGGGGGGGAAGAGGCGCGTGTCGTTCCCGGCCGCGAGGACGAGCCGGCCTCGCCGCGCGAGCCGCTCGAGGCGTATGCGACCGACCTGGTGGCGCGTGCGGCCAGAGGCCTGATCGACCCGCTCATCGGACGACAGACCGAGCTCGAGCGGATGATCCAGGTGCTCAGCCGGCGCCGCAAGAACAACCCGCTGCTCGTCGGCGATCCCGGTGTCGGCAAGACCGCGCTGGCCGAGGGCCTGGCGCTCAGGATTCACCAGGGCGCCGTGCCCAAAGCGCTTGCGTCCGCGTCGGTCTTCGCGCTCGATCTCGGTGCGCTCGTCGCCGGCACGCGCTATCGCGGCGACTTCGAGGAGCGCGTCAAGCAGGTGCTCGACGCGCTCGAGAAGCGCGAGCACGCCATCCTCTTCATCGACGAAATCCACACGCTCGTCGGCGCGGGTTCCGCGTCGGGCGGCACGATGGACGCCGGCAACCTCCTGAAGCCGTCCCTGGCATCCGGCGCGCTCCGCTGCATCGGCTCGACGACGTTCAGCGACGTGAAGCAGTCGTTCGACAAGGACCACGCGCTGTCGCGCCGCTTCCAGAAGATCGAGGTCCTCGAGCCCTCGGAGACCGAAGCCCTGGCCATCATCAAGGGGCTCCGCTCGTCCTACGAAGCGCATCACGGCGTCGTCTACACGGACGACGCGCTCGAAGCCGCCGTGACGCTGTCGGCCCGCCATCTCCGCGACCTGCGCCTGCCCGACAAGGCCATCGACGTCATCGACGAAGCGGGGGCGATGGTGAAGTTGTCGGTGTCAGGCAACCCTGAAGGGTTGCCTCTACAAGATCCTGTGGGGGCAACCCTTCCGCCTTCGCGAGACGCTTCGGCGGACCGCCGTAGCCTTGGCGGAGGCGGTCAGGGTCGCCCGACCGAGGGTCGCCCGACGGTCACCACCGCCGACATCGAGCATGTCGTCGCCAAGATGGCACGCGTGCCCGTGCAGGCCGTGTCGAGCGACGACAGGACCGCCCTCAGCCACCTGGACGCGGAGCTCGCGTCCGTCATCTTCGGGCAGGATCAGGCCATCGACGACGTGGCGTCGGCCATCAAGCTGGCGCGCTCGGGCCTGCGGGCCGCCGACAAGCCGATCGCGAGCTTTCTCTTCGCGGGCCCGACCGGCGTGGGCAAGACCGAGCTGGCACGGCAGCTGGCGCGCGTCCTCAAGGTGGAGTTCCTCCGCTTCGACATGTCGGAGTACATGGAGAAGCACGCCGTCGCGCGCCTGATCGGCGCGCCGCCGGGATATGTCGGCTACGAGGATGGCGGACTGCTCATCGACCAGGTGCGCAAGTCGCCGCATGCCGTGCTCCTCCTCGACGAGATCGAGAAGGCCCATCCGGATCTCTTCGCCATCCTGCTGCAGGTCATGGACCACGCGACGCTCACCGACACGCACGGGCGCCATGCGGACTTCCGCCACGTCATCCTCATCATGACGACCAACGCGGGCGCCAGGGATCTGTCGGGCCGCAAGATGGGATTTGGCGATCCGGGGCAGGGCAGCCGCGCGACAGGGGTCCTCGAGCGCATGTTCTCGCCGGAGTTCCGCAATCGCCTCGATGCGACCGTCCACTTCAACCCGCTGGGCGGCCCCGAGATCGGCCGCGTCGTGCAGAAGCACATCGCCGAACTGTCGACGCTCGTGGCCGACCGGGCGCTCACCATCGAGCTGACCCCGGCCGCGAGCGCCTGGCTGGCCGAACGCGGGTTCGATCGCGCCTTCGGCGCGCGTCCCATGGCACGCCTGGTCGAGCGCTCCATCAAGAAGCCGCTCTCCGAACTGCTGCTGTTCGGCGACGTGCCGAATGGTTCGACGATTCTCGTCGACGTGGAGAGCGACGGCGAACGACTGTCAGTACGAGCGAAGGACCGGGAATCCTGAAACTTCCGGCCCGCCTGTCCTGTTCCCGCGCTCTCGCCGCTACTTGACGACCACCTTGACGTGGAGGTTGGTCCAGCAGCACTGGAAGCCGCCCCCGCCTTCGCCGGACCCATCGTTGACCTGCGCGCGGAGGATGTACTCGCCTGGTGCGCCGAACGTCGCGGTCGTCCTGGCCACGCCGTTCTTCGGCGGGTCCACCTTGGGCTTCGCCTCCGAAAAGCTCACCGTGCCTGGTCCGCGGTGCTTGAACCATCCGACAATGACCGGCGGCTGCTTCGCCTGAAGCGCGCCGGCCGCACCCGGCTCGATGTGGGCATCGTCTTCGGCCCAGAGTTCGAGCGGGAGTGGCTGGCCGACCGTCGCCGTCAGTTCCCTCGCGATGCCGACCGGCGGACCCTGAAAGGGTTTTCCCCCCGACTCGAAGCGGACGATGGGCGGCGTGTTGCCCATGGCGGCGTCCTTGAAGGGCTCGACCTCGTAGTCGACGTGCAGGCCCATGGGCACGGCGTTGGTCTGGCCGCCCGAGACGAGGGTCCACGTGTACTTCCTGTCGCCGAAGTCCTCGGGGACGACGATCGTGAAGACGCCCCATCCCCGGCGCTGATTGAAGACCGTGGGCTGACCCATGTCTGGACCGCCGGGCTCGACGTGGTTGTTCGGCCCGATGGGGATCTCGACATCCTGCTTGAGATTCCTGTTGAAGTAGCCGATCAGGAGGGCCCGGCGTCCGTCCGCCATCCGATACCAACCCTCGTAGGCCGGTGTGACGCTCTCGCCGGAGTCCTTGAGGGGAGCCATCGGCAGCTGGGCCGAAGCGGCGACCGCGCCAACGGCCATGCCGGCCACGAGCACCGCTCCGCCGACTCGCGACATGCCTGACCTGTCCACGCGCATCCGGTTCGCTCCGAGTCGAGGCGTTCAACCGTGTCGCGCTGCTACCGCTCCTGCCTGTCCACCGTCGTCGTCGTGGGCGTGGTGAGCGCCTTGCGCTTCTCGACTTCGGCCTTGAAGTCCTCTTCTTCCATGTAGGTGATGTTCACCCAGGCATGGGCCATCTCGTCGACCGTGCGATCGCCCCAGCCGACCCACTGGTTCGGGTCGGGGTTGTGCTTGTTGTTGGCGGTGTTGTCGTGCCAGGACGTGATGCGGAGGATCGTGCCCTTGGGCAGGAGCGGCGCGACATCGTCGGCATAGACGTAGTTGGTGTGCCAGTTGAAGTTGTACTCGCTGACCATGCTGAGCATCTCGGTCTGGCCCGTCGGGAGGATGGCCTCCATCGACATGGCCTTGCCGCGCAGGTGCATGTGCGGCTGGAAGTTCTCGACGCGCCCCGACTTGCGCATGACGTGGAAGTTCTGCGAGACGTTCAGCGTATTGGGCGGAATGTCGAGGTTCCTGTTGCCGCCCGTGATGCCGCTGTAGAGCGACAGCGACTGGCGGTACTTCGGCTCCTGGCCCTTGGGATAGAGGTAGACCGCCATCTCGACGTTGTCGGTGATCTCCTCGCCGATGGCATGGTAGTGGATGTCCCACACGATGCTGGAGCCCGGCAGGAGCAGCTTGCCGCTGTTCTCGCGCATGATCTCGCCCTGCTTGCCGACGGCCCATTCCATGAAGAGGCCGGCCTGGAGGCGGATATCGGGATCCACCTCGCCGTCGGCGTTCTTCTCTTCCTGCTGGAGCCGGGCGAGCGCGTGGTGCGTGATCTTGCGGCCCTGGACGGTGCCCGGCCGCATCTCGATGGCGCGCACCCAGCGGGGCTCGGTGACGCCGGTCGGGACCGTCGGCTTGTACCAGGCATCCTGCGCGCGGGCAGGCATCGTGTAGTCCGGCGACTTGATGATGAGATCCGGCTCGCCGAACATCTCGGCGAAGTTCCACGTTTCTTCCGCCGGCCACTCGACGGGCGGCGGCATGTCCTTCATGTCCCCTTTGGGCGCGCCGGCGTCGACCCACGTGACGATCGTGTGGATCTGGTCGTCGGTGAGGGAGCGATCGTTCTGGAATTTCTGGATGCCGACGCTCTTGTCGATGTGCCACGGGGGCATCTGGCGGGCGGCCACGCGAGCCTTGATGGACCGCGCCCATGGGCGGGCTTCCTCGTAGGTCACGAGGGACATCGGGCCGATGGAATCCTTGCGGTGACAGTTCTCACACGCTTTCTGGAAGATCGGCGCCACGTCCCTGGTGAACGTGACCTGACTGGCCGGTTGCGCCTGGGCCGACAGGGGCGAGGCCGCCGCGATCACTCCCACGCCGACCACCCATGCGCCCGACGACATCCAGCCGCGGAAACGAGCATCTGCCATGGCTCTACTCCCCGGGTTGACGGTTCAGCCTGCGGGCCTGCGCGGGATCTCGACGGCGGCACCCAAGCAGGTTCGGGGGATTCTACTCCTCGTCCCGTGCCAAGTCACCAAAGAACACAACACCCGTTCTGCTTATCCGTAACGAGCGTTCGGCTTGTTCAGCCATGGATCACGTCCTGTCACGGCCGGGCGCGTACACTACGTCTCTATGGAGATCGCGCGGGAACGCTTCCTGGACCTGTCCCGGGACTTTCACCTCACCCTGTCCCTGCGCAGCCGGACGACGGCCATGCACAGTGCGCTGACGGGCCTGGCGCCGGACGAGCGGGCGCGCGTGAGCGACGTACTGGCAGAGGCGCTCGACAGGATTGCAGCCATCGTCGGCCCGCGGGTCGAAGACGCCCCCTCGCGCTGAAGGCGTGAGGCCGTGCGCAGGTATCGATCACGCGAAGGTGCGAAGGGAGGGGCCCGGCGCTCCGCCTCTGTTGTTAGAATCGGCTGCAGCGAGGTGAGGATGGCGTTCAGGGTGCTGGCGATGGCGATTGGCGCGGCGTGGTTGGTGAGCGCGTCGGCGCATCACGGCGTGGCAGCGCAGGGCAAGAGCGTGTGGGACGGCGTCTACACCGAGGAGCAGGCCACGCGCGGCGAGGCCGTCTACACGGCCGACTGCGCGAGCTGTCACGGCGAAGACCTCGGCGGCGATGGATTCGCGCCCGGTCTCTCGGGCCCGGAGTTCGCCTCGGCCTGGAACGGGCTCTCGCTGGGCGATCTCCTGGAGCGCATGCGCGTCTCGATGCCGCCAACCGACGCGTCGTCGGTGAGCGTCGAGCAGAAGGCGGACATCATCGCTTTCGTGCTCAAGGCCAATGAGTTCCCTGCCGGGACGACTGAGTTGGCAAAGGACGTCGAGTCGCTCAAGCAGATCGTCTACAAGGCGACGAAATAGGGAACAGCGCCCTTCCCGCCGGCCCCCGGTATTCCGGGTGTTCTCCGCGATTCCGGAGTGCCGCCGGCCCCACCTATCTCGGCGGCCGGGCGCCCCTGCGCCAGGAGGGCCGGCCGAGGGCATTGGAACGAGTGATGCAGTGGCGCGTGCCATGAAGCAAGCCAAGTACGAGAAGGAGCTGCGGGCCCTGCAGGTACGGCTGTGCCATCTCCAGCGATGGGTCAAGGAGAAGGGCCTGCGCGTCGTCATCGTCTTCGAGGGGCGCGATGGCGCCGGCAAGGGCGGCACGATCCGCGCCATTACCGAACGGCTCAGTCCACGCATCTTCCGGGTCGTGGCCCTGCCGGCCCCGTCCGACCGCGAGAAAGCCCAGGTCTACATGCAGCGGTACCTGGCCCAGTTCCCGGCGAAAGGCGAAGTGGTCATCTTCGATCGCAGCTGGTATAACCGCGCCGGCGTCGAGTACGTCATGGGATTCTGCACGGCCGAGGAGCACCGGCGGTTCCTGGAGCTCTGTCCACAGATCGAGAAGTTCCTGGTCGACGGCGGGACGATTCTCATCAAGATCTGGCTCGAAGTGAGCAACGCCGAGCAACAGCGCCGCTTCGAAGCGCGCATCGACGACCCGCTCCGTCAATGGAAGCTCAGCCCGATGGACCTGCCCTCACGGCGGCGCTGGTACGACTACTCACGCGCCCGCGACATCATGCTGAAGAAGACCGACACGCGGATTGCGCCCTGGTACATCGTCCGCTCGGACGACAAGCGGGCATCGCGCCTGAACACGATTGCCCATGTGCTCTCGGCCATTCCGCACAGAAAGCTGCCGGCAGAGAAGGTGAAACTGCCCTCGCGATCGAGGAAGGGCGCCTACGATGACACGGCCTCGATTGCGCGGCGGCGCTTCGTGCGGGAACGCTACTGACGGGGAAGCACGAGGCGGCGGTCAGCTGCGGCAGGCACACCAGCACTCACTCGCCATACCCGCGCGTTCACGCCATCGATTCCGCGGCCGATGACCGGCGCTCGTATTGCTCGACGGCCGCCTGCCGGTTGAAGAACATCCGCGAGCGCCCAAGCGTGTCTCCAATCGTCGACCGCTGCACGATCGCCAGCGCCTGGGGATTGAGCGCGGCCAGCCACAGCTCGACGCCGTCCCGCCGCAGCTGTTGCTCCCGTTCGATGAGCATCTTGAGTGCCGTGTATTCCAGATCGATCAGGGAACTGCAGTCGATGAGCAGGACCGACGGCTTCGACTCGTCGATGAAGTGTCGGATCTTCTCACCGATCAGCTGTGCATTCAGGAAGAACGCGCGGCCTTCGATTCGCACGATCAGGAGGCCCGGCCACGTCTCGTCGTCGGGTGCGCCTCCGACCGGGGCCGGAAGACGTTGGTGCCGCGCTTGCGGCCGCCGGCTCTTCGATTCACCGCCGTTTGCGAGGTGCCTCCACCCGCCGCGCGGCCGGTGTCTGCCCAGTGGCCAAAGGCAGGGCGATGGGCGATGCAAACAGGGTGCCCGAGCTGACGCGATGGAGCCGGCGCCCGTACTGCGACGGCGCGCCGTGCAGAGGAGGCAGTCGAAGGAAGGCGTCTGGTGCGGAGCCGTGGCGCGCGAACTGCTCCAGTGGCGATAGACTGGAGCATCAGCCGCCGTTCGCGCTCGTAGCTCAGTTGGATAGAGCACCAGCCTTCGAAGCTGGGGGTCGCAGGTTCGAGCCCTGCCGAGCGCGCCACGCCTCCTCCGGAGGCGCGGCCACGCTCGCCAGTCTCCAGGTCACGCCGCGCCTCGGTCCGCTCGGCGCGAGCGTGTTCGAGCCCCGAGCGTAGTCGAGGGGCCGAGCGCGCCAGCCTTCGCTCACGCTTGCCTGTCGCCGCGTGAGCTTCGGCTCGGCCGGCAACCTTTCCCTCCGCCTTACCGTCTATTCCTATTGCAAACCCATAGGAGGCGCGTTGAATCGCGCGTGGAAGGGCGATGGGCAAGGACGACAAGAACACGGTCTGGCAGGGCACGCTCTCGCTGATGGTGCTGCGCACGCTGCTCACCATGGGCCCGCAGCACGGCTACGGCATCGCGCGGCGGATCGAGCAGACCAGCGGCGGCCGGCTGATCATCAACTACGGCACGCTGTACCCGTCGCTGCTCAAGCTGGAGCAGGAAGGCCTCATCCGGTCGGAGTGGGGTACCTCCGACAACAACCGCAAGGCGAAGTTCTACATGCTCACGCGCGCAGGGCACCGGCAGATCGAGCGTGATACGCGGCAGTGGGAAGAGACGGCCGACATCATGGCGCGCTTCCTCCGGGGAGAGCAGGCATGATGCGGCGGCTTCGCGCCTGGTCGCGGCGTCTGGCAGGCCTCGTCATCCGCGCGGATCGCGAGCGCGACTTCGATGCCGAGCTCGAGAGCCATCTGCAGCTGCACGTCGACGACAACATCCGCGCGGGGATGACGCCGGACGAGGCACGCCGCCACGCGATCATCAGGCTGGGCGGGATCGAACAGACCCGCGAAGCCCATCGCGATCGGCGCGGTGTCCCGCTCATCGAGGATCTCGCGCGCGATGTCCGCCATGGCCTCCGCGGGCTCATCAAGAGCCCTGGCTTCACCGTTGCTGCCATCACCATCCTCGGACTCGGCGTCGGCGTCAACACGGCCATCTTCACCATCGTCAACGCGGTGGCGCTGCGCCCGCTGCCGTTTGCCGAATCCGAGCGCCTGATGCGAGTCTGGCACACGCCGCCGCCGCAGCTCTTCTCCGGCCGACCGACCTTTCCACTTTCGCCCGCCAACTACCTGGACTGGCAGGCCGAGAGCTCGTCGTTCGAGGCCATGGCCGCTTACATCGTGCGTCGCGTGACGCTGACCGGCGAAGGCGAGCCCGAATCGCTCATTGCCGCGCAGGTGTCGCCGGAGTTCCTGCCGATCCTCGGCCTTCAGCCCGTCCTCGGACGCAGCTTCACGCCCGAGGAGGGTCGCGATGGCGCGGCAGCGACGGTCCTTCTGAGCGAAGGGACCTGGCGGTCACGATTCGGCAGCGATCCCGCGGTCGTCGGCCGCACCGTGACCTTGGGCGGTACGCCTCGCACCATCGTCGGCGTGGTACCGGCGGCGACTACCTTCGTCGACACGGTGCAGCTCTGGACGCCTTTGGCCTGGAGTGCGGAAGAGCGTGCCGTTCGCGGCGACCACAACTACCGGGTGATTGCCCGGCTGGGTGCGGGCGTGGATGTCGCCCGCGCGCAGGCGGATCTCTCGGCCATTGCCGCGAGGCTCGAGCAGCAGTACCCCGCAGACAACAAGGGATGGGGCGCGCTGGTCGTGCCGCTCCACCGGGATCTGGTCGGCGATGTGCGCCCCACGCTGCTGGTGCTGCTGGGCGCGGTCGGCCTCGTGCTGTTCATCGCCTGCGCGAACGTCGCCAACCTGCTGCTGGTCCGCACGTTCGGACGCGCGAAGGAGATCGCGATGCGGTCGGCACTTGGGGCCAGCCGCGCACGGGTCGTGCAACAGCTGCTCGTCGAGGGTCTCCTGCTCGGCGTGGGCGGCGGCGTGGCAGGCCTCCTCGCGGCATGGGCCGGCGTCCGGGTACTCGTCGCCGGTTTCGGCGAGACGCTGCCTCGCGCAGCCGAGATCGCGATCGATGCCCGCGTGCTGGCCTTTGCGGCTTTGGCAGCCGTCCTGACAGGTGTCGTCACGGCGGCGGTCCCGGCCTGGCACCTCGCGAGGCGCCGGCTCAACGATGCGCTGAAATCCGGCGCGGGCCGCGGCGGCTCGTCCGGCGGCGAGGGGCGCGTGCGTCGTGCGCTCGTGGTCTCCGAGGTCGCGCTCGCCCTGACGCTGCTGGTCGGTGCCGGGCTCCTGCTGCGGAGCCTTGCGGTACTGCAGTCCTCCGATCACGGATTCGACACCAGCAACCTCCTGGCCGCGGTGGTCCAACTGCCCGAGGCGAAGTACCCCACCGAAGAGGAACGCGACAGGTTCTTCGACGCCGTCCTGGAGCGAATCCGCGCGCTTCCGGGCGTGGAGTCGGCGGGCGCCGTGGATACGCTTCCTCTTCACGGCGGGTCCACGCAGCCGGTCGCCATCGAAGGCGCGCCGGCCGCTCCGCAGTCCGAGCAGCCGGCGTTGCTGGTGCGCCTGGCCTCCATCGACTACTTCAGGGCCACGCGCATCCCCCTTCTCGAAGGACGCGACTTCGACGGCCGCGACACGCGCGACGGGACGCTCGTCGCCCTCGTCAGCGCCGAAGTAGCGCGCCGGTTCTGGCCCGGTGAGAGTCCCATCGGCAAGCGCCTCACGCTCCCGCTCATCTCGGACCAGCGACGTCAGGTCGTCGGCGTCGTCGGCGAAATCAAGACGGAGGCGATCGATGCCCGCGCTCCGGAAGCCACGATCTACCTTCCGCTCTCGCAGTTGAGGCCGCCTGGCGCGGACCTCATGGTGCGCACGGTCGTGCCGCCGGCCGATCTCGTGCGCGCCGTCGTCGGCGCCGTGCACGCCGTGGACCCCAACCAGCCGGTTCTCGAGATCAGCACCATGGAAGAGGTCGTGGAGGACGTGCTGGGGAGGCGGAGGTTTGCCGTGCAACTGCTCGGCGCGTTTGCCGCGCTGGCGCTCGTCCTTGCGGCCATCGGCATCTACAGTGTCCTGGCCTACGCCGTTCGGCAGCGCGTCCGCGAGATCGGCATCCGCATGGCGCTCGGTGCACCGACGTCCGGAGTGCTCCGTCTCATCGTCACCGACGGCCTCAAGCCGACCATCCTCGGCGTCGTCATCGGGCTCCTCCTCGCGGCTGCTCTCGGCCGCGTGATGGAATCCCTGCTCTACGGTGTCGGCATCCACGACCTCGCGACCTATGCCGGCGTCGCGGCCGTGGTGACCGCGGTGGGCGTACTGGCGACCGCGCTGCCGGCCTATCGGGCGACGCGGGTCGATCCGGTCGATACGCTTCGCGCGGAATGAGGCGCGTTCGGCTCCGGAACGATCCAGAGGAAGAGATCGGCATCGGCCATGCGCGCGCGACGGTCGGGTGCCCAGGAGGGACCCATGTCGAACTGCTGTGACACGATGCGCGTGCCAGGCGCGAGCTCGGCGCGAAGCTTCGGTGCGAGGCGGCGGGTGGTCGTGGTCGACAAGTACAGCGTCACGACCGTGGCTTCGCTGAGGTCCGCTTCGAAGAGATCGCCCTCGACGAAACGTACCCTGTCCTCGACACCGGCGTCGCGAGCGATGAGGCGCGCGCGGGCGACGAGCGCCGGGTCGATCTCGATGCCGACTCCGCGTGCTCCGTATTTCTGCGCGGCGAGAACCACGATCCGGCCATCGCCCGATCCCAGGTCGTACACCACATCCTGCGCGGTTACGCCAACCAGATCCAGCATGGCCTCGGCCGCAGCCTGGCGTGACGGGACGTAGAACGCGTCAGGGACGCGCGGCGCCTGCGGGCCGAACGTCGCAAGACATATGGCAGCCAGGCTCGAGCGCAGCAGCACGAGACCATCATACGGGGTGGTGTGTGTGCCGGCGACAAGCTGCTCCAGGCGACCCTGAAGGGTCGCCTCCACAGAAGTGGGAGTGAGGTTGCCTCCACAGAAGTGGAAGTGGGGTCGCCTCCACAGAAGTGGGAGCGAGGTTGCCTCCACAGAAGTGGGGTCGCGTCCACAGAGGTGGCGGTGAGGTCGCCTCCACCGAGGTAGGGGTGAGAACGCCGCTCCGGAGTTCGGTGTAAGGTCAACTCATGGCCACTGATACCCGCACAGAACACGACGCGATGGGGCAGGTCGAGGTGCCGGCCGAACGGCTCTGGGGTGCGCAGACCGAACGGTCGCGTCATCACTTCGAGATCGGCACGGATCGATTCCGCTTCACCCGTCCGGTCATCCGCGCTCTCGGCGTCGTCAAGAAATGTGCGGCGCTCGCCAATCGCGAACTGGGCGTGCTGCCGGTGGAAACGACCGACCTCATCGTTCGCGCCTCGGACGAAGTGATCAGCGGGACGCTCGACGCGGAGTTTCCGCTCGTGGTCTTTCAGACCGGCTCCGGCACGCAGACCAACATGAATGCCAACGAGGTCATCGCCAACAGGGCGAACCAGCTGGCGGGGGCGGCCCT
>CAZJBN010000031.1:34455-36284 GCA_964543955.1 uncultured Bifidobacteriaceae bacterium
CACCCCAACGACCACGTCAACCTCGGCCAGTCGTCCAACGATGCGTTCCCGGCGGTGATGCACATCGCGGTGGCTGAGCAACTGGTGCACCACCTGGCGCCTGCCGTCAGCGCCCTCAGGATCACCCTGGCCGCGAAAGCCGCGGACTTCGACGATGTGATCATGATCGGGCGGACGCATCTGCAGGACGCCACGCCCATTTCGCTCGGGCAGGTGGTGGGCGGATGGACCGCGCAGATCGATGACACCTGGGCGGCTGTGTCGGCGACGCTGCACGGACTGCAGGCACTCGCACTGGGCGGTACGGCGGTCGGCACGGGCATCAATGCCCACCGCGACTTCGGCGCGACGGCAGCCCGTCACATCGCAGACGAAACCGGGCTCGGCTTTCGCGTCACCAACAACCACGCGGCCGCGCTGTCGGCACACGACGCCCTCGCGGCCACGAGCGCGGCCCTTCGCGGGCTGGCGGCCGCCCTCATGAAGATCGCCAACGACATCCGCCTGTATGCCTCGGGTCCGCGGGCCGGAATCGGCGAACTGCGGCTGCCGGAGAACGAGCCCGGCTCGTCGATCATGCCGGGCAAGATCAACCCGACGCAGTGCGAGGCCCTCACGATGGTGGCCGTCCAGGTCTTCGGGAACGATCACGCGGTCGCCTTTGCCAACTCGCAGGGACAGTTCCAGCTGAACGTCTACAAACCCGTCATCCTGCACAACGTGCTGGAGTCGATCGCGCTCCTCGGCGACGCCTGCCGATCGTTCGACGCCTACTGCGCGCACGGCATCGAGCCGGATCGCGACCATATCCGCTTGCACGTCGAGGGGTCACTCATGCTCGTCACCGCGCTGGCCCCGCGGATTGGCTACGAACGCGCGGCGGCCATTGCCCTGGCCGCACACCGCTCGGGCGCGACACTGCGCGACGCCGCACTGGCATCCGGCCACGTCAGCGCCGCCGAGTTCGACGAGTGGGTGAGACCCGAGCAGATGGCGCGGCCGCATGGGCGTTCACGGCCGGTGTAGGGCGGAGCTTCAGCTCCGCCTCACTGGTTCACAGCACGAGACTGCCGTGGTCAGGTCATGACAGCGAATCCTGTCCACGTCCAGCCGGGCGGGGTTCAAGGCACGGATCGACGGAACACGTCCCGGGCGACGCCGTAGTTCTTGCCACCCCGGAACGAGTAGCCGTGCTGGACCTGGAGCACGGTGTCGACGGTCATCTCCGCTCCATCCGCGCTGAGCGTACGGGACTCGCGGGTCGACACGGTCTGCCCGCGAATGACACGCGTGCCCTCGAGGATCAGCGTGTCGCCGTCGAACGATGCCCGGCCGACCGGTGCTCCCGTCCCCGTGGCGGGGAGCACCGGGGTGGCGCTGAACACATAGCTGACGCGGGACTTGAGCGTCCCGCGGGTTGTCTCGATCGTCACGGTCTGATCGGTCTGCGTGACGATGACGGTGACCGGCTCGGTCGCGACCGCAGCCGGGTTCTGGCTGGGTGATTCACTCCGCTCCTGGTCCATCGACCAGGTGCCAGAGAAGTCGGGACGGCCCCGGGCCCCGGGACCCTGGGCAACGACGACGGCGGATACGCATGCGACGAGCAGCAGCGATGCCATGGCCGACACCTCCGGTGCCGGAGCATAGCAGAGAGACGCGAACAGGTCATGCAGGACGTTCTGACGACGTTCCGACGCCGGTGCACGCCGTGCACGACCTGACTTCCGAGCCCAAGCCACCCGTCTGACAACTCTGCGCAACTCCGTTGCGCCTGCGCATCTGCGTATGTCTGCGCATCTGCGTATGTCTGCGCATCTGCGTATGTC
>CAZJBN010000032.1:0-36254 GCA_964543955.1 uncultured Bifidobacteriaceae bacterium
CTCGGCTTGCGGCCGCTGCACGGCCGGTTGTTGACCGCCGGGGACTTCGCTCCTTCGGCGCCGCGCGTGACGGTGATCAGCGCGCGCTTCTGGGCCAGCCGCTTCGGCAGCGACCCTGCCGTGGTGGGCCGTCCGCTTCGCACCGAGGCCGCCGTCTTCACCATCGTCGGCGTCACACCCCGCGGCTTCGACGGCACGGTCGAGAGCGACGTGATCGAGTTCTGGATGCCGCTGCCACAATATCTGCCGGCGTCGCTGATCGACGCCCGCGGCGCGCGATCCGCGTGGGCCATCGGGCGGCTCGCGCCGGGCGTCACCGCTGCGGCGGCGGAAGCGCAGCTGGAGGGGCTGCGCAAGACGTGGACTCAGGCGCACCCCGATCTCTATCGCGATCGGCAGTTCCGCGTGGAGCCGATGGGCGAGAACTGGCGCGGTGGATTCAGGACCGGGGCCGCCCTGCTCCTTGGCGCCGTCGTCCTGCTCCTTGTCATTGCGGCGTTGAACGTGGCCGGCCTGCTCGTGGCCCGCACGATTGACCGCCGGCGCGAGCTGGCCATGCGTGCTGCACTCGGCGCCGGGCGCACGACGCTCGTGACCGACCTGGTGCTCGAGGCGTTGACGCTGGTTGCGGCCGGCGGCGTCCTCGGTGCCCTCGTTGCGTCCTCGCTTCTCGAAGCCGTAGTGGCCGCATCGCCAGTCGATCTGCCGCACTACGTCAGCCTTCGCGTCGACGGCGTGGCTGTTGCCGTTGCCCTGGCCGCGATCCTGCTGGCCGGAAAGGTGGCCGCCGCGGCGCCCGGTTGGCTCACCAGCCGCGTCGAGCCGGGCGACGTGCTGCGCGGCACCGGACGTGGATCGATGGGCGGCGGCTGGCAGCAGCGGTGGGGAGCATTGCTGGTCGGGGCCGAAGTGGCATTGACGCTCGCGCTGCTCGTGACCGGCAGCCTGCTCCTGCGCTCGTTCCAGACCATGAACACGTGGGACCTCGGCTTTCGCGTGGACGGAGTCGCGCGCCTCGCGATCACGTTCAGCCGCGCCGATGCCGTCGACGCCGAGGCGCTGCCTGCGGCTTACGAGCGCGTAGAGCGCGCCGTGGCGGCCTATCCAGGCGTCGAGCGCGTGGGCCTCGTGGCCACCACACTGCCGCCGTGGGATGCCGATCGCGTGCGTGTGCGGTTCGCAGGCCTGCCGCAGGCCGACGTCGAAGACGGTTCGAGTGTCGGCCTGCACCTGGCCGGCGAGGGGCTGCTGCCGATGCTCGACGTGCCGCTCGTCGCCGGACGGCACCTGGCCGGCACCGACCGGGGCGCGGCACCAGTCGCCGTGATCAGCCGCGCGCTGGCCGAGCGGATGGGCGGCGCGGATCAGGCACTCGGCCAGGGCCTGCAACTTCTCGCGGGCAGCCTCGTGCCCGAGACCGTCGCCCGCATCGTTGGTGTGGCGGAGAACGTCGCCTACGACGGGCTCGCCGAACAGGGCGCCGATTCGGGGAGGCCGACGGTGCAGACCGACGCCGCGTGGTTGCACGACCGCTATGATGTGTACGTCCCGCTGTCGCTGGCGCCGCAGCGCGTCGTGTCGATCGGAGTGGCGACGAGCGGCGATGCGGCCTCGATCATTCCCCAGTTGAAGCGCGTCATTGCCGAGGTCGCGCCGACCTCAGCGGTGCACTGGGACTCGGCAATGGCCGACGAGATCCAGCTGGAGTTCGCTGGTGCACGATTCTTTGCATTACTCGTGAACGCCTACTCGCTGAGCGCGCTCGCCCTGACGGTCACCGGCGTCTTTGCGATGCTCTCGCACATGGTCGCCAGGCGCCGCGGCGAGATTGGGCTGCGGCTCGCCCTCGGCGGCGAGGATCGGCACGTGGTGCAGCTGATCGCCCGCCTTGCCGGTGTGCCGATTGCCGTTGGCCTGGCAGCCGGGTGGGTCCTGGCCACCGCCATGGCTGCGGCGGCAGCCACGCTGCTCTTCGGCATCGGTCCGTTCGACCTGGCCTCCTACGCGCTCGGCACCGCGGTGCTGGTCGCCTCCGGCGTTCTCGCGGCCGTGATCCCGACACGTCGTGCCCTTCGCACCGACCCGATGCTGACGATGCGCGCCGAGTGACAGCCGGGGCGCGCGAGCAGCCGGCGGCTGGGGCGTCGCCCGAGGTGCTCATCGCGGTGCCGTTCGAGTCGTCTCCGGCCAATGACGGCGTCAGGCGTACACTGTGAACGGAGGAGTTGGCCGGGCTCATGACCCCTGACGACCATACGTTGACCCGCACCGTCGTGGATGTCCCGAGACTCATACGGTCCCCGACTGACGCCACCCCCGTAGAGGTGGCGGCGGCGCGTCGTCGGCCGCGAGCCCTCCCCGACGACATCCTTCGCGAAGCGTCCGCCCGTCTCGGCATCATGGCGCTCGTTGCCGCGGGGCTGTGGGTGATCGCCACCATCCTGGGCCGGCTCGCGATGCGGTCGATGCAGGACCCCGAGTCGATGAGGTTCGACCCGACGCTGGGCGATGCGATCGCCGCCGTGAGCGTGGCGGTGTCCCTCCTGCTCTTCGCCTATACGCGGACGACCGGCCGAGACCCGCAGCGAACCCTGGACCTGGGCCTGGCGTATCTGGTCTTCACGGCACTCGCGCTGGGGTTGACGTTTCATTCGGGGCCGATCCTTCCGACCTTGCAGGTCTCTCCACAGATCTCGTGGATCGGCGCCGTCATCCTGATGTTCTCGGCCATCGTGCCGACCACCAGGACGAAGACCCTTCTCGTGGGCCTGTTCGCGGCTTCCATGAATCCGGTGGGGATGCTCTGGGCTCGTTCCCAGGGCCACTGGGATTTCGGGTCGGCAACAAACGCGCTGCTGATGCACTACCCCGACTACCTGCTCGTCGGGGTCGCCGTCGTCATCTCGCACGTCGTGACAACACTCGGCCGGCAGGTGGCAAAGGCGCGGGAGATGGGAAGCTACCGGCTTGGCGACCTGCTGGGGCGCGGCGGCATGGGCGAGGTCTACAAGGCCTCTCACCGGATGCTGGCGAGGCCGGCCGCCATCAAGTTGATCCGCCCCGAGATGCTCGGGGCCGTCGACCCGGCCGTGGCCGCGCGTGCCATCGCACGCTTCCGGAGGGAGGCGGACGCGGCTGCGCACCTGCGGTCGGCGCACACGGTGAACCTCTATGACTTCGGCGTCACCGAGGATCAGACCCTGTACCTGGTGATGGAGTTTCTGGACGGCATGAACCTCGAGTCACTGGTCGAAGAGCACGGCCCGATGCCGGCGGCGCGCGTGGTTCATGTTCTTCGCCAGGTCTGTGATTCGCTCGAAGAAGCACACGCGCGAGGCCTCGTACACCGGGACATCAAGCCCGCCAACATCCACCTCGGGCGGGTCGGGTGCCAGGACGATTTCGTCAAGGTGCTCGACTTCGGTCTGGTGAAGACTTCCGCCGCCGACACCACCCCGTCGAAGGCCACGGTCGAAGGCGTGATCACGGGAACGCCGGCCTACATGGCGCCGGAGATGGTGTTCGGCGATCACGTCGATGCCCGCGCCGACCTGTACGCACTCGGATGTGTGGCCTACTACCTGCTCACCGGAGAGGAGGTCTTTACCGGTGACACGGCGCACAAGCTGATCACGCAGCACCTGCAGGCTGTGCCGGTGCCGCCGTCGGAGCGAACCGGGCGTCCGATTCCGGCGGCCCTCGAACGGCTGGTGCTGGCCTGCCTCGCCAAGCAACCTGAAGAGCGTCCGCAGAGCGCGCGACAACTGAGGCAGTCCCTCGACGCGATCGATGGGATGGTGTGGAGCGAGGAGGAGGCGGGTCGATGGTGGGAGCAGCATCGCCCATCACGAGCGACGGACTCCGACGCGCCTACGATCTGACCCGGCATCTGCCGGTTTCGACATCGCGATCGCGCGGGTCCAGACACGGGCATCGACCGCGGCCGGTGCCTCGGGTCGCCCTACCGCCCGAGTGCGATCCCGACGAATCCGCCCGCGCGAAGGTGCAGCTCCCATCCCGCGCACGTCCACGCCCGCGCTGACGCGATCGCCGAGGTGTGCGCCCAGGCCGCCTCCAGCCGTGAAGGCGCCTTCGCGTGACGTGAACGTGCCGCCGGCAGCCGATTGCTTCGTCTGGAACATCCCGCCTCCGACCACGAGGAACGGCGTGACGCCGCGCGTGCGCGGCGTCGCATCAGGCAGGACGTCCTGCGACCTACTTCGGCTGCGTCCGCCGCCACCGATCGAACTGGCGGCGGAGTTCGATCAAGGGGTTCTCTCCGCCGCGTTCGACACTCACCGACAGGTTCAGCCACGGCGCCTTGTCGGTCCCGGCATCGGTCATGCCGATCTTCTCCGTGGCGTAGGGCGGGTCGCCGCCGCGCGCGACGAGGATGGCGGCCATGGCGGTGGTCTGCCTGACGTTCCCCTGGTTGCATCGTACGTCGCCTCCGGCGATGGCGCCGGCTTCGATCGCCCGCATCAGGCGGTCAGGCAGCGTGTTGAAGCCGGCCGGGTCCTCCCAGCGATAGGCATCGAGCGGCCACTGCACTACTTCGGCGCTGGCCAGCGTATTGCCCTGGGAGCTCACGCCCCGGCTCGCGTCGGCCATCACGCCGGCGAAGCGGGCGACGCCGTCTTCGCCAGGGGTCGTCCCCTGGCGCGTGGGCGTCGTGAAGCCGGCTGCACGGGCGAACCCGTCGTGCATGGTGACCACGCCGTACTGCCGCCGGTCGGTCTGGCTGTCCCAGTCGGGATCGGTGACCTGCGCGATGACCTCTTCGGCTGTGAGTCCCTTCTGGAGCGCGTCGAACACCTTGTTGCGGTTCTTGACGTCGAAGCCGGCCTGCGTGGCAGCCGCCCCCTTGCCGGGGACGAGCGCCGCCACCGCATCGCCGTGGCTCGGCACGCACGAGGCGACGGCAACGCCGACGTCGCCAGTCTTCGGATCCACGCCGACGACAGACCACGTGGTCATTTCCATCTCGGTGGGATAGCTCATCGGGTCAGGCGTGCAGGCTGCGAGTGGCAGGGCGGCCAGCAGCACGAACACCTTGCGGCACATCATCACGGCAATTCCTCCAGCTCGGGCGCGGACCCGCCCTACGACGCTCCTGACGACCCGACGCCCCGTACCGTCAGCACGGGACATGAAGCGCCGCGGACGACCTGTTGCGTGGTCGATCCGAACACGGCGAGGTCGAGACCTCCCCGGCCCTGTGCACCCATGACAATCAGCTCGCTCTGGCGAGCGTCGGCCGCCCGGAGAATCTCGCGGTAGACCCGTCCGAAGACGACGTCGCTGTCGATCCGGGACCATGTCTGCGATTCCGCGGCGACGAGATCGTCCATCTGCTTCTTCGACTCCTCCAGCAGGCGCTGCCGGATGTCGGACATGTTGGCATACGTCCTGGTTCGAGGCTCTTCCTCGGCCAGCCATTCGATGCCGTGAAGCACGGTCACGGCGCCGTCGGCCTGACGAGCGAGGTTCAGCGCGAACTGGAGCGCAAGGGCAGCCGAAGGGGAGAAGTCGGTCGGACACAGGATGCGCTTGAACGTCACGATGTCGGAGCTCCCGGCCGGCGCTCGGGCCGGCACGGTGAGCACCGGGCACGGCGCCTCACGCAGCACGCGCTCGGTGACCGAACCGAGGAGAAACCGCTTGAAACCCCGGCGGCCATGCGTACCCATCACGATCAAGTCGGCGTTGTCCCTGATCGCTTCCTCGACAATCGTTGTCGAGGCGTCGCCCAGGCGCGCGACCGGTACGGCGCCAGGTGCCATGCCGCCCACGTCGAGCCAGCGCTGCATCTCACCGACGGTCTTCTCGGGCGTCGGCAGGTTGACGCCCTGAATGGGCAGGCCGAGCTCGCCTTGAGCGAGCAGCGGGTCGAAGGCCGGCCCGACGTGAAGCACGGTCAGCCTGGCGTCATACCAGCGCGCCAGCGCGGCCGCATGGCTGAGCGAGCGAGCCGAGAACTCGCTGAAGTCGATCGGCACCAGAATATGTGTGAACGCGACCACGACGCCTCCCTGGGAAATACGAATCCGCCGGCGGAAATCGATGTTGTCACACTTCGCACCTCTGTGGTGTCGACCGATCGAGAGCGGTGCCTGAATCTCCGTCCAACCGTCCCGTGCGCGGCGCTCTGGACGTTCGGCCCAGACGACCGGTTCGCGAAGGCGTCGGTGCCGGTCATGGCGGATGCAGCCATTTCATCGTCGATCGTCATCCATCCGCCGGGAATGTCTGGATCGCCGCCGGCGGATCGGGCCACGGATTCAAGATGGCGCCGGCCATCGGCGAGACGATTGCCAACCTCGTGCTGACCGATGGAGAGCCGGACGCCGAGCTCCGCCTGTCACGCTTCGAGAAGGCCGGCGCCGGACCCGGAACGGATCGCATGAACCGCCGTTCCGCCGCCGCCGGGGTGGCACTGCTGGTGTTCTCCAGTTGCCGGTCGCCCGCGCAAACAGCGCTCGAAGAGACTCACCGTACTGTTCCGCCCTGCCGCCCGGTCCTCCCTCACCAAACGGATCTGAACGTGTGTCGAGTTTCTTGCCTTGTATCCCAATATCCGCGATCGTGCGGTGAGTGCGATTGAGGCCGGCGCGGTCCTGCCGTCAGAATGGCGGCAGCAGACGGCCGCGAGGCCACGACCGGATTGTTGGCGTCGCACGCTGGAGCCACAGATGAGACTGTCAGTTCTCGCATTGGACTACGACGGCACCATTACCCGCGACGACCGGCTGAGTCCATCCATGATCGACGCTATCGCGGATGCGCGGCGTCGGGGCATTGCGGTGATGCTCGTGACCGGCCGGCGCCTCGACGACCTGCGTCGCGTCGCCGGGGAGCTCCACTTCGTCGATGGCGTGGTCGCCGAGAATGGCGCGCTCGTGCATTTTCCAGACGGTGGGCTGACGACGGCGCTCGCCCCCCCGATCCCGCCGGCATTCGTCGCCCGGCTGCAGAAGGAAGGGATTCCATTCCAGGCAGGCCAGTGCCTGATCGAGGCCGATGCGAGCGCGGCGCCGCGAATGCTGGACGTCATCCGTGACCTCGAGACGCCAATCGTGCTGTTGTTCAACCGCAGCCGCGTCATGGCGATGACCCAGGGCATCAGCAAGGCAACCGGCCTGCGCGCGGTCCTGGAGGCCCTGCGCAAGTCGCCACGAAACGCGGTCGCCGTCGGAGATGCGGAGAACGACCACGAGCTGCTGCGATTCGCCGAGGTCGGCGCGGCGGTCGAATGGGGGAGCGCTTCTCTGCGCGCGGCAGCCGATATCGTCATCAGCGGTGACGGACCGGCCGCGGTCGCCGACTTCATCAGGCGAGTCGCGGCCGCCGGACGGTTGCCGACGGTGCTGCGAGCGAGGCGGCGGCTGATGCTCGGGCACACGGAAGACGGCCGCGAGTTCTCGCTGGCGGTTCGCGGGAGGAACGTCTTGATCATGGGCGAGTCGAACTCCGGGAAGTCGTGGCTCGCCGGCCTGCTCTGCGAGCGGCTGATCCTTCACGGGTACAGCCTGTGCGTCATCGATCCCGAGGGTGATTATCGAACCCTCGATGCGCTGCCGGGCGTCAGGGTGCTGGGTGGAGAAGATGATCCGCCCACGCCGCGCGCGCTGCTCCACGCGTTGCGGTATCCCGATCGAAGCGTGGTGATCGACCTGTCGTGCCTGGAGTACACCACCAGGCTCGAGTACATCCGTTCGGTGTTGCCGGCTCTCAACGTCATGCGGCGCCGCACCGGCACGCCACACCGCATCATCGTCGACGAAGGACACTACTTCCTCCGGGATGCGGTCGTGCACGACCTGCTGGATCTCGATGTCAATGGCTACACGGTTGTGACCTATTGGCCATCGCAGTTGCCGCGCGATCTCATCGCCGCCACCGAGGTGATTCTCGTGACCCGGGAATCGAATCGTGCGGAGATCGATGCGCTCCGGCACCGGTGCACCGCCTGTGAACACCTCGGCGCCTCGGCCTGGGACGCGCTGCAGACGCTCCGGATCGATCAGGCGGCGGCCCTGCCGGTCACGGCCGAAGCCGGTTCCGACCTGCAGGTGTTCACCATCGGCGAGCGCCTGACACCCCACGTCCGTCATCGCCAGAAGTATGTCGACGTGCCGGTGCGGGACGCCCGGGCGTTCGTGTTTCACCGGAACGATCGCCGGGAGGCGTCGCGTGCGCACACGTTACGTGAGTTCGTGACGGTACTCGACGATCTGGGCACGGCACATGCGGATGGATATCTGCGTCGTGGTGACTTCTCGCGATGGATCGCCGATGTCTTCGGTGACCGCGCGCTCGCGCGCGAGCTTCAGGGGCATGAGCGGGACTACGCGCGATCGCGGAGCGGGGATGCGGTGGCGCGAGTCGCTGACGCCATCAGATCGCGTTATGACCTCACGGAGGAGAACGGCAGCGCCGTCGGGTAGCGGTCGCACGAGGGACGGATGGCATGCCCAAGGCGCAGGACATGATTCGGCTGCTCATGGAAGGCCACGAGACGGTGGCGCGCACCGCTCGGAGGTGTTCAAGGTCGCGGAGTGCGTCAGCGACCAGTCGACGTGGCGACCTGCTTGCCCGGCGCATGCAGGTACACGCGAAGACGGCGCGGATGCTGCGGAGTCTGCTCGAGGAAGCCGGCCGGTTGCCTTCCATGCGACTCGTTCGATGTCTCGTGCTTACCGCCGTCATCGCCGGTGCGGCTTGCGGACAAAGGGCTGGTGAGCCACCAGGGCCCGTAGCCCCTGCGCTGACCGCCCTCGAACAGCTCGGCAAGTCGGTGTTCTTCGATCAGCGGCTCTCGCTACGCGGGAACCAGTCGTGCGCCGCGTGTCACGCGTCGCAGGCGGGATGGACTGGAGATCTTCCCCTCGTGAACGCGGGTTCGGCGGTCTACGAGGGATCCGTCAGCGGCTTGTTCGGCAACCGCAAGCCTCCGACAGTCGCGTATGCGATGGCGCCGGTGCTGCACATGACCGTCGAGGACGACGAATCCCTGTTCGTTGGCGGCAACTTCTGGGATGGCCGTGCGACGGGCGAGCGGATCGGCGATCCGATCGCCGAGCAGGCGCAGGGACCGTTCGTGAACCCGGTGGAACAAGCACTGCCTGACACGGGCTGCGTGGTTCATCGGGTGTGCGCCGCGGACTATCCGGTCACGCTCGAGGCGCAGTTCCCTGGTAGTTGCGCCATCGCGTGGCCGGCGGACGTGGCCGCCGCGTGCGCCTTGCCTGCGGGCAGGTTGCCGATGACGCCACAGGGTCGGGCCGCCTCGGATCGGGCCTACGATCACATCGCCACGGCCATCGCTGCGTACGAGCGCTCGCGCGAGGTGAATCCGTTCTCCTCGAAGTTCGATCGGTATCTGGCGGGGCAGGCCGTTCTGTCACCCGAAGAAGAGGCGGGCATGGAGCTGTTTGCCGGGCGGGGCAAGTGCTCGGCCTGCCACCCGCTGGACCGGGGATCGCGGGGGGAACCGCCGCTTCTCACCGACTTCACCTTCGACAACCTCGGGATTCCGCGCAATCCTGCAAACCCGTGGTATCGGGCTACGAGGAACCCCGACGGTCCCGGCTGGGTGGACGGTGGCCTCGGCGCATTTCTTGCGACACGGCCGGAATGGCGGGAGTTTGCCGAGGCGAACATCGGCAAGCACAAGGTACCGACGTTGCGCAATGTGGAGCGCCGGCCGGATGGCGCATTCGTGAAGGCCTACATGCACAACGGCTACTTCAAGACGCTCAACGGCCTGGTGCATTTCTACAACACGCGCGATGTGAAACCCCGCTGCAGTGGCTCGCTCACGGAGCGCGAGGCGCTCGCCCGCGACTGCTGGCCTCCGCCGGAGGTGGGGGCCAACGTGAACACGGACGAACTTGGGAACCTCGGTCTCAGCCAGGCCGAGGAGCGAGCGATCGTCGCTTTCATGGGAACGCTCTCTGACGGGTACGCGCCAGCCGCCGGACGGCGATAAGCGCGCGATGCCTTTCGGGCCCGTGCGCGGCATCGGGTTCGAGGACGTCGACCTGCTCGACATCCTGGAACATCCGAACCCCGACCGTTGCGCTGGCCAGCGCATCTTCGTCGTCCGGCGCGACGGCTACGTGTATTTGGTGCCGTTCGTCGAGGACGAGCAGTCGGTGTTCCTGAAGACGATCATCCCGAGCCGGAAGGCGACGAACCAGTACCTCGGTGAGGAGTACTGTTCAGAATGGCGAACGCCGATACGGCCTGGGTGGCCCGGCGTGCCGGATCGCGTCGCCAAGAAGCTGAGCGGCCACAAGACCCGTAGCGTGTTCGACCGGTACAATATCGTCAGCGATGGCGATTTGCGGGACGCCGCGAGGCGTCTTGAGGACCATCCGAAGACGGCGGCCCCCGCGACGAGGAGCAGATCGTGAGCCCAGGCCCTCGAACCGGCTCCGGTCGGCAGCTTGATCGCTATAATGGGACGTTCGGGAGGGGCCTCTGTCGCAGTCTCTCGAATCGACTGGGCACAGTCGGCGGTCAGCAGCTGAGCAATTGGAGAGAGACTCTCAAATTCCTTAGTAGTTTCAATGCGGTGAGGTGGCCGAGAGGCTGAAGGCGGCGGTTTGCTAAGGCTGCCAAGAACCAGAGAACGGGCCTGAAATTGATGATTTCAGGCCCGTTTTTCATTGGAAGCTTGGTTGGCGTTGGCTCCCGATTGATGGTCCTCGGACCGGGTTTGGGCACACTGGCGGGCACACTGGAGCCGACGCCAATGTGTGCCTACCAAGCACACATCGTGATACCCTAAATGTCGGTGAAGTACTTCGACTGGGACGACGCGAAGAACGCGAAGCTCAGGGCGGAGCGCGGCATCGGGTTCGAGGACATCGTCTTCCACATCGAGCGTGGCGACCTGCTCGACATTCTGGAACACCCGAACCCCAGCCGTTACGCCGGCCAGCGCATTTTCGTCGTCCGGCGCGAGGGCTACGTGTACCTGGTGCCGTTCGTGGAGGACGAGGACACGGTCTTCCTGAAAACGATCATCCCGAGTCGGAAGGCCACGAAGGGGTACCTCGGCGAGGAGAGCGACGATGAAGCTTGATGCCGAAGAGAAGGATCTGCTCGAGTCCGTCGAGCGCGGCGAGTGGAAGTCGGCCGGCGGCGGCAAGCGGGAGCGCGCTCGCTACTCGCGATACGCGAAGGCCACGTTCCGCAAGGATCGGCGGCTGAACATCCGGCTCTCGAGCAAGGACCTGGAGGCGATCCAGAAGCGGGCGCTCGCGGAGGGGCTGCCGTATCAGACGCTGATTTCCAGCCTGCTGCACAAGTACGCGTCCGGGCGGTTGAAGGAAGTGTGAGGATCTGCTGGAGGTGGCCTCGTGAAGCGGTGCATTCGCTCAGCGTCATCGCCGTCACCGTTTGCCAGCGTCACGGGTCGATCCGCCACAGGGGTGAAGTCGAAGGATCTGATTCGGGCGGTGCGTCAGGACGGGCGGAGTCGTGGAGAACGCGCCCTGCGGATCAGTCCCGCTGGCGGGGCAGTCGCGCGAGGCAAGCGTCGTTCCCGGTGAGGAGTTCGACGATGACGCCTGATGACGAGAAGGACACCTCGACGCTCGACGCGCTGCGCGAAGCCATTCGGAAGGGCTCGACAGCGGCGACGGCAAGCCTGCCGACGAGGTCCTCACACGTCTCGAAATCGACCTCGAAGCCACGCTTCGTCGCGTGAAAGCGTACCGCGCGGCCGATCCGGACTTTGAACATGCGATCGCCAGATTCGCGGAAGCCGAGGCTGCGCATGCGACCGAGGATCCGGTCGAAGGCTAAGGCGTCAGAGCTGTCCCTCTGATCTCGCGGAGACCGGCGTTTACTGCGTCCAGTCCTCGACCTTGAGCCCGGGTACACGAGTCATGTGCTCGAGGTTCGCCGTGACGAGCGTGGCGCCTGCAGCGAGCGCGTGCGCGGCGATCGCCGCATCGAAGTCCTCGATCCGCGTCCCGCGCCGCTCGAGCGTGGCTTTGATGCGTCCGTACGCCTGACTGACTGTATCGGTCCACGCCGTTCGCGGAATCTCCGAACAGACCAGGTCGAAGCGTGACTGGAGGAGGCGCCGCCGACGCGACCGTGGCAACCGCTCGATGCCGTAGGCGATCTCGGCAATCACCGGTTGCGGAATCGCGACATCCGCCGGCACATGGGAGGCCAACCGCTTGACCACAGCCTCGTCGCCCCTCATGAGCGCGGAGACGGCGTTGGTATCGAGGACGTAGGTCACAAGTCACGCGGCGGCTTCGAACGCCGTGCCTGCTTGACCGCGCCCAGCAGGTCGTTGACCGCCCCGGCCGTGTCCTCGTCCACGCGGCGCAGTTGCTCGAGAAAATCCGGCGACCACGTCGAACGCTCGCTAACCGCCTGCTCCAGCGCTCGAACGATGAGGCGGTTCCGGCTGACGCCGAGGGCCCTGGCGCGACGGTCGACCGACTTGAGCAGCGTGTCCGGGATGTGAACGGTTGTTGGCATCGCGAATACATTTGCGAATATATCACGGCCCACGAACAGAACTTGGTTCGGCGGCGGCGTGCCTATTCTTGCCCCCTGCACGTAATCCAGGGGCGACATCGATGACCATCTTGCGAACGCGAGTGCGCGCGAGCGATCGTGGCTCGCCCGTGAGGTCGGCGCGCCTCGTCTCTGCCGCACTCTTGCAGACTTGCGTTGACATGCAACTCAACATGTGTCAGCATTCCGAGCGATGGGAAATGCCCTGGGGGAAAGGATTCGGAAGGGCCGGAAGGAGAAGCACCTGTCGCAGCGGGAGTTGGCCGATCGCGTCGCCGCGAGACTGAAGGGGCAAGATCGCGGAGGGTTCGACTTCTCGTATCTCAGCAAGATCGAGAACGGCAAGCTCGTGCCCTCGGCGGCGGCGATCATCGCCATCGCCGCGGAACTTGAGGACAACCCGGACGAGTTGCTGGCGTTGGCGGAGAAGGCGCCGCCTGACATGGGGAAGAAGCTGGTCGACAGTCCGGGAGCGAGGATGTTCTATCGCTCCGCATTGGACATGAACCTGTCCGAGGCCGACTGGACGAAGCTGTTGGAAGAGCTCAAGGCCAAGAGGAAGGATTAATGAGGTTCTGGCGGAACGAGCACATCGAGAGACGAGCCGAAGAGCGGCTGGCGCAGCTCTCGAGTTCGCTCGGGCGGGCGATCTCGCCGCCGATCCCTGTGGACCACTTCATTGAGCACGTCCTGGAGCTCCAGTTCCTCTGGGACGTCATCGAGGAACGCCCGGGGGAGGTGCTCCTGGGCGCTATTGATCCAAGGGCCAGGCGAATCGTGATCAACGAGACGTACGTGCACCTTTTTGAAGAGAAGCCGGGCCTCGAACGGTTCACGAAGCTCCACGAGGGCGGGCACTGGGATCTTCTGACGGACCAGGCGGTCGTTGACCACCCGCAGCTGCTCGACGGCGACGAACCGGAAGCGCACGCACGAGGATGCACGACGACGGATTAAGAAGCACCTCTCACCGTTCTTCGGGAATCGTCGTCTGATCACGATCACGACAAGCGACATTCGAGCGTACATCGCGAAGCGCCAGAAGGAGGGCATCCCGGTTCGCCGAAAGCGAGGAAAGGCCAAGACCGCCGATCTGCCAGAGGATCGTGAAGCGAGGCGGCCTGCCTCCGCCGGGGAGATCAACCGTGAGCTCACGGTCCTGAAGCGGATGTTCAGCCTGGCAGTCCAGTCGGGGAGGCTCATTCACAAACCCCACTTCCCGATGCTGCGCGAGAACAACGTCCGCGCTGGCTTCTTCGAGCGCGAGCAGTACCTGTCGGTCATCGCGCATCTGCCTGAAGCCATGCGTCCGGTGGTCACCTTCGCGTACGTCACCGGATGGCGGATCAACAGCGAGGTCCTGCCGCTCGAGTGGCGTCAGGTCGATCTGAAGGCCGGCGAGGTCCGCCTGGATCCAGGGACGACGAAGAACATGGAAGGACGCGTCTTCTACCTGACGCCGGAGCTCAAGAGGCTGTTGAGCAACCAGCGCAAGGCAGCCATTCGGATCCAGCGTCAGAAGGGGATGATC
Organism: uncultured Bifidobacteriaceae bacterium; assembly: GCA_964543955.1. Taxonomy (GTDB): domain Bacteria; phylum Acidobacteriota; class Vicinamibacteria; order Vicinamibacterales; family UBA2999; genus VFZN01. The sequence continues at coordinate 14,081 of CAZJBN010000032.1, forward strand.
ATCCAGCGCGTGTTCTTCCACGACGGCACGACGAAGGCCGGAGAGATCGCGTTCCTCGCGGGACACGCGATCTCTGCGAGCGGCTTCTACCACGCGTGGTGCCGAGCCAGGACCAAGGCCGGATGTCCTGCCAGCATCCCTCACGACTTCCGGCGGACGGCGATCCGAAACATGGTCCGCGCCGGGGTCCCGGAGCGCGTGGCCATGAAGCTCAGCGGCCACAAGACGCGGAGCGTGTTCGACCGGTACAACATCGTGAGTGACGGTGACCTTCGCGATGCCGCCCGCCGCCTGGCGGAGCAGTCGTCGGCGCCGGCAGCGAGGAGCAAATCGTGAGCCTGGCGCGATGCGCAGGTGCGGCCGGGCCGTTGGCCGCTATAATGGTCGTTCGCGACGACTCGAGGAGAGGCGCCGCGGGCCGAGTGGGCACAGTTTTGGGCACAGTCGGCCGAGGGCGACTCAACCGTTGCCGAGAAACCCTCAAAATCCTTAGCATTTTCGACACGGTGAGGTGGCCGAGAGGCTGAAGGCGGCGGTTTGCTAAACCGTTGTAGGACCTTAAAAGTCCTACCGAGGGTTCGAATCCCTCCCTCACCGCCATTCCAGTCCGCGAGCGGGCGCGGGGTTCACGCCGCCCTTCACCACAAGCGCTTGGAACAGCCGACCTCATCCCATGATGCGGACCTCGCCTTCGGCAACTTCGACCCGCTGGGCCAGCACGAAGGGTCGCGGCAGCAGCCACTGCTTGCAGGGCGGAGAGGTCGGCGCGCGGTGCAGCCAAGCCCGCTGAGCATCTGCGGCGTACCAGCCCGACTCCCTGAGTTCCGACGCATGGCCTCGGCGCGTGAAGCATCGGCCTCAGCCTGATCGCCGATGGCGACGACTCCCGGCCAGCCGGACGTCTTGCCCCTGGAAGCTCTCGGGGCGGCTGACGTGGCCGTCGTCGGCGGCAAGGCTGCGAATCTCGGCGAGTTGCTGCGCGCTGGCCTCCCGGTGCCTTCCGGGTTCGTGGTCACCACCGACGCGTATGCGGTCGTGGCCGGGCAGGCCGGGGTGTTCGAACTCCTGTCCGATCCCGCAGGCGCCCCCACACCACGTGCGCTGCGTTCCGTAATCCTGAAGGTAGACGTTCCCGACAGTATGCAGGATGCGATGGCCGCCGCATATCTGCGGCTGGGCGAGAGCGTGCCGGTCGCCGTCCGTTCGAGCGCCACCGCCGAGGACCTGCCGGGCGCGGCGTTCGCCGGCCAGCAGGACACCTACCTGAACGTCGTCGGCGTCGAAGCCGTGATCGATGCGGTGCGCCGCTGCTGGGCATCTCTGTGGACCGATCGCGCCGTGGCCTACCGGCACGATCGGTCCATCGACCCGGCGGATGTGCGGATCGCCGTGGTCGTCCAGACGATGATCGAGTCAGAGGTTGCCGGTGTGATGTTCACCGCCGATCCGGTGAGCGGGGCGCGAGATCGAGTCATCGTGGACGCGGGAGCGGGCCTGGGCGAGGCGGTGGTCTCGGGGCTCGTCACACCCGACCACTACGTCATGGACTGGCGCGGCAACGTTCTGGACTGGAACCCCGGGCGTGGCGAGGTGGTGATTCACGCGAGACCCGGCGGAGGCGTGCGGCAGGACGTGAAGCACGCAGGCGATCCAGGCTCAACTACCGGAAGAGCGAGCGCGCGTCAGCCTCCCCGGCGCCCCGGGCGCAGCGCCAGCCTCGACGGCGCCCTGCTGACCCGCGAGATGCTCTCAACCCTCGTTGCGCATGCACGGATCATCGCCCATCACTTCGGGCGCCCGCAGGACATCGAGTGGGCTGTCTCGGGGGGACACGTCTGGATCGTCCAGGCCAGACCCATGACCGCACTGCCGCCGCCGTCGGTCCCACTCAACCGCGTCCAGCGACTCCAAGCCTCGATCCTCATGGAGTACCTTCCAGTTCGACCCTACCCGATGGATGTCACGACATCCATTGGACGCGGCCCGGCAAGGATGATGCACGACATCGCCGACTACTATGGCGTCGAGGGTGTCTTCGACGGCTTCCTGCGCGAGGAAGACGGAGTCGTGGTCCAACTGGTGCCGCCTTCCCCCCATCCAACACGGCGCCTGCTCCGGGCTCCCTGGAAGCTGGCCAGCAAGGTGCGCCGCTTCCGTGCGTCAGACTGGACGAAGGACGCGCGGCAGACAGCCTTCCTGGCTGAAATTGATGCCATGGAATCGCTCGACCTCACCGCTCTGCCCTGGGCCGAGCTGATCGAGGTGCCCGATCGAGCATTGGCCGCCCAGGACTATTGCCGGGATCTCCGGATCGACTATCTGCCGGGTTGCGCTCTGTCTCTCCTTCGTCTCATCCTCGCCGTGCGCCTGCTTGGCCGCCAGGCACTGATTGCCGATCTGATTGGCGGATTCCCGACCCGAACCGAAGACTCGAATCACGCCCTGGCCGCGCTCGCGGATCACGTCAGAACCGATCCCGCCCTCAATGCGCTCATCATCGACGCGAACGCCGCAGACGCGCTGACCGCGCTGTCCGAGGACGACAGGTTCGCCACATTCCAGGCGAAGCTCGAAGCCTTCCTTCGTGAGTTCGGCCGCAGGGAGACCGCATCGCCACTACTGGTGAGCTCACCGACACTGGCCGAGTCGCCCGAGATCGTGCTTGGCCTGGTGCGATCCTTCGCGGAACGCCCGAAGCCGGACGGCGAGCCATTCTCCCGTTCTGCGACAGCACTCCGAAAGCTGCTCGACCATCCCTTGCTGCGCAATCGCCGTCGCCGGCAGGACCGCATCCGCCGATGGGTACAAGCCGCGCAGGAAGGGGTGGCTTTCCGGGAAGACACCCACTTCTACTTCACGGCATCGCTCCCGACGCTGCGCCGATCCGTTCTCGAAATCGGCGGGCGGCTGCAACGATCAGGCCTGCTGGACGAGATCGCAGACGTGTTCCACCTGCGTTGGGAGGAGGTCAAGCAGATCGAGGACCCCCGGACCATCCCCTCAGAACAGAAAGGAACATTGCGAACGCTGATCCGGCAGCGGGCGGCAAGACGGGCCGAGATGTCCGGCGTGGCGATGATCGACCCGACGTGCGTCTTTCCGCCCGCACGGGCCGACGATGCAATCGTGACCGGCACTCCGGCGGGCTCCGGAACGGCGACCGGCGTCGCACGGATCATCCGCGGCGTGGAAGACTTCGACCGGCTCGACACCGGTGAAGTGCTCGTATGCCCATACACGAACCCCGCATGGACGCCTTTGTTCCAGCGCGCCGCGGCGGTCGTCGTCGACACCGGAGCGACAGCGTCGCATGCGGCGATCGTGGCGCGCGAGTACGGAATCCCGGCAATCATGGGAACCGGCCTCGGCACGTCGGCTATCACTGACGGGGAAACCATCACCGTGGACGGAACGCGTGGCCACGTCACCCGCGTGGCGTAGGAGCGCTGGTATGTCGATGGAGGACGTCGACCACCGCAAGCGCACTCGCCGACGCGGGCGGAAGCCTTCGTCGGCACGATCCTTGCGGCCGCCATGGAAGAGCTCGGGCGGAACTGGAGTCCCGCCCTGCGTTCTCTTGCCGAGCTTTCCAGCACGACCGTCCGGCCGGTGTGCTCCGGCGGTCGAGCTATGGTAATTATGGCGAAGCTGTGGAGAGCCTGGTCGAGGAAGTCGCACCGGTGCCTGGACAGGCCGCCTCGACCGTAGTTCTGGTCGAGCGGCCCGCGAGCGCCGTCGATCCCGCGCAGTGGGACGGATTCGCGCAGCGCTGCGGCGCGTCGTTTCTCTGTTCGTGGAACGTGGTGAGCGCCGAGCGGTTCCGCCATCGCGTTCGCATCTTCGAGCTCCACGCCACCGCCCTCTCCGGCCAGAGCGCAAAAGTGGGGCAGTGCGCGATTGCAGTCGCCAGGCGTCGCGTGAGGTTCCTCGATCGGCTCCAGATCCTCCCGGGCCACGAGGACCTGTGGGAGCGCGGTGTCCATCTCATCATCGAGCGCTGCGGCGAAGCGACCTATAACTACGGGTCGCTCTGGAACCAGGAGGACCGTCGCCTCCGCGCGGCGCCACGGCGCGCCGCGGTCAACGACGCCATTCTCCAGATCGATCGCATCGGGTTCGCCGAATGGCCCGACTTCGCCGCCTACCGGCGCGCCGTCAGCGAGAACATCCGCCGCGACTACAAGAAGGCCGCCGCCGCATCCGCCACGGTGACCGTACGGCACGGTACCGCCGCGCTGGCGGATCTGGCTCCCTTCGTCCGCCTGCGCCGCGAGGTGATGCGCCGGAACGTCGAGCCGTACTCGCCATCGGCCGACTTCGGCCGGCACGCGCTGAAGCTCCTGTGCATGGGCGCGGACGCCTTCATCGCCACGGCCCGGACCGCGGACCGATGCCACGCGTCCTTCTTCGGCGTGCAGTTCGGCGACGCCTTCTACTATCTCGGTGGAGGGACGGAGGATCGCTGTCAAGGTTTCGGATCCTTCCTGTTCCTGACGCTCCTCGAACAGTGGTTCGAGCGCTGCCCGCGCGGCGCGCTCTATCTGGGCTCGTACGTGGGGACGCCGACGGCGAAGACCTACACGGGCAGGAACCTGCTCTATCGCCGCAAGCTCCGGGCGGCCTCGGTCGCCGGCTCCAGCTTCTCCCTGACGATGGTCTGATAGTCTTCTAGCGCGTGTCTCAGCGCTCCGATACCAGGACTCGCATTGCCCAGTGGGCCCGGGGTCATCCCCGGGGTGCGGTGGCCGTCCTCAACCTGCTGGTGGCTGTGGCCTACTGGAGCCTGGCCGAGATCATGCTCCTGCCGGCCACGGCCGCCGGCGACAGTGTCGCCCCCGCGTGGGCGTCCGCCGGCATCGCGACGGCCGCCGTGTGGTACTGGGGGCCTCGCGTGCTGCCCGGCATCGTTCTCGCCGTCGTCGCGGTCGGCTACCCTCGGCTGCCGCTCCTCCTCGCGGTCGCGGCCTCTGCCGGCCCCGCCATCGAGGCCCTCATCGCGGTCCGCATCCTCCAGGTGCTCTCGTTCGACGATCGCCTGCAGCGTGTCAGGGATCCGCTCATCCTCTCCTTGTCGGCCGCGCCGCTGGCCTCCCTCCTCGGCGCCAACGTGGCCGTCGGCAGCATGCTGGTTCTCAGCGGGACACCCGCGCTCGACCCCTCTCTCGTGTGGCTGCGCTGGTGGCTGCAGGGCTGGCTGGGCATCGTCGTCGTGGCCAGCCTGATCTTCGCCACGGTCCGCCGCCCGGCCGTCACCTGGACGCGCCCGCGCATCGTCGAAGCGACCGTGCTGCTGGTCTCCATCCTGGTGTGCGCGGCCGTGCTCGCCGTGTTGTGGGGCGTCTTCGATCGCGACGTGCCCCTGGCGTTCATCTTCTTTCCGATCGTCAGCTGGACGGGGCTCAGGTTCGGTCCGTTCGGCGTCGGCGTGGTCGTGGCCATCCTCACCGGCCTCTGCATGGCCGTCGCCGGCACCGGCATCGGACCGTTCTCCGCAATCTCGCTGTCGTTCTCCCAGGTCGTGCTGTTCCTCTTCCTCATGCTCGCCTCGGTCAGCGGACACGTCCTCGCGGCACTGAACGCCGAGCGGGACGAGGCGCACCAGACGCGACTGCAACTCGAGGAGCAGCTGCGCCACTCGCAGAAGCTCGAGGCCGTGGGCCGCCTGGCCGGCGGCATCGCGCACGACTTCAACAACCTGCTGACCGCGATCATCGGGTACTCCGAACTCGTGCTCACATCGCTCGATCCGAAGGACGAGCGCCGCGCCGATGCCGAAGAGATCGGCCGCGCGGCCATGCGCGCTGCGGACCTGACGAAGCAGATGCTGGCGTTCAGCCGCCGGCAGGTGATGCGGCCCCGAACGGTCGACCTCAACAAGGCCCTCGCACGCCTGCAGCCGATGCTGCGCCGCCTGATCGGCGAAGACGTCCTCCTCGTCGTGGATGCCAGGGCCGCCGGCCCCCTGGTCCGTGTCGATCCCGGCCAGCTGGAACAGGTCATCGTCAACCTCGTGGTGAACGCACGCGATGCGATGCCGAAGGGAGGACGGCTCTTTGTCGAGACGGCCGACGTGGTCCTCGATGGGGTTGCGGCCGCAGAGTTGCCCGACGCGCGGACCGGTCCCCACGTGCAGGTGACGCTCTCCGACAGCGGCGTGGGCATGTCGGCGGACGTGCGGGCGCGGATCTTCGAGCCGTACTTCACGACCAAGGAGGCCGGCAAGGGGACCGGACTCGGCTTGTCGACGGCGTACGGCATCGTCCGGCAGAGCGACGGGCACATCACGGTGACGAGCGAGCCCGGCCTCGGCACGACGTTCCGCATCCTGCTGCCGCGCGCCGTCGAGGCGGAAGCCGAAGAGGCCGATCCCGTGGTGCAGAAACTGCCTGGGGGCTCCGAGCACGTGCTGCTGGTCGAGGACGATCCGTCCGTGCGCCGGCTGACGCGCGACCTGCTCACCCGGCTGGGGTACAGCGTCACCGAGGCGGCATCCGGGCGTGCCGGTATCGCGCTCGGCAGCGACGACACGCGGCACTTCGACCTGGCCGTCTGCGACGTCATCCTGGGCGACGTCAGCGGCCCGGCCGTCGCCGAGGCGCTCCAGGCCCTTCGACCGTCCACCCGCGTCCTCTTCATGTCCGGCTACCCGGACGATGCGATTGTCCGCACCGGTGTGCTGGACGAGGGCCGCGCCTTCCTGCAGAAGCCCTTCACGCCCGCCCAATTGGCCCGTAAGATCCGGGACGTGCTGGAGGATCAGGAAGCGGGCGCCGCATGACCGGGCAGACCATCGGGCACTACGTCATCGGCGCGAGGCTCGGCAGCGGCGGCATGGGCGTCGTCTACGAAGCCGAGGATCGGCGGCTGGGGCGTCGCGTCGCGATCAAGTTCCTGCCCGACGAGTCGCCGAGCGATGCTCAGGCCGTCGCCCGGTTCCTGCGGGAAGCGCGCGCCATCTCGTCGCTCAACCACCCGCACATCTGCACGCTGCACGACATCGGCGAGCACGGCGGCCAGCACTACATGGTGATGGAACTGCTCGAAGGCGAGCCGGCCGGCGCGCGCATGAGCCGCGGACCGATCCCGATCGACGACGTCCTCCAGTACGGCGAGCAGGTGGCCGATGCGCTCGACGTCGCTCATGCCAACGGCATCGTCCACCGGGACATCAAGCCGGGCAACCTGTTCATCACCAGGCGCGGCCAGATGAAGGTGCTCGACTTCGGCGTGGCCAAGCTGACGCCGTCGACGCGGTCGGCTTCTGCCGAGACGATCGCCCTGAGCGATCAGCTGACGTCGCTCGGGTCGGCCATCGGCACGATCCACTACATGTCGCCGGAGCAGGCGCGCGGCCAGGACATCGACGGCCGAAGCGACATCTTCTCGCTGGGCGCCGTCCTGTACGAGATGGCCACCGGTCGTGCGGCTTTCCCCGGCACGACACCGGCGGTGGTCTTCGAGGGCATTCTCGGCAAGGCGCCTCAGCCGCCGTCGGAGCTCGTGAACGGAATTCCCGCGGAGTTCGATCGCATTGTCCTTCGCGCGCTGGAGAAGGATCGAGACGTCCGCTATCAGAGTGCGGCCGACCTGCGCGCGGAGCTCAAGCGGCTGCGCAAGGCAACCGAGACCGGCCGGACGCTCGCCGCGAGCGGCGTGCCGACAGGCGCCGGCGGCAGCCCGGCGGCTCCGGTGGCTGGGTCGTCCTCACGGCCGCGACGGCTGGCCTGGCTTCTCGCGGCGCCGGTCGTCACCGCCGCGGTCGTGGCTGGCGTGGTGCTCTGGCGCTCGGCCCAGACGCCGGCCCTCACCAGCCGCGATACGGTCGTCCTGACTGCCTTCACCAACCGGACCGGCGACGCGATGTTCGACGACACACTGAGCGAGGCGCTGGCCATGCAGCTCCGCCAGTCACCGTTCCTGAACGTGCTCAACGAGCAGCAGCAGCAGGCGACCCTGCGCCAGATGGGCCGCGATCCGATGAGCTCCGTCACCACGGAGATCGGCCGCGAGATCTGCCAGCGGAACGGCGGCCGGGCGCTCCTCGGCGGCAGCATTGCCGCGCTCGGGCGCTCCTACCTGCTCACGCTCAACGCGCATGACTGCGTCACGGGCGACGTCCTCGCCGAGGAACAGGCGCAGGCCGGAAGCAAAGACGATGTGCTCAGCGCTCTCGGGGACGCGACCAGGCGGTACCGCGAGAAGCTTGGCGAGTCGCTGGCGTCCATCCAGCGCTACGACGCGAAGATCGAAGAGGCCACGACGCCGTCGCTCGACGCGCTCAAGGCGTACAGCCAGGCGATCGTGATTCGCCGTACGCAAGGCGACTTCGAGGCCGTGCCCCTGCTCGAGCGCGCCATTCAGCTCGACCCCGACTTCGCGCTCGCCTACGCCCGGCTCGGCACCGTCTTCTCCAACATCCGGCGCCCGGAGGAGGCGGCGAAGATGACGACGCGCGCCTACGAGCTGCGCGACCGCGTGAGCGAGCACGAGCGCCTGTACATCGAAGCGCGATATCACACGGCGGTCAGCGAGGACGTCGGGCGCGCGATCGAGACATACCGTGTCCTCATCGCGACGTTTCCCAACGACTACGCCGCACACACCAATCTCGGCGCGCTGCTGAAGGACCGCGGCGAGCTGTCCGAGGCCATTGCTTCGCTGAAGGAGTCCGTCCGCCTCGCACCGGAGCAGCCCACCGGCTGGCTGAATCTCGGTTACACGTACCTCGCACTGCGACAACTCGACGACGCGCGCGAGTCGTTCACGACGGCGATCAACGTGGTGGACTCGGCAACCGCCCGCGCCGGCCTCTACACGCTGGCGATCATCTCGAACGACGATGCCCTCGCCGAGGCGCAAGTCCAGGCGCTGGCGGGACGCCGCGACGAGATGGACCTGTTACCCGTGCGGGCCCAGGCCGCAGCCTATCGCGGCCGGATGCGCGAATCGGCCGAGCTGACCGAGGCATGGAAGCGGTACCTGGAACAGTCTGGTCGCGGCGTCTGGGCGGCCGAGGGCTACCTGGGCCTCGCCATCGGAGAGGCGCTCGTCGGGTTGTCGGATCAGGCGCGCTCGCGCCTGCGGACGCTCAAAGCTGCCGGGCCGATACCCGACGGCTCCGCCGACGAACGGCTCGTGCTGGCCGCCATCCTCACGGATGGCGCCGACGCGCGTGCGGCCCTTCCCGCCGCGCTCGCGGAGGCCAGGGAATCACCCGACCAGGCGGCCCGGCAGGAGCCCGCGCTCAGGGCTCTGGCTGCGATGGCGGCAGGACAGCCCGACGAAGCGGTTCGTCTTCTGGCCCCCATGTCGTTCACACCGCAGAATGCGCAGAACGTCGCGCTCTGGGCGCTTGCCAACGAGCGCGCGGGACAGGCAGACGAGGCGCTGCGCGCGCTCGAATGGCTGACGAGGCCCGACGCCACCATTCAGATCAGCTCGACGCGCGCCCACCTTCTGGTCTCGCTCGCGCGGCGCCAGGCGGCTGCCGGGCGCATCGACGCTGCCCGCACATCCTACGAGCAGTTCTTCGATCTTTGGAAGAGCGCGGACGAGGACGTGCCGCTGCTCATCGATGCCAGGAAGGAGTACGCGACGCTTGGTTCGTAGACAACATCGATCGCTCATCCTGCTCGTCTGCCTGCTCGCGGTCGCCCGTGCGGCGTGGGCCGACGGCACGCCGTTCGAGTACCGGCTGTCGTTCCCGTCTCCGGAACACCGGTGGATGCAGGTCGAGGCGCGGTTCACCGACCTTCCGCCCGGTCCGGCAGAGATCCGCATGAGCCGCACCTCGCCGGGACGCTACGCCCTGCACGAGTTCGCCAAGAACGTCTTCGACGTCACGCTCACCGACGGCAGCGGGCGCGCGCTTGCCGCGACGCGGCCCAACCTGCACCAGTGGGATGTCGCCGGCCACGACGGCACCGTTGTCCTGTCATACAAGGTGTACGGAGACCGCGTAGACGGCACCTACCTGGGCGTGGACGCGACCCACGCGCACATGAACATGCCGGCGACGGTGATGTTCGTCCGCGGGCAGCTGGACCGTCCCGCCCGCATCACGTTCGTGCAGCCGCCCGGCCGCGACTGGCGCGTGGCGACGCAGCTCATGCCCTCCGGCGACCCGCTCGTGTTCACCGCGCCGAGCATCCACTACCTGATGGACAGTCCAGCGGAGTTCGGCACGTTCACGCTGCGCACCTTCACGGTGGAGGATGGCACGAGGCGAGACGGTGAGCCGCAGACGATTCGCGTGGCAGTGCACCACGACGGGACGGACGCCGACGCCGACCAGCTGGCGCGTGACATCGAGAAGATCGTGCGCGAGTCGATTGCCGTCTACGGCGAGCTGCCGCGCTTCGACGGCGGCGTGTACACCTTCATCGCCGACTATCTGCCCTGGGCGAGCGGCGACGGCATGGAGCACCGCAACAGCACGGTCCTGACGAACCGTGGCGCGCTCAGGAACCCCGGCCAGCGGCAGGGCATGCTCGGCACGGTGTCCCACGAGTTCTTCCACGCCTGGAACATGGAGCGGCTGCGGTCGAAGGGGCTCGAGCCCTTCGACTACGAGGCCGCCAACATGTCGGATGAGCTCTGGTTCGGCGAGGGCTTCACGAGCTACTTCGACAGCCTCATCCTGGCGCGGGCCGGACTCATCACCCGCGACGAACTGCTCGCGGAGCTCACCGGCGCCATCACGACCGTGATGCTCAGCCCCGGGCGCGAGTATCGATCCGCCGTGGAGATGAGCCGCCTGGCGCCGTTCGTGGACGCGGCCACGTCGGTCGACCGGACGGCGTGGCCCAATCTCTTCGTCTCGTACTACACGCACGGCTCGGCTCTCGGTCTGGGCCTGGACCTGATGCTGCGCGAGCGCACCGGCGGGCGAGTGACGCTCGACGACTACATGCGCGCGCTCTGGCGGCAGTTCGGCACCACGGCGAACGGGACGCCAGGGACGGTGGCATCCGGCTACACGATTCGCGACCTCGAGCGTGCGCTGGCCGAGGTGAGCGGCGATGCGGTGTTTGCCGAAGACTTCTTCCGGCGGTATGTCGAGGGGCGCGAGGTCATCGATTACCGGCCGCTCCTGGACCGCGCCGGGTTCACCATGCGCAAGCGGGCGCCGGGCAAGCCGTGGCTCGGAAACGTCTCGCTGCAGGTCGGCGCCGGTGGTGCGACAGTGACCGGCCTCGTGCCGTTCGGCTCGCCCCTGTACAAGGCCGGCGTCGCGCAGGACGATCAGATCGTGAGCCTCGACGGCGTCGAGCTGAAGACGCAGTCCCAGATCGACGAGGTGCTCGGCCGGCACACGCCTGGCGCTGCCATTGCCATCCGCTTCGTGAGACGGGGCGGCGAGCGCGTCGACGGCACGGTCGTGCTCGAGGAGGACCCGCGCGTCGAGATCGTCCCCGCCGAGAAGGCGGGCGGCACGCTCACGCCGGAGCAGCAGCAGTTTCGCGACGCCTGGCTGCGATCGAGACAGTAGGGCGGAGCGTCCACTCCACCGAGGCGGGTCTGAAGACCCGCCCTACGGGCTGGGCACCCTTGCGAGCTCGGCGGCCTGCCACGCGTCCCACTCCTCGCGCGTGAGCACGCGGTACTCGCCGCGCATACGGTAGTGCCCCAGGCCGCACAGTTGCGAACACAGGATCTCCCACGCGCCCGTGCGCGTGGGCGTGAACCACGTGCGCGCGGTCAGGCCCGGCGTCATGTCCTGCTTCACCCGCATCTCCGGCAGCGTCAGCGCGTGCACGACATCGCGGCTCGTCAGCTCGATGACGACAGGGCGGTCGACCGGCAGCGTGAGGATGTTGAGGAGGCCGATGTCGTCGGTGGCGGCCGGGTCCGTGCGGTCGATGCCCACGGGATTTGCCGCGCCGATGAGCGCCACGCTCGTCCGGCCGAAGGATCCATCGGGTCCGGGGTAGTGGATGTTCCACGCGAACTGCTCGGCCGCGATCCGGATCTCGAGCGGCGGACCGCCCGCGACGGCCGGCGGCGTCATGCGCGCCTGCCATGCCGGCAGCGCCTGCAGGAAGAGCAGTCCGGCATCGCCGAGGAGGACCGCCGCAATGGCGAGGGCCGGCCACTGCCATCGTAGACCGTGTTCGGCCGGCGTTGGGTTGACACCGGCACGGAAGCGCACGAGCGCCGTCACGAAGATCAGGCTCCAGGCGGCGAACACCGCGAGGATGTGCCAGTGCACGTTGATCAGCACGGCATCGAGCGCGGCGGCATGCGCGGACGCCGCCTCCGGCAGCCAGCGGGAGATCACGGCTCCTCCCGCTCGGCGCGCCAGAGGCGCACGCCGAACCAGATCATCGGCGCGACCACGACCAGCGTCACGACGATGAGCGTCAGGGCGCCGGCACGCGCGCCCTCGCTCAAGCGCGCGCCTTCTGGCGCCGCGCAGATCGGGCAGGCCAGCGTTACGCGACCGAGAAGGCGGACAAGACGACGAGCCATATCAGTGACAGGGATCCCCACACGATGCGGAGGCCGCGCGCGCGCTCCGCGCGGTTAGCCGCGCCGGCCGCGCTCCATGCGGTGACGATCGTGGCTGCCGCGACGACCATGATCAGCACGCCGGTCACGGTGAACCACGACGCGTAGGCCAGGTGCGACTGCGGCGTGCGACCCTCCGCGAATGCGGTGCCGTGCACCGCAGCCATCCACATGACGGCGGCCAGGCCGGCCGCCGTCGAGACGACCAGTGTCCGCCGCCCGGGTCCCGATGCGATGGCTGCGAGGCCGAGCAGGGCCGCGCCCCCGGCAGCCAGCGTCCAGCTGCCGGTCCCGGTCGGCCAGTCGATCGCGCCCGCCCGCAGCAGCACATAACCGGAGAAGAGCGATCCGAAGAACATGACGAGCCACGCCACGAGGAGCCACGGTGCCAGCACGGATGGCCTGGCGTGTCCCAGCGACGCAGCCCTCGATCCGGTCTGCCGGTGCAGGCCGCGCGCGTGCTCGTCCTGCCCGTTCCCGCCGGCAGCGTCGGGGCGCGCTGGCGCTCCCGCCGATCGAGCGAAGAGGGCCCGACCGAGCGCAATCAGGAACGGGACCTGCGCCACGCCAAGCGCGATGGCCGCCCAGGTCATGTGGCGCTGCAGGGCCATCCACGGTTGTGCGAGAGCAAACTGCTGACCTGCGTCGTAGAGCCGGCGGTTCACGCCGGCCAGTCCGATGACGAACATGGGCAGGAAGATGTTGTTCATCAGGAAGAGCGAGATCCAGAAATGCCACTTGCCCAGGCGCTCGCTGAGCGCACGGCCAGTCACCGCGGGGAACCAGTGGTACACGCCGGCGAAGAGGGCGAAGATCGTGCCGGGCGCAACCAGGTAGTGGAAGTGGCCGACGACATACCAGGTGTCGTGCAGCGAGATGTCGCTGGCCGCCAGGCCGAGCGGGAGCCCGGTCAACCCGCCAACGCCGAACATCGGCAGGAACGCCAGGGCGAACAGCATGGCGACGGGGAAGCGGATCGATCCTCCCCACAGCGACAGGACGAGCGCCGTGAGGATCACCACCGACGGCACCGAAACGATCATCGTCGTCACTTGAAAGAACGTGCTCAGCGAGGTCCCCATGCCGGTGAGGAACATGTGGTGCGCCCAGACGAGCATGGACATGCCGCCGAGGAAGAGCACCGCCATCACCATGAGGCCGTAGCCCCAGAGCCGGCGCCCCGTGTTGGCGACGATCACCTCCGACACGATGCCCATGGCGGGAAGCACGAGCACGTAGACCTCGGGGTGAGCGAGAAACCAGAACAGGTGCTGCCAGAGCAGAGGGTTGCCGCCGCCGGAGTAGTCCTGCAGCGGAATGCCGCCGATGACGAGCCCGCTCGGCAGGAAGAAGCTCGTGCCCGCCACGCGGTCCATCAGCTGGAAGACTGCCGCGGCGACGAGTGCCGGAAACGCCAGCAGGAGCAGGAGCGCCGTCACGAGCTGGGCCCAGACGAAAAAGGGCATCGTCCCGAGCGTCAGGCCCGGCCGCCGGCCATCGACGATGGTCACGATCATCGCAATCGCATAGAGACCCGACGACAGGCCCACCAGCAGGATGCCGGCGAGCCAGCAGGTCTGCCCCGGCGTTGCGAGCACAGAGAGCGGCGGGTACGACGTCCATCCCGAGTTCGCGGCCCCGCCCTCCACGAAGAAGCTGGCGAGCATGACGAGCCCGCCCGCCGCATAGAGCCAGAACGCGAGCGCGCTCGTGCGGGGGAGCGCCATGCCCGGCGCGCCGATCAGGGACGGCACGATCAGCGTGCCGAAGGCGCCAGCCGAGAGCGGCACGACGGCGAGGAAGATCATGACGGTGCCGTGCATGGCCACGAGCTGGTTGTAGAACTCGGGCAGCATGATCCCGCCAGGCGCATTTGCGCTGCCGAGCATCGAGGCCAGCCACGGCGACAGCGGCTGCCCCGGATAGGCAAGCTGCCAGCGCAGCAGCAGGACGAGGAGAAAGCCGGCGAGGAGAAACAGCAGCGACGTGACGGCGTACTGCAGGCCGACCGTCCGATGTCCCGTCACGCCATTACAATACCCCGATGTCTCGAGCGACCCTCTCCGGCCTGGCGTGCGCCGCCGCGATCGCGTTCATCGCGATCGGCGAGCCCCGGGCACAGGCTCCCGATCCGGTTCACTACACGCTTCGCTTTCCCGCGCCGCACACGCACTACGTGGAGATCGAGGCCGTCTACCCGACCGAACGCCGTCCCGTCGTCGAGCTCTACATGGCGGTGTGGACGCCGGGCTCCTACCTGATACGGGAGTACCAGCGCCACGTCGAGGGCGTCCGCGCCGAGTCGGCGGACGGCACGGCGCTCGCCGTGCAGAAGACGGTCAAGAACCGCTGGCGCGTCACGACCGGCGGTGCGGCCAGCATTCGCGTCCGGTACCGCGTCTACGGCCGCGAGATGACGGTGCGCAACAACTGGATCGAGGCGGGCTTTGCCATGCTGAACGGCGCGCCCACGTTCCTGACCCTCGTCGAGGAGACGCCGCGCGTGCACGAAGTGCGCATCGAACCGGCAGCCGGGTGGACGGGATCGGCGACGGCGCTCATGCCGATTGCCGGCGTCCCGCATGCCTACCGTGCGGAGGACTTCGACACGCTCGTGGACAGCCCGATCGTGATCGGCAATCCCGTGATCCGCGAGTTCACCGTGGAGGGCCTGAAGCACGCGCTGGTGCTCGAGGGTGATCCGTCGCTCTTCGACGTCGACCGCGCAGTGGGTGACGTGCAGAAGATCGTCGAGGCGGGCCGTGCGGTGATGGGACCTTTCCTTTATCCGCACTACTACTTTCTCAACATGGTCGTCGATGCCGGCGGCGGGCTGGAGCACAAGAACAGCTTCCTGACGATGTCGAGCCGCTATGCCACGCGCACCGACCAGCGGTACCGGGGATGGCTCGGCCTGGTCGCGCACGAGTACTTCCACAACTGGAACGTCAAGCGTCTCCGGCCCATCGAGCTCGGGCCCTTCGACTACGAGAACGAGAACTACGTCAAGACGCTCTGGGTTGCCGAGGGCTTCACCGACTACTACGCCGATATCCTCGTGAAGCGTGCCGGCCTTTCGACCCTTCAGCAGTACGTCGACGGCCTGTCGGACCAGATCGAGGCCGTGCAGACGAGGCCTGGACGCCTGGTCACGCCCGTCGACATGGCGTCGTTCGACACGTGGATCAAGCAGTACCGGCCCCACGAGAACACGCCCAACGTCACCATCGACTACTACCCGAAGGGCGCCGTCATCGCCTTCCTGCTCGATGCGAAGATCCGCAAGGCAACCGGCGGCAGCAAGAGCCTGGATGACGGGATGCGGCTGGCGCTGGAGCGGTACAGCGGGGACAAGGGCTTCACGCCGGAGCAGTTCTATCAGGTGATGAGCGAGGTCGCCGGGGTGGACCTGACGCCGTTCTTCCACACGACGGCCGAGACGACCGAGGATCTCGACTACGCCGAGGCCCTAAACTACTTCGGCCTTCGCTTCAGGCCGGTCGACACGCGCGGTGCCCGTGCCTTCATCGGCGCCATCACACGCGTCGACAACGGACGCCTGCTCGTCTCCGGTGTCCGCCGCGGCACGCCGGCCTTCGACGCCGGCCTCAACGTGGACGACGAGATCCTGGCGGTCGACGATGTGCGCGTGCGCGCGGATGGCCTTGCCGCGCGCCTCGATGTCTATCGGCCCGGAGACACGGTGGAGCTCCTCGTCGCCCGGCGCGATCGCTTGACGCGCCTCGAAGTCACGCTCGGCGCCGATCCCGGCCGGCCGTGGCGTCTCGAATGGCTGAGCGAGGCGACGGAGGAGCAGAAGCAGCGTGCGAGGGCGTGGCTCGGGCAGTAGGGGAACCCTCCACAGGTGGAAAGGGCCCGTAGAGGCATCCCTTCAGGGTCGCCTACCCGCTTGGCAGCCAACCATTTCCATGCCCCTGCCGTCTACAGGTGTGGCCATGACGGTCCTCCGCCCGGTGCTTGCCGGCATTCTGCTTCTAGCCACCGGGACAAGAGGGCTTGCCCACGATCCTCCTCCCGCCAGCGTGGTTCGATCCGAGTTCGTCGCGGTGGCGACGACTGGCCCGATGGTCATCGATGGCCGCGCCGACGAACCGGTCTGGGAACAGGCGCCGCGGATCACGGACTTCCTGCAGCGCGAACCTGCCGAGGGCAACGTGCCCTCGTTTGCGACCGAAGCGCGCGTGGCCTACGACGATGCCGCGCTCTACGTCACCGTTCGCGCCTTCGATGCTGAACCGGATCGCATTGTCGGCATCCTGACGCGGCGCGACCAGGGCTCGCCCTCCGACTGGATCAAGGTGGTCGTGGATTCCTACTTCGATCGTCGGACCGCGTACGAGTTCGCGGTCAATCCCGTCGGGGTCAAACGCGATCGCTACTACTTCGACGACGGCGCCAGCGACGACAGCTGGGACGCGGTCTGGGATGTCCAGGTGGCGCGCGATGACGAAGGGTGGCGTGCCGAGTTTCGCATCCCGTTCTCGCAACTGCGGTTCAACGGCACGCCGGGCGGACCCGTTGGCTTCGCGCTCATCCGCGAGATCGGCCGCCTCAA
Organism: uncultured Bifidobacteriaceae bacterium; assembly: GCA_964543955.1. GTDB lineage: Bacteria > Acidobacteriota > Vicinamibacteria > Vicinamibacterales > UBA2999 > VFZN01. The sequence continues at coordinate 31,167 of CAZJBN010000032.1, forward strand.
CGAGATCGCGACGTGGCCCCTCCTGTCGCGTAACGCCAACGGGTTCGTGTCGCAGTTCGGGGAGATGCACGGCCTGCAGCTGGGCGTCGCTCCGCAGCGGTTCGAGCTCATGCCCTACGTGCTTGGCCAGGTGACGACGGAGGATGTCGAGCCCGGCAATACGCTCGGCCACTCGCCCGATCCGGCCGGTTCGATTGGCCTCGACGTCAAGTACGCCGTGACGCCCGGTCTCACCCTCACGGCGACGGTCAATCCCGACTTCGGGCAGGTGGAGGCCGATCCCGCCGTCGTCAACCTCGACGCGTTCGAGGTGCTCTTTCCCGAGCGGCGCCCGTTCTTCGTCGAGGGATCGGGCACGTTCCGTTTCAACATGGACTGCAACGACGGCGACTGCACGGGTCTCTTCTACTCGCGGCGGATCGGCCGCGCGCCACAGGGTGAGCCGGAGGTCGCAGACGACGAGTTCCAGGAGATGCCGGATACAGCCACCATTTACGGCGCCGCGAAGATGACGGGACGGGTGGGTGCCTTCTCGGTTGGAGGGCTGTCCGCCGTGACGGCGCGCGAGGATGCGACGATTGCCGCGTCCGGGTCGCTCGACTACCGGACGGTTGCGGTCGAGCCGGTGACGGCCTACTCCGTGGGGCGCGTCAGGCGCGAGTTCCGCAACCAGTCGGCGCTCGGCGTCATGCTGACCTCCACCAACCGCTCCATCGTGGACGATGTCAGTTTCCTCGCCAACAACGCCTTCACGGGCGGCGTCGACTACGACTGGCGGCTTTCCCGGCAATACAACGTCGCCGGCTTCTGGGCGGCGAGCCATATCAATGGCAGCACGGAAGCCATCACGCGCCTGCAGGAGAACAACGTGCACTCGTTCCAGCGACCGGATGCCGATCACGTCGAGCTGGACGAGACGGCCACCACGCTCAGCGGCCATGCCGGGTCCGTGGCGTTCGGCAAGATCGCGGGCGACCGCACGCGCTTCAATACGTCTCTCGGCTACAAGTCGCCCGGGTTCGACATCAACGACCTCGGGTTCCAGCGGCGGGCGGACGAGCGGAACATGAACAACTGGTTCCAGCTGCGCGACTTCGTGCCCGGCCGGTACGTGCGGAATCGCAACATCAACTTCAACCAGTGGGCCGCCTGGAACTTCGACGACGATCGTCTGTACTCCGGCGTCAACATCAACACGCACTGGACCTTCGTCAACAACTACAACTTCGGCGTCGGCGTGAACCTCAACGCCGCGCCGTTCCGCGATCGCGTCACCCGAGGCGGGCCCGGCGTGCTGGGCAACCGGAACGTCGGCCTCTGGTACTACGCCAACACCGACAACCGCCGCGCGCTATCGTTCAGCTACAACGGCTATCACGAAGCGGACGAGCACGACACCCGGAGGAACAACATCAACCCGTGGATCAACCTCCGACCCTCGTCGGCGGTGTCGCTCTCCGCGGGTTTCCGCTACAACATCAACGACGACGACGCGCAGTGGCTGGAGAACGTGACCGAGGGCGACGCCACACACTACGTCTTCGGACGCATCGAGCAGCGCACGGTCGCGATGACGCTCAGGTTCAACTACACGCTGACCCGCGACCTGTCGCTCCAGGTCTACGCCGAGCCGTTCGTCTCGGCCGGCGACTTCAGCCGGTTCCGGGAAGTCGTCGACGGGCGGGCCGCGAAGTACGAGGACCGCTACGTGCCCTATGGCTACACAGGCGAGGCCGACTTCAACGTACGGTCGTTCCGCACGACCAACGTGCTCCGCTGGGAGTTCAAGCCGGGGTCCGCGCTCTTCCTCGTCTGGCAGCAGGGGCGTCAGGAGCGGATCGAACAGGAAGGGTACGGCACATTCGATGTCGGGCGCGACTACGAGGGCCTCTTCTCCTCGCCCGCCAGGAACACGTTCATCGTGAAGATGTCGTACTGGTTCAACCGCTAGCCTGCAGGCGACCCTGAAGGGTCGCCTCCACAGTTGCTCGGGAATGCCTCCACGACCCTGAAGGGTCGCCTCCACAGTTGCTCGGGAATGCGTCCACGAGTGCTCGGGAAGATGGTTGCCTCCACAGGTCGGTCTGCACCTCCTGCTTCCCACCTCCTATATGATCGAGACGTGGCGTTCCGCCAGAACCTCCGCGACTTCGTGCACGGCATCGCCTACAGCGCCTACGAGCGCGAGTTGCGCGCGCAGGCCAACGAGCTGAACGACCTCTTCCTGCTGCTGTGTTACATGGAGATCGTCGGGCTGCCGAATCCGGCGACGCTGTACATGCTGGACATCTATCCGTACCTGCTGGACCAGTTCCATCTCTGGCACCGGCGCATGGGGATGGATCGATCGCCGCTGGGCAGCCTGCCGTGTTGCTGAGCACGAGTGCCGGCCGCCTGCTCGAGCGGCAGGTGCTCTTCTTCGGCGGCAAGGGCGGTGTCGGCAAGACCACGAGCGCGTCGGCGGCGGCGCTTGCCGCCAGCCGGGCGGGCAGGCGTGTGCTGCTCGTCTCGACCGATCCGGCCCACAACACGGCCGACATCTTCGACTGCCCCATCGGACCGGAGATCGTGGAGATTGCACCGAACCTGCGTGCCATGGAGATTGACGCCGCGCGCGAGAGCGCGCGGTACGTCTCGGAGGTGAAGACGCGCATCGAGACGCTCTTCGGCCACCGCATTCTGAAGGAAGCGAACCGGCAGATCGACCTGGCTGCCAGCATGCCGGCGGCCGAGGAGGTGGCGCTCTTCGATCGGATCGGCGAGCTCATCCGCACCCAGGACGCGGACGTCGATCTCCTGGTGTTCGATACGGCGCCGAGCGGCCATACCCTCCGCCTGATTCGCATGCCGGAGCTGATGGAGGCCTGGATCCGTGCCCTGTCCCGCTCGCGGCGGGCGATGCTCGGCATCGAACAGGACGAGCACGGCGACCCGATCATGATCTCGCTGGCCGACAGACTCGAGCGCCTGCGCGAGTTCCGCGCGCGGTTGATCAGCCCGCGGGTCACCGCGTTCGTGCTGGTGCTGCTGGCGGAGCGGCTGCCGATCGAGGAGACGGCACGTGCAATCACCCAGCTCGAGGAGGCGGGTGTCGGCGTCGGCGCGCTCGTGATCAACCGCGTTCTGCCGGCAGGCAGCCAGGACCCGTTCCTGACGGCCCGGCGCGACCAGGAGCGCGTCTACCTCGACGAGATCGACCGGCGCTTCCAGGCGTTCCCCAGGCTGCGGGTCCCGCAACTCCCGAGGGACGTGCACGGCGTGGAGGCCTTGACGACGATAGCGGGCACGCTCTTCGGAGAAGCCTCCGACGTACGGGCTCGCGTGTGACGCCGGCGATGGGGTCCATCGCCGGCAACGGAGGAAGACGATGATCACCAAGCCGGGCGAAGCCGAGTATGCACCTTTCTATGCCGCCTACGTGAACCAGGTGACGCCGAGCGGTCCGGTCACCGGCCTCGAAGCGCAGCGGGCCGACATCGAGAGGTTCCGCGATCTGCCGGACGACAGGGCCGACTACCGGTACGCAGAGGGCAAGTGGTCGGTCAAAGAAGTGCTGGGGCATCTCTCTGACGCCGAACGCGTCTTTGCCTATCGGCTCCTGCGTGCCGCCCGCGCGGACCTGACGCCGCTCTCCGGGTTCGACGAGAACGCATGGGCGGTGTCCGCGCCGCATGCGCATCGCCCGATTGGCGCGATTGTCGACGAACTGCTGGCCGTCCGCATGTCGACGCTGGCCCTCGTCGGTTCGCTGGATCACGCCGCACTCGAGCGTTCGGTCGAGGCCAATGGCAAGCTGGTGACCGCGCGCGCTCTCTGCTGGATCATCCCCGGCCATGCGGCGCATCACCTCGCGATTCTGCGCGAGCGCTACGGGCTCTGAGGGGCACCGATCGAGCGACCCGGCCTAGGTGAAGCCGCGACGGGGAGTCAGCGCGGCTCGGTCTCGGCCGGCCCGGGCGAGAGCCGCGTGATGCTCCCGGTCACCGACTCCACTTTGGCGCGCGAGTACGCCACCGGGAAGTAGCGTCCTTTCGACCACATGTCGAAGAGATCCCGGTAGTGCGGGTTGTCGGGATCGCCCGACTGCCCCGGCGTGTTGAGGCCGATCGAATTGTCCCAGTCCTCGGTGTCGGCAATGAGCTTGAAGGAGCCGCCCGACGTCTGGTTGTCGCCGTTCCCCGTGGCGCTCACCGTGGACCCGTCGCCGCCCCTTGGCGCGGGACCGACGTTGAGGCGCGCCCGCGTCGCGTCGTTCACTGCCGCCGCCAGCGGATGGCGGATGAGCGCGTGGTGATAGCGCTCCTGGCCGTACTTCCACGCGGTCATGTCCGCGCCGAAGCGCTTCGTCAGTTCCTGCACCGCTTCGTCCAGGCTGGCGGCAACCAGTGCGTCGCGCGCCGCCGTGGGATCCGCCCCGAAGCGGCCATCCGGCGCGTAGAGCCAGTCGATGACCCGTTTCATGCTGATCGAGCCCGGGCTCACGGCGCTTCGCGCCTCGGCCGGCACGAGGCGGTCGCGCGCGTTGGCCAGCAGGCGGCGCTGATACATCGCGTAGATGCCGGCGGCCGTGGAGTCCTTGTCGAGGACGAAGTCCCAGGCGAGCAGCCGCTCGCGTGCCTGTGCCGCGGCAGCACCCACCTGCACGTCGCGGGTGAGCGGCACCAGCGCACGCGCGGGAATGGAGAGATCGTCGTTCTGCAGGCGCGCCATTTCCGCGACGCTGAACAGCCGGCCCGAACCAAGGACCTCGGTGATGCGCGAGGCGCGATACGGATCCGCCCACGTGTAGTGCAGGGCTTCCTTGAACGGATAGTCGTTCGGGAACAGGTAGTGATTGGCCGTCACGACGAAACCGCGAGCCGGGTTCACCTCGTGAGGCAGCGCCGTGATCGGAAGATAGCCCTCCCACTCGTACCGGCCGTCACCGGGCACCGGGAGCAGTCCGCTCCAGTTGCGCCGGAGCGGCTGGATGCCCGCCGCCTGCCAGCCGATGACGCCGCTGCGATCCGCCCACACCATGTTCTCGGCGGGCATGCGGTTGTAGCCGCACGCCTCCCGGAACTCCTCCCACGTGCGCGCCTGGTTCAT
>CAZJBN010000033.1:0-15002 GCA_964543955.1 uncultured Bifidobacteriaceae bacterium
TGAAGGCCATGGACCTCCGCCTGGTTGCGGTGCAGCCGTAGCGCAGGAGGAGTGGCATGGTGACGTCCAGGACGCGTCCGTGCGGCCTTTTGTAACTTTGAACTGTGAACTTTGGACTGTGGACTTACTGGATCGCCTGACGCATTACCCCGGCAGCCGGCGTAGACTGTCGTTGGTGAATGCCGTGAGTCGACTCCCGCTCGCGACCATCGTGCTGGCACTCACCTGCGCCGGCGTCGCTGCCGATCAGGTGCGGCCCGGCATGCCGGTCACACCCCAGCCTCGTACCCCGCCGCGTGCGACGGGAGGTCCGACCGATCCAGCGGTCAAGGGCACGGCCATGCTGCGCGGACAGGTGGTCGCCCTGGACACGGGCGCGCCAATTCGTCGTGCGCAGGTCCGCCTCAGCGGCCAGACCATCCGCGAATCCCGGCTGGCCACGACCGACGCGCAGGGCCGCTTCGAGATACGGGAGCTACCCGCGGGACGCTACACGCTGTCGGCCAGCAAGGGCGGCTTCGTCACGCTGCAATACGGGCAGCGGCGCCCCGGCGAAACAGGAACGCCGCTGGAGGTCGCCGACGGTCAGGCACTCGACAAGCTCGTCGTCGGGCTGCCGCGCGGGAGCGTCATCGGCGGGCGTATCTCCGATGAGTTCGGTGAGCCCGTTGTCAACGCCACGGTGCGGGCGCTCCGGTATACGTTCTCCGGTGGCGGGCGAAGGCTGATGCCCGCGGGCGCGAGCGACAGGACCGACGACCTGGGTCAATACCGGCTCTTCGGACTGCCGCCTGGCGAGTACGTCGTCAGCGCGACAATCCGTACGGCCGAAGTCACGGAGCCGACCGACGATTCGTCGGGCTACGCGCCGACGTACTATCCGGGCACATCGGATCCCGGCGCCGCCGAGCGCGTGCGCGTGGCGCTCGCTCAGGAGAACACCGCCGTCTCGTTCGGCCTCATCGCGACACGGCTGGTGAAGTTGTCGGGGCGCGTGACGACTGCACAGGGCATCCCGGCGACAGGCGGCGTCGTCGTCCTCACGTCGCCGGCGGGCTCGCTCCTGGTCCAGGAGGAAGACGGCGGGCGCATCGCTCGCAACGGCACCTTCGAAATCGACAACGTCGCCCCCGGCCGCTATCAACTGCAGGCTCGGACGGGTATGCGCGGCGACGGCGAGTTCGCACGAATGGACGTGGCCGTCGGCCCGGAGGACCTCCACGGCCTGATGCTCGTGACCGCGCCAGGGGCCCGCGTCCGCGGCACTGTGGAGACGGACACAGGCGAGGACACGCCGTTCGGCCCGTCTCAGGTGCAGATACGCGCGCAGCCGACTTCGAGCCAGGGGCTGCAACCCGCCCGCCGCGGCATGGTCCGCGTCACCGGCAACTGGACCTTCGAGATCCCCAACGTCGTCGACACGACGCTCTTCCGCGTGACCACGCCGCCAGGCTGGGCGCTGCTGTCGGTGACGCTCGACGGCCAGGACATCACGGACACGCCGACGGACTTCGCGCCGGGGCAGACCATCGACGGCCTCGAAGTCGTGATCACACGAAAGCTCGGCGAAGTCTCCGGCACGGTCGCCAACACCCGCGGCGAACCGGTGCTCGACGCCACCATCGTGATCTTCCCGGCCGACGAGCGACTCTGGATGTCGGCCTCGCGCCACATCCGGACCGCCCGGCCGAATCAGGAGGGCCGGTACCGCCTGGCGGACATGCCGGCAGGCGACTACTTCGCCGTTGCGCTGCAGGCGCTCGAGAGCGGGCAGGCCAGCGATCCCGCGTTCCTCGACGCGATCCGCCCCGCGGCGACGCGCGTGTCGGTCGAGCGGGGACAGCCGCGTACGCTGGATCTGTCACTCAGCTCACGCTGACGATCGCGCGGCTCCCGTCCCCCGGCCCGCCTCGCGTCGTCAGACCCAGGACATATCAGAAGTAGTCGAGATGCCAGTACGCGACCTCCGCGGCCGAGAGCGGCGGCAGCGGCAGCGTGCGGTCCTTCAGCGGCCGGATCATCAGCACGCCTGGAGGCGATGTCACCCCGGCCACCGACACTTGCGGGGGCCGCAGGTTGTCGGGCCACCACGCACGAATCGCCGGCGCCTGCTCGCCGGGAAGGCGCGCCAGCATGGCCTGCAGCATCGCGCCGAGCCTCGCTCCCGAAGGATCGCGATCGCCGGCGTCCTCGATCGTCCACGTGCCGCGACAGGACACCAGGACGAGATAGGCCACGGGCTGATGCCCCTCCTCGGTGACCATGAACTCCACTTCGCGGAACCCGGGCGGCCCGAGCCCCGCCAGCAGACGCTGCCGGGCGATGCCCCACTTGATGAAGTCTTCGCTGCGCGTGAGTGCCAGCCGCGTCTCCGCCGTGCGGGCGCCGCTCATCTCGACGATGGCGGGAATGTCGCGGTCGTCGGCCGCGCGAAGGAGGACCGCCGGCGAACCGCCGTCCCTGCGGTCGACCTCCAGGCGCCACTCGTCGAAGGACACCGGCACGAAGTCCAGCTTCTCGTAGAACGCCGGCGAGATCTCGGAGAAGAGCGCGGCAAACTCGTAGCCCTCGGCCTCGGCGGTCTCGAGGATGCGCGTGATGAGCTCACGGGCCGCACCGCGATTGCGGTAGGCCGGTGCGGTGAACACCGCGCCAATGCCGAGCACGCGCCGGAGACGCCGATCGATGCGGAACGACAGATCGTACCGCTTGGCGCTCGCGACAATGTGCGGACCATCCTGCAGGGCGACGCGATCCAGGTGGTGGGCGCCCCACGCGGTCTTCCGTTGCGCGAGCCAGAACCGCCCGTAGTTCTCGCGGCTGAGGCCGTCGTGCCACAGGTCGAACGTATCGTCGAGCACGCGCTCGAGCGTCGGACCGATTGCCGGTACCAGGGACAAGGACATATCAGAAGCAGGAAGTGGCGAAATGGACCCCGACACGCCCGCCCGTGCCCGGCCGTGGCAGGCGATGCCAGCCAGGAAGGTTATCGCATGTTCCGGCGGCGCGGGCCTGCCGGCGACAATCCATGCCATGATCGCCCGGTGAAGGCAACCGATCTCCGGACGCCGGCGGTGATCATCGACAAGGCACGCGCGCTGGCCAACATCGATCGCATGCAGGCAACCGCGGATGCCCGGGGTATCCGTCTCAGGCCGCACTCGAAGACGCACAAGAGCCCGACCGTCGCCGGCTGGCAGCTGGCACGCGGTGCGGTGGGCATCTGCTGCGCCAAGCTTGGCGAGGCCGAGGTCTTCGCGGACGCGGGCATCACCGACATCCGCCTGCCGTATCCATTGAATCCGGCCAATGCCGATCGCGTCATCGAGCTTGCCAGACGCGTCACGCTGTCCTTCATCGTGGACCACACGAGCGTGGCGCGGGCCTGGTCGGATCGACTTCGCCGCGCGGGGGCGACCGTCAACGTGCTGGTCAAGGTCGACGTCGGTTTTCACCGCTGCGGCATCGATCCGTCGCCCGCGACCGCGCTGCCGTTCATCGAGGAGGTGGCGGCCCTGCCAGGGCTGAGGTTCCGAGGCCTCCTGTCGCACGCGGGTCAGGCGTATCACGCGACATCGGAGGCCGAGCTCGAGGCGATGGCGGAGCGCGAGGCAGCCTTTCTGACGGGGCTGGCGGCCGCCGCCGCGGCACGGGGCGTGGCGGTCGAGGAGCGGTCAGCCGGCGCCACGCCGACGGCGAGGTTCTCGCTGCAGCAGGACGGGCTCACCGAGTATCGTCCCGGCAACTACGTCTACTTCGATCGCACGCAGGTCGGGCTCGGCGCGGCGCGCTTCGACGACTGTGCCCTCACCGTGCTCGCGCGCGTCGTCAGCAAGCCGGCGGCCGACCGCATCATCCTCGATTCGGGCAGCAAAACGCTGAGCAGCGACGCCGGACGCGGCATCGCCGCGGCGCCGGGATACGGCGTGGTCCTCGGCGAGGGCGGAGACGATCTCCTGATTGAACGGCTCTCCGAGGAACACGCAACGGTCAAGGCGCGAAGCGGGCACACCAGGCTCGAGCCCGGGGATCTCGTTCGCGTGCTGCCCAACCACTCGTGCGTCGTCTCCAACCTCGTGGACCAGGCCTGGGTCCTCGACGGTGATGAGGTGACGCCGCTGCCCGTTGCCGCCCGTGGCCGGATCGACTGATCAAGGTCCGCGGAGGTCCGGGGAAGGTCCCGCCGTCGCCAAGGCTTCCACCTTCGCCCTGCGGGCTACGGCGGACAGGTCGGCGGGCTCGCCGTAGCGAAGCGCAGGCGGCGAGGCAGCACCCGATCAGAAGTAGATGCCGATGCCCAGGATCGGCCCGTGCAGCGTCTGCTGGGTGTCGAACGTGCGACCCGCCACGGTGTGGGAGATGTCGAAGTACAGGATCTGGTAGCCCATCACGAGGCCCACGTGCCGCGCGAGCTGCCAGTCCATCTTGAGCCTGGCCGAGAGGTCCACGTCGCTGCCAACCCCGAACCCGCCGCCGAGCACGGTCGTCTGCACGTGCCCGCGCGTCCAGGGCTGCCAGTCGAACTGCATGCCGACGAGCGGATCCCAGAGCCCGGGCTTCCGCTCGAAACGGGGCAGGTCGACAATCTCCGCGCTGACCTTCACCGCCAGCCGGCGCACCCCTCCGATGAGTGCCACGTGCCGGTTGAGTCGCACGCCGCCAAACGCCTCGCCGTACACGACATCCGAGTCCACCGTGGCATTGGGACGCTCGACCGTGGCCGAGAGACCCGCCCAGAGGCCGCTGGCTTCGAAGGTCAGGCGGTCCGACTGCACCGCGACTCCGGCGAGGAACGCGCCTTCGAGCGACGACTCGGTCGTCAGCGAGGCGCCACCGTCGCCCGGGACGTCCGGAAAGGCCGGCAGGTCAAGGGACGCTCCGAACAGCGGGAGCCACCCGACGACCGGGTAGATCGCGACGGTCCATCCCTCCTCGGCTTCGGCCGCCTGCCCTTGCGGTGCAGTCGCCTGAGCTGACACCAGACTCGGCGTGCCGAGCAGCAGCCACGCGACTGCGATCGAGCTCCACGCCAGTCGATGCCTGAGACCTCGCTCGGGCATCCGGGGCTGGTCGGAAGGAAACGTGCACGGCGGGGCGGTAGTGGCTGATCGGCTCAAGGTGTACCCTCCCAACGACTATAGCGATTTCACTGCGGGTCGCCTATCGTATCGGCTTTTGGTCCGATACTGCCGGCCAGCCGCAACGGCAGCGGCCTCGGCGCCAGGGGCACCGGAACGGCGCTCCGCAGATACGTGGAAGCAGATAGAATGCACGCGTGGCAGACACGGACTACGGCGAAGCGCTCGGCATGGTCGAAACGCGCGGTCTGGTCGGTATGGTCGAGGCGGCAGACGCGATGGTGAAGACGGCGAACGTCGTCTTCGTCGGCTGGCAGAAGGTCGATGCCGGACTCGTGACCGCCATCGTCCGTGGCGATGTGGGATCGGTCAAGGCCGCCACCGACGCCGGCGCCGCCGCGGCGCGCAAGGTGGGTGAGCTCATCGGCGTTCATGTCATTCCACGACCGGATGACGGTCTCGAGAAGATCTTTCCGATCGTTCCGAAGAAGAAATAGGCGCGTGCCGTGCATCGCCTCCTGCTCGCCGCAACGATCGCGGCGCTTGTCGCCTGCAGCAATCAGACGGCGCCCGGCCCACCGGCAGGAACAGCAGCGGTCGCGTTCACCGTCGTCGACACCGGCATCCCTGAGATCCAGGCCGCCCTTCAGTCCGGTCGAATGACTTCGCGAGAGATCGTCACCGCGTACCTGGCACGCATTGCCACGTACGAAGACCAGCTGAACGCGATCGTCACCGTCAACCCGCGCGCGCTCGACGAGGCGGACCGCCTCGATGCCGAGCGCAAGGCGGGACGCGTGCGCGGCCCGCTGCACGGCATCCCCGTCGCGCTCAAGGACAACATCCACACGACCGATATCCGCACGACGGGTGGCGCCCTCGCATTCCGCGATCTCGTGCCGCCCTACGATGCGACGCTCACGACGCTGCTGCGCGACGGCGGCGCCATCATCATCGCCAAGACCGTGCTCACGGAACTGGCACACTGGACGGCCGGCGCGCCCACGCCGATGGTGGCCAACTACACCGCTGTGGCCGGGTTCGCCTTCAACCCGTACGACCCACGGCCGGACCCGCGGATGGAAACGGCAGACGGGCGCCCTGCCCTGTCCACGGGCGGATCGAGTTCCGGAGCGGGCACGGCGGCCAGCTTCTGGGCTGGCAGCGTCGGCAGCGATACGGGCGGCTCCATCATCAGCCCGTCCAACGCGAACATGCTGGTCGGCATCCGCCCGACGATCGGCCGCATCAGCCGGTACGGCATCATCCCGATCACGGCGGATCACGACACGGCCGGACCGATGGCCCGGACGGTTGCCGATGCCGCCGTCATGATGGGTGTGCTCGAGGGTGCCGCGCCCGATCCGAACGATCGCGCCACCACCGCGTGCACGCCGCCCGAGGGCCGGGACTACACACGGTTCCTCGATGCGACGGCGCTCAAAGGCGCGCGCATCGGCATCCCGAGGGCGTTCTACTACGATTCGGTGAAGGTGCCGGGCGAGGAGACACCTCGAGGAGGTCTCGGCCCCGAACAAGCGGCGGCCATGGCCGCCGCCATCGACGTCTTGAAGGCCCAGGGTGCCGTCGTTGTCGATCCCGCGGATGTGCCGAGCCTCGTGAGCCCGGATCCGGCGGCGAACTTCGTGCTGTGGGACTTCTGCCAGGGCGCGGAGCACAAGAAGGGCGGCGACGCCAGGTGCTCGATCAACTTCAAGTACGGCATGAAGCGCGACTTCAACGCCTGGCTCGTGACGCTGGGTGATGCCGCACCCGTGAAGTCGTTGACCGGGCTGCGCCAGTGGAACCTGGCGCACGCTCGTGCCGGCGCGCTGAGGTTCGGACAGTCGCGGCTGGACATCTCCGACGAGATGGACGTGGACGCCGACCGCGCGAGAAACGAGGCCGATACGCGCAAGGACCACCAGTTGAGCCGAACCACCGGCATCGACGCGGTGCTGCAGGCGCACGCGCTGGACGCGATCCTGACGCCCGGAAGCTCCGGCGCCAACCTCGCGTCGCGCGCGGGGTATCCCATCATCGCCGTGCCATTCGCGACGATCCCGAATTCCCCGACGCCGCCGTTCCCGTCAGGCTTCGACGCGAGGCCGATGCCCTTTGGCGTGGCGTTCACCGGTGCGGCCTGCTCCGAGCCGAGGCTCATCGCGCTGGCGTATGCATTCGAGCAGGCGAGCCGGCGGCGCGTGCCGCCGCCGGGATTGCCCTGACGGAGGCTTCTCACCTCTCACTTTTCACTTTTCTCTTCAGGTTGCTGGTTCCTTCAGCAACCTGCTGAAGAGCCGCCCTACACCGTTCCTACACCCGCTATCGCAGGCGATTAGCTCCGCCGAGCAGGCCTGCCCTTCGCGCGCCGGCGCGCCGGCCGCTCGCGCACGGTCAGTTCGCGCAGCCGGACGTCCCCGCCGACCATCAGCAGCGGCTGCTCGGGACGGTCGAGCATGTTGAACAGGTCGCCCGACTCGGTGCGCGCGTAGATCTTGTCGTCGTCCAGGAACAAGGTGACGGGTCCGCCACCTTCGATGGCGTCGTACAGGCGCGCGTTGAAGCGCTCCTGGACGACGGCGAGGAGGGTCCGCAGCTGGGCGACGGTGAAGCCGCGGCGGCGAAGGTCTGCCAGCACCATCAGCTCCAGCAGCTCCACGGGCGTGTAGCGTCGCTCGGTGAAGCCGCCCTTTGCCGTCTTGTGCGAAGGGATAGCCGACGGGAAGATGCCCCGCCTGTCCCACCACTGCAGCTGGCGCGCGGTGAGGCCGGTCATGGCTGCCACCTCGCGCGAGCTGTACAGCTTCTTGAGCTTCATGGCGCGCGGTCTATGCGCCGGATGGAATCAGCCTGGACCTCTGGTCCGCATCCACCGGCGTCATCCGTCACTGAACTCGCGCATGCCGGGAATCTGCGCCGCCACATCGTCGGCCGCGCGTGCGCCCTCGAAGTCCTTGGCCGTCAACCCGCCTTCGGAGTGCGTCGTGTAGGTGAGGACGACCCGCTTGTAGTGAATCTCGATGTCAGGGTGATGATCTGCGGCTTCGGCGGCAGGCACGAGCGCGCTGACGAACAGTACGGCTTCGGGAAAATCCTGAAACGTGAACTGCTTGCGAATCGACTGGTCCACGCGCGACCAGCCGTCGAGCGTTGCCATCTGCTGCAGAATCTCTTCGTCGGTCAGCGTCGGCATTGGCGCGGTCTCCCCTCACACCTTACCGCAACGGGCCGGGTCGACCGCGGCGATTGTCGGCGCGTGCGGATCCGTCGCCAGCCTCGCCACCAGCCGGGCTGTCAGCGGCGCCAGGAGGATGCCGTTCCGATAGTGACCCGTGGCGTAGATGAGGCCGGGAACGACAGTGGAGCGGCCAATGGCCGGCAGGTCGTCGGACATCCTGGGACGAAGGCCGACCCTCGTCTCGAGGATCTCGGCGCCGGACAGGCCGGGGACCAGCGCGGCCGCCACGCCGTGCAGTTGGCGCCGAGCCTCGTCGGTGGCATTCTCGTCGAAGCCGGCATCTTCGACCGTTCCACCCACGAGGACGGTGCCGTCGCGCCAGGGCACGAGGTAGCCACCCGTCCCCCACACGATGTGGCGGAGCGGTGTCTCGGGAGCACGGAGGTGCAGCAGCTGCCCGCGCACAGGTCTGACGTTCAGCGGATCGGCGCCGGCCACCGTGACGCGCGCGGACCAGCTGCCCGCGGCCATGACGACAACGTCTGCATCCCAGGTCGTGGACGCCGCCACGACCCGCACGCGCCCTCCAGGCAGGGGCTGGACCTGAATTGCCCCCGTTTCCACAATCACGTCGGCGCCGTGGGCCGTCGCCGCAGCGATGGCCGCCAGCGTCATGGCGCTGGCGCTCACGTAGCCGTGCATCGGGATCATCAGGGCGCCGTGAGCGTCCCTCGAGACTTCCGGTTCGAGGTCCTCAACCACTTCGCGCGGCACCCACCGCGCCTCGACGCCTTCCCGGTAGAGCGCGCCCGAGGCTGCGGCCAGCCCTTCCGCTTCCTCCAGGTTGAGGGCGACCTCGAGCGTGCCGCCGCGTTCGTAGGGCACGTCGTGCCCGCTCTCACGGCGAAGCCGGGCGACGAACTCATCGTAGAGGTCCAGGCTCTGGCGGCCGAGGTCCCGCAGCGGGGACGCGGGGTGCCCCTCGATATAGGGTGCCAGCACGCCGGCCGAGGCGCGCGTCGCGCCCTGCGCCGGACGCCGCGCGTCGATCACGCGCACGTCGGCGCCGCCTGCGGCCAGCTCCCACGCGGTCGTCGCGCCAATGACACCCGCGCCTATCACGACAATGGATTGCGACATGCGGTCGGGGCACGCCTGCGATGAATGATCGAGACGCGCGGCCGCGCGTCGTGGTGGCACGCCGGCCGCTCGATTCTCGTCTCGTCGGGCGGAACTTCAGGTCCGCCGGCCGCAGTCGGCCCGGGGAGAATCTTACCGGATTGCCCCCCTGGTCAGAAGCCCAGCGAGAAACCGAGCTCGATGCGCCGGGCGGCGGCTGCGGATGTCGCCTCACCAAAGAACGGCGAGAGCTGGTTGCCGACGAACGTGTTGAAGTTCACGCGGTTGAACAGGTTGGAAATCTGAGCGTAGACATCCACTCGGTAGCGCGCGTTGCTCCCTTCCACGATGACCATCTGCGGTCCGCCGCCGCCGGGTCCGCGCTGGTTGAGCGTCGCACCGCCGCCGGCACCCGGCGGGGGCGGCATCATCGGTCCCCCCCCGGGTCCGGCGCTCGAACGGCCGAAGCCGAAGGACCTGTTGAGCCGCAGGTTCGCATTGGTCGTGCTCGCCCCGCGCGCGCTGTTTCGGCCGACGCCGTCCGGCCGATCGTTGAACACCGTGTCGCCGTTGTCGTCGGTGCCCGTCGTGATCGTGTAGGGAAGCGCTGACGCCATCTGCACGTTGAGGCCTGCCCGGATGCCGTACCGGATGGGCGTGTTGACCATGATGAACACACGATGCCGCAGGTCCTGGGCCGACGGCCCCCAATCGACGTCGGGGTTGACGCTGTCCGACGGCAGGCTGGTTGCCGAGTCCGCAAAGTTGCGCGAGCTCTGCAGCTGGTACATCACGTTGCCGAAGATGCGGTGCCGCTGAGACCGTGCCGTGATGCCGACCGTCAGGCGGTCCGATGCGCGGCGGCCCGAGGACTGGATCTCCGAGATGTTGCCGGCCGTCTGGTCGGGCCGCGTGCCGTCGACAGGCGCATTGACGTTGACGGACCTGAGCGTGTCGTGGCCGCGCGTCCACATGTAGTCGGTGCGCAGCTGGGCCCACGACGTCATCTGGCGCTCGAGGCCGATGGACGCCTGCTGGATCACGGGCTGCGACAGCGATGACGAGCGGATGATGCTCGCCGGAAGACGCGTCCCGCCGCCCTCCACGACAGGAAACCCCGGATTCTCGACGACGATGTCGACCTGGTGTTCGCCGTCGACGCGGATCGTCTGTTCGTAGAGGTTGCTGTCGAACCAGTCGTAGAAGATCCCGTAGCCTCCGCGCATCGTCGTCTTGCGGTTCGCGGTCCAGGTGAACGCCGCGCGCGGCGCCAGGTTCCAGTTGTCGTCGACCTGCGTCTGCACTTCCTGCCTGAGGCCGAGGCTCACCGACAGCGCACGCGTGAGGCGGAAGTCGTCCTGCAGGAACCAGCCGGCCTTGACCTGCGAGTACGTGATCACCGGGTCGCCGATGCGGATGGTGTAGGTCGACGGCTGGCCGAGGTTATAGGCGTCCAGGCTGGTGAAGATGTACGTGCCGTTGGCGTTCTCGCGCTGGGTACTGTCCCACCACCCGGCTTCGACCAGCACGCCCGCGCGCATCGAGTGCCTGCGGCCGATCGTGAAGTCGAAGTTCTGCGCGATCTCGATCTCGCGGGCGGACCGGACGCCCGACTGGCTGGCGCCGCCAGCCGTGAACGCATCGTTGACCCGCACCGTCGGGCGCTCCGACTGCGGCAGGGTGGTGTTCTCGGAGCTCGAGTACTCGAACTTGAGATCGCTGAACACCTTCTTGCCGAGGACGCGCGTGTTCCGGACGCGGAAGGTGTCCTCCACGTTCTCGGTATCGTACGAGCGCTCCGGCAGATCGAAGTCGCCGACGCCGAGGTTGCCGCGGTCCGTGCTGCGGCGCCGGTACTCCGCGCGAAGCTGGTTGCCCGCGCCCATCTGGTGGTCCACGCGGAAATTGGCGTTGACGCCGAGCGTCGTGTTCCGGGCGAGCCCGTCGACGGGCTCGCCGGAGGGCGACTGCGCGACGATGGTCCGGGAGTCGAAGGCATTGTTGCCGTCCACCGATAGCGAGATGCCCGTCTTCCCCCTGGCGAGGGGCCCCTGGAAGCTCACGTTGTAGCGCTGCTGCTCGGTCGGCTCCTTGGTCTCGGCAAACGCGTTCCGCGCGTTCAGCGATTCGTCGCGGAACCCGAAGTTCGCACGTCCGCGCCACCCGCCCATGCCCGGCCTGGTGATGACCTCGATCCGCACCATGCCGGCCTGGTGATATTCGGCGGAGTAGGAATTGCTGTTGATGCGGATCTGCTGAATCTGGTCCTTTGGCGGCAGCCGCCCGCCGCTGAAGCCGTCCACGAAGATCTGCGCGCCGGGCCCGGCCATCTGCGCCAGTTGCTCCGCCATCTCGTCGGGATCGTCCGAGAGGGCGTCGATCTCGTCCGCGGTGAGCGTCTGGGTGAATCCGTTGTCCCGGCGATCCTCGGCGGCCTGATCGGCCACGATCACCTCTTCGGACATGGCCACGGCGAGCGTGGCCGTCGTCGCGTTGGTGCCGCGACGTACGGTGATTGGCGTCTCGATGCTCTGGAAGCCCTCCGCGCTGACCCTGAGGACATACGCGCCCGGCTGCAGCCCGGCGACGACCGCCACTCCCTGCGCATCGACGGCTGCGGCGTACTCCACGCCGGACTCGTCCACCAGCACGACCTGCGCGTGCGGCAGCCCGAGGTCGGTTGCGTCCTTGACGACCACGCGCACGGTGGCCGGCCCCGTTTGTCCCTGTGCCGCGACCGGCGCGGCGAGCGCCACGAGCGCCGCAACGATCAACCGTCCCATCGTTCGCACGACAATCCTCGGCCTGAAACGGCTCCCGGTTCCCGGTTCCCGGTTCCCCACAAGATCACTTCGGCTTCTCGAATTCCGACGCCTTGACGGCCGGGTTCACCTTGAACTTGTCGACGGTCCATTCCTCGTTCGGCTCGCCGTTGACCGAGATGTTCAGCCTGTGCGGCAGCATGACGCCGTCCACCGTACGATAGTCGGTGAAGTACATCGCCACGGGCGAGGCCTCGGGCGGTCCCTGCTTCCGCAGTTCCTCCAGGCGCTGCTTCATCTCCTCTTCGCTCGGCCGCTCGCGGGGCGGGCCGCCGCCGCGGCGACCGCCGCCCGGTCCGCCGGGACCCATCATGCTGACGCGCGGCCGCACTTCCTGGTACTGCAGCATCAGCGGCAGATGCGTCTGCTGGTCGACGAACAGCCGCACCGCACGACCGGCATCGTCCTTCGTCTCGAGAATGTCGGCCTTGCCCTCGGGCGACTCCGCCACGCCGCCGTCGGTGAAGGGGTGTGGACTGTCGGCGAAGAGTGCGACGGTCCACCGCTGCAGTTCGGTGCGCATGCGGCGAACGCGCGCCTGTTCGATCTGCTCTGGCGTGAGAACGCCGGATCCGCCGGGACCCGCGCCGTCCGGGCCGCGCATGACCATCTGCATGCCGCCGCCCATGCCGCCGCGATTCTGCATGTCGTCCCACGCCTCGGCGCCGTTCAGCACCGAGATACGCTCAATGGTGGGACCGCCGGCCATGCCGGCCATGCCCATCTCTTCGGACCGGCGCAGCCTGTCGGGCCGCACGATGAGGAGGGTGAGCGTGCCTTCCATGTCGCGCTGCCCCATCGAACGACGGAAGGGCCCTTCGGCGCTGACCGACGTGAGGGCCGCGAGCGTATCGCCGCCGAGCGCCGTGCGCGTGGCGGCCAGCACGTCGGCCACGCGGTCCTGCGCGTCGAGCACGGCCGCGCCGCGCTCGACGTCGATGCTCGCCGCCATGAGCACCAGGCCGACCATCCATGCCTTGTTCATACGCTCCTCTTGTGTGACCTGTCCATCGTTACGACCACGGCCTGGTGATTATTACGGTCGCCACCGTTCGTAAGACGTTAAGCGTGGGCAAAGAGGTTGTTAACGATGTTAAATGCCGATTCGCCCGGCATTTCTGCCGTTTTCTGCGTGCTAGACTCGCCTCGATGACGCCCTTCCGGGGCCGCTTCTCCGGTGTCACGCTCCTGGCAGGCATCGTGCTGCTGCTCGTCCCGCTGCTGGCGTGGCTGCAGTATCGGTGGCTCGGCCAGGTGAACGACGCCGAACGCGATCGCATGCAGCGCACGCTCGGCACGGCCGCGTCGCAATTCGGCGTGGACTTCGACGGCGAGTTGTCCCGCGCGATGGCCGGCGTGCAGGTGGATGGCCCGACCGCCCGGGACGAGAACTGGATCGCTTACGCCCAGAAATACTCGGCGTGGACCGACCGTGCCGCGGATCCGCGCCTCGTCCGCGAGGTGCTGCTCGTGGACCGTCCGGACGGCAGGCGCCGGGGCAGGGATGTGGAGGCCGACGAGCTGAGGCTCCGCCGCTGGAACGTCGAACAGCGCGCCTTCGAGCCGGCGCCGTGGATCGGCGAGCTGGCGGACATGCCGGAAATGCTGGCGCGACACTTCGGAGAGATCCGCGCCTTCAGGCTGCAGGCCGGCGGGCGCGGGCGGCGCGAAGCGTCGCTGTCGTTCTCGGTTGGCGACGACTACACGCTGGTCGCGCCGGTCACGCTCTTCGACTTCCCGGAGGACCGCCGGTCGCCGCCGCGGATCGATATCCTCGGTTTCACGCTCATCAGGCTCGACCCGGGCTACATTCGCGGCACGCTGCTGCCGACGCTGGCCGCCAGGCATTTCGACGGAAGCGATGCGGCGGCCGACTATCGGCTCGTGGTCACGGATCGCAGCGATCCGTCGCGCGTCATCTGGGAGTCGGACGAAGGCGCGGCCGCCTCCATCGCACAACGGGCGGACGTCAGGCACTCGTTCATGGCCGCCCGCCCGGACCAGCTCCTGATGCTGGCGAGGAACACGGCCGGCCACCGGCGCGCTCCCGGTTCCGACGAGCGCATCGTCATTTCCGTGCTGCAGGATCGACGTGGAGGTCCACTGCCTCCGACGGCAGCCGACGCGCCGACGCGAGGCGCGTTCGACGGCCGGTGGCAGCTTGCGGCCGTGCACCGTGCGGGATCGCTCGACGCCGCAGTGGCCACCGTCCGCCGCAACAACCTCCTGTTGAGCTCCGGCATCCTCCTCCTTCTCACCACCGCAATCGGCCTCATCGTCGTGTCGGCAAGACGAGCGCAGACGCTGGCGCGCCAGCAGATGGAGTTCGTTGCGGCCGTCTCGCACGAACTACGTACGCCGGTATCGGTCATCGGTACGGCTGCCGGTAACCTGGCCGACGGCGTGGTCGCGGATCCTGCGAGAGTGCGGAAGTACGGCGAGACCATCAAGGGAGAGGCGCGGCGGCTGGCCGAAACGGTCGAGCGCGTGCTGCAGCTGGCAGGCATTGCCGCCGGCCACCTGGCGGCGGCGCGGACCGAGATTGGCCCCGACGCGCTGGTCGGGCAGGCACTGGCCGAATGCCGGCCCGAGATCGAAGCCGCCGGGGTCGAGGTCGAACTGGACATCGCCGAGAACCTGCCGCCCGTCGAAGGCGATCTGCCCGCGCTCCGCGCAGCGCTGCAGAATCTGATCAGCAATGCCGTGAAGTACGGCGGCGACGCGAAGTGGCTCCGGGTGTCGGCATCGGTCGACGCGCGCCCGCACCTCGAGCGCCCGAGCACCCGAGCACCTGAGCACCCC
>CAZJBN010000033.1:15102-35913 GCA_964543955.1 uncultured Bifidobacteriaceae bacterium
GCGCACCCCGCGCACCCCGCGCACCCCGCGCACCCCGCGCACCCCGCGCACCCCGCGCACCCCGGGCACCCCGCGCACCCCGCGCACCCCGCGCACCCCGGGCACTCTGGGCACTCTGGGCACCTTGTGCACCCCGGGCACCCTGAGCGCCCCGTGCACCATGGGCACCATGGGCACCATGTAGAGTTTTCCGTCTCCGATCGTGGTCTCGGCATAGCCGCCGAAGACCGCAAGCGCATCTTCGAGCCGTTCTACCGCGGGCGCGAGGCTCTCGCCAGGCAGATCCGCGGTAGCGGGCTCGGGCTGAATCTCGTCCAGCGCATTGCCGAAGCCCACGGTGGCCGCGTGAAGGTGGCGAGCGACCCGGGTAAGGGCAGCACGTTCACGCTCGTGCTCCCGGCCGCGCCGCCGCGCGTGTCGGGGACGATTTCTCCAACGGCCCGCGACGTCAACGTGCGAGTCGGTCAACCCATCCACACCAGCTCGTCCACGTGATCGCATCACCCTGGCCTTTGCAGCCGATGCCGGCCGGGCAGTGTCCCTCCGGCGTCTGACTTCCATCATCGTGACGCCCGCCCGACTGCTTCTCGTCGAGGACGAACCCGGCCTGCAGCTCACGTTGAGCGATCGGCTGGCGGCCGAGGGCTATCACGTGGAATCGGCCGGCGACGGCGATACCGCCATCCGCCGGGCCGCCGGTGAGCCGTTCGACGTCATCGTCCTGGACGTGATGTTGCCGGGCCGCGACGGCTTCGAGGTGGCGCGCACGCTCAGGCACCAGGGCATCCGCACGCCGATCCTCATGCTCACGGCTCGCACCCAGATCGTCGACCGCGTCGTCGGGCTCAAGCTCGGCGCCGACGACTATCTCACCAAGCCGTTCGACACGATGGAGCTGCTGGCGCGGCTCGAAGCGCTGCTGCGCCGCGCGCCCCCCGCCTCGGGTGCCGCTCTCGAGCGCTACCAGTTTGGCGAGATCCTCGTCGACGTCCGCCGCGCCGAGGTGACGCGCGGGAACGAGATGCTGGATCTCTCGGCCAAGGAGTTCCAGCTGCTGCGGTACTTCATCGAGCACCGCGGCGCGACGCTCTCGCGCGAGGAGCTGCTGCAGGATGTGTGGGGCTATACGGCCATGCCGTCCACGCGGACGGTGGATGTGCATGTGGCGTGGCTGAGGCAGAAACTGGAGCCAAACCCGCGCGTGCCCCAGTACATCCTCACCGTTCACGGACTGGGGTACAAATTCGCCGGGTAGGCCGACATTTCCCGTGACCTCCGAGAGGTCCCGATCGATACCTCACCCTATGCAGGCAGGCTCACTCGTCGGCCTCGCGACTGAGCGCCTCGAGCCGTTTGGGCTCGCAGATGAGCAGCTGGCGGCGCGTGGACTGCAGGATGCCGTGCGCCTGCCATTGCGAAAGCGTTCGGCTCACCGTGTAGAGCGTCGTCCCGGTGAGGTCGGCAAGTTCCTGGCGGGTGAGCGGGTGGGCAATCAGCACGCCACCAGGAGCCGGCGTTCCGGTCTGGCGCATCAAGCGCAGCAGCGTGTGGGCCAGGCGCTGGCTGACGCGCTCGGTCGCCAGTTCGCGCACCCGCGTCAGCGCGTCGGTCATGTGCGCCGCGATCTCGCGGGTGATGTTGAGCCGCACCTGCGGGTAGCGGTCGAGCAGTGGTCCGAGCACCTCGGCCGGCCACGCCAGCAGGCGCGTGGGCTCCAGGGCGAGAGCTGTCACGGGGTACGCCGCCGCCTCCAGCACGACGATGCCCCCGAACGGTTCACCGGGTCCCACGAACCGCACGATCAGCTCGTGGCCGTCCGGTGTGACCTGCACGAGCTTCAGCAGACCGGATTCGACCAGCGCAAAGGCCCGGACCGGCTCGCCCTGGCGCGCCACGGCCTCGTGCCGCCGCGCGTCCTGACGCCGCGCTGCCGTGAGCCATTGGCGACGCTCCGTCTCGGTCAGGCCGTCGAAGATGCGTGACCGCATCGGATCCATCTGCTCATGGTACGAAACTTTGCGCTCGTGCAACGAACTCCGCGAACCAGGCTGATAGCGTGGCGTCATCTGCCGCAGGAGTCCGGGAACACGGCCGGCGAGCCATGCGGGGAGCAGCGGGAGGGGTGGACGATGAACATCACCAGAGAATCACAAGTGTCGGATGTGGCAACCGAGGCGCCGGCAACCATAAGGGTCTTCCAGGAGCTCGGAATCGACTTCTGCTGTGGCGGGCACCGCCCGATCGCCGACGCGTGCTCGGAGCGCGGGATCGACGTCGAGCTGCTTCTGGAGAGGCTGCAGGTCGCAAGCGCCGACGTGGGCGACGACCGGAGCTGGCAGACTGACCCTCTGCGGGAGCTCGTCGCCCACATTCAGCAAAGATTCCACCAACCGTTACGCGCGGAACTGCCCCGGCTGGCCGCAATGATGGCGAAAGTCGTCAGCCGGCACGGCGAGCACCTGCCCGAGACCCTGTATCCGCTGCAGGCGGTGCTGGCGGGGTTCAACGACGATCTCCTGCAGCACACGGCCAAAGAGGATCAGATCTTGTTCCCGGCCATCGTCGCCGCCGAAGCGGGACAGCAGGCGCAGGGCTCATGGATGGAGCAACCGATTGCGGCAATGGAAGCCGAACACGAACATGCAGGCCAGGCTCTCGCACGGATGCGTGAGCTGACCGGCGATTACACGCCACCCGAGTGGGCGTGCCCGACGTTCCGCGGTCTGTACCACGGGCTGGCACAGTTGGAGCGCGACACGCACGTGCACGTGCACCTCGAGAACAACATCCTGTTTCCGCGGGCCGAATCGCTGGCGACATCCAGATAGAGCTCGCCCTTCAGGACGCAGGCGGTGGAGCCTCGTCGGAGGCTGGCGCCGCCTGCGTGCGGAGTGCGATGAAGCCGACCGCAGACAGATCGGCCTGGATACGCGCCACCTCGGCCGGATCGAGAGAATCCGGCGTGACGGCCAGCTCGTGGATGACGTAGCGGCCGCCGGGAACCAGCAGACGATGGGCCTCGCGGAGGATGGCCTGCTTGGTCGCGGCGGTCTGCATGCTCAGCATGGCTTCGCCGACGAGCACCGTGGCACCCGCCAGACAGGCCGGACGTCCGGCCTGGTACGGGGCCATGCCGTGGAGTGTGACAGTCAGCGAGGACCGTGTCTTTGAGCCAGCACAAATCCACACGCGGCGCGAGTGCCATAATCGTCGTCGGCTTCGTCGAGCAGGCAGCCTGAACCGATCGAGCGCCTGCGTCCCCCGTCCGCACATGCCTGCGGACCGACGGAGCTCCCGGTCACGGACTCGAGTGTCATGAACCGCTTGCATGCGTGGTACTGCCACACAGGGCATTGGGCGCGCACGGTTGAACGCGAACTGCTCGACTGGACGCTCGGCGGCGCACGCCTTGGCGATAGTCTGCTCGAGCTCGGCGCCGGCTCCGGCACCGTCACGACCTGCCTCAGCCGACACGTTGCACGGATCACCGCCGTTGACGTCGATGCTCGCGCCCTGGGCCGGCTGCGGGATCGCGTGCGGATGGACTCGACGTCCGATACCGGCCTCGGGCGGCACGGCGCACCGGTCCCCGTGGTTGCCGCCGACGCAGCAGCGTTGCCGTTCGAGGCGCGGACATTCTCCGGAGTGGCGGCGTTCACGATGGTGCATCACGTGCCCGGCATCGAACGGCAGCGTCGCCTGCTTGGCGAGGTCAGCCGGGTATTACGGCCTGGTGGGACCTTCATCGGGTGTGACGCCGTGTGGACTCTCGGGCTGCGCCTGTTCCACCTTGGTGACACCTTCGCTCCGGTCGATCCCGATCAGTGGGCTGTCGAGCTCGAGGCCGCGGGCTTCGACGTGCTCGACGTGTCGACGGCCGGCAGGTACCTGCGGTGGCGGGCCCGCTCGCACCCGTCGGAGAACGCCGGGATCGACTGACGAAGGCACGCGCGCCTGCGAGCTGCCTCCTTCGGTGCCTCGTCGGGCGCCACCTGCCTACGCAGGCGTCGACCACTTCATCAGGACGAGGCCCAGCACGATGAGCACGGCGGCGACGACGCGGCCGGCAGTCAGCGGCTCGGCAAGGACGACCACGCCGACAACGAAGGCACCGATGCCGGTCCAGACCGTATAGGCCGCGCCCAGCGGGAGTGTCTTCATCGAGATCGACAGCAGGGCGAAGCTCGCGACCATTGCGACGAGCGTGATGGCAGCAGGACCGACACGCGTGAAGCCCTCGGAGAGCTTCATCGTGAACGCCCAGACGACTTCGAGAAGACCGGCGGCGATCAGGATGATCCAGGCCATTCTCGGCCCCTCCTTTCGAAAGGACCGGGCCGTCCCGGATGTCGTCCCCGCAAGTGGGTGAAGGACGTGGCCTTCAGATGACGAAGCACCAATTCTCGCACACCGATCTCCGCTTCATCCTCTCGCGCGAGCCCTCAGTTCCAGTCCCTGCGCCTCACGCCATAGGAGATGACGGCCAGCCACGCCCACCCTGCGACCACTGCGAACCAGATGCCGAAGACGCCGACCGGGAGCACGAAGCCGCCGAAGAACCCCAGCACGACCGCCAGGCCGCTCACGAGCGAGAGGACCGCCATCCACCGCACGCGCCGGTGGGACATCGTCCACGCCGCCATGAAGCAGCTGATGGCGAGGAAGAGAAATCCCAGCGCGCCAGCGATGAAATGAATCAGACCCGGGGTGCTGATCGACGTGGGAAACCCTTCCGGCGTTCCGGGTGGAAACCCATCGACGGGATCGGCCGGGAACACGGCCGCCGCGATCATGGCCATGCCGAAGCCGCCGAGAAACCACGTCGCTCCGCGAGATCCCGGTCCGAGCGCCTGTTTGAGGCCGGCGGCGGCGGCGATTACCATGACGCCGGTGATGACGAAGTTCGCCGTCTGGATCCACCCTCCCGGTCCGTTCGCGAGCACGCTCAGCGGATGGCGCGCGAAGTCGAACCCTTCCCGAAGGAGCGCCTGGCCGACACCAAGCGCGAGGTAGAACGGCCCGGCTATCATCCCCCAGCGGAGCAGGGACCGTGCGGCCGCATCGCTTCGTCCGGCTGAGGGCACGTTGGCTTCCATTCACAACCCTTTCGGTCGAGATCGGATCAGATCCGGATTCGCCGGACGTCCGCAGGTTCGGTGATCGTGCGGCGGGTATAATACTTTACCGATGAGTATACTTTCCAAGTCGTCCGTGCGCCGGCGGCGCCGTGGATCCACCGGGCCGCGTGCCGATGACCCGCGTGTCGTCCGGTCGCGCGCCGCTGTCGTCGAAGCCGCGCGGGCGCTGTTTCTGCGCAAGGGGTATGCGGGCACGACCATGGAAGACGTCGCCGCGCTGGCCGGCCTCACCAAGCGCACCGTGTACAACAACTACGCCGACAAGGACGCACTCTTCATCCAGATGGTCGTGGAGGTCACCGCCTATGCGGACAGCTGCGCTCAGCGCCTGAGCAAGGAGTTCACCGAGAGCCCGACCGCCGCGAACCTGCCCGCGTTCCTCGACGATCTGGGGCGCCGATTGGCGCTCGGCATCGTGCGGCCCGAGGTCATCGCGCTTCGGCGGCTCCTGATCGGCGAAGCGCGGCAGTTCCCGTCGCTGGCGGCGGAGTACTTCGATCGGGCGCCGGGCCAGGTGCTCGCGGCTCTCGCCTCCGGCTTCGGCCACCTGCGACGCGCCGGGTTGCTGCACGTGGCGGACCTGCGGCTGGCCGCCGCACAGTTTGCGTACCTCGTGGCCGGCGAGCCTCTCGATCGCGCCGTGCTCGTCGGCACGGCTCCACCAAGGGAGCACGTCATCGCCTGTGCGCGGGAGGGTGTCCGGACCTTTCTGGCGCGTTACAGCCGCGCGCGCCCGGGCGCCGCCCATGCCGCGCGGCCTCGTCGTCCGGTTGGCAAAAGGCGCTGACCCGACAGGCGCCTGACCCGGTGGCGGCGGCCCGGCAGGACGATGGCGTGCCGGAGCCCCCGATCGTGCCGGCCTTCGCGGCAGCGGGTGTTCCGGCATAAGCTGGCTGGCGTGCGGGTCTCGACGGGGAATGCAGCATCGTGGCCGGTCGTGCCGGTGTGCCCGCCCATCGAGGTCGACAGCCCGACGGCCGGAAGAGGACGGATGCCGGCTGACGTGCGACGGCTCGTCCTGGTCCTCGCGGTGACCGTCGCCACGACCCTCACGCCCGCGCTCACGACCGTGGGCGGCGCGCAGGGCGTCGAGACCAGAAGAGTCGTGGCGCTGCACTGGTACGACAAGGAACGCCCGACCAACCGGACCTTCGAAGGGTACTTGCAGGCGGTCTTCGACCGGGAGCCTGCGGGAAGCGTCGAGTACTACCCCGAGTACTTCGAGTCCGAGCGGTTCTCGGGCGAGGCGCAGGAACGCGCCCTGCGCGACTACCTGCGCCAGAAGTACGCCGATCGCAGGATCCATGCGCTCCTCGCGGGGGCACCCGTGCCGATCGGGTTTCTTCTCAGACATCGACAGAGTCTCTTTTCCGACGTGCCAATCGTGATCTACTCGGGAGTGGGACTCGACGAATTCCACGACGCCGGACAGCCTCCGCTGACGGGCGTCCTCAACACGGATTCGTACGAGCGAACGCTCAGGCTGGCCCTCCGGCTGCACCCCGACACCACTCAGGCCTTCATCGTCAGCGGCACGCCGGCACGCGACCGGATCGTAGAACGCGAGGCCCGCAACCAGCTCGAACGACTGGGTGGCCAGGTCACTCTCACGTATCTGACGGATCTGCCTCTCGACCAGCTGATCGCCACGGTCAAGGCCGTGCCCGAACGGTCGGTCATCCTCTACTCGCGCCAGTCGCAGGACGAGGCGGGCCGTGTGCTGTATCCGACGGACTTCCTGGACCTCATCTCACGGTCGGCGTCGGTTCCCGTCTACAGCCCCTGGCGCTCGCACCTCGGCTTCGGAAGCGTCGGGGGCGACGTCGACGATGTGGCGGCAGGGGCGACGACAGCCGCGGAGATCCTGTTGAGGGTGGCCAGGGGCACACCGCCTCAGGACATCCCGTACGCGGATCTCCCCAAGATACCCACGTTCGACGCCCGCCAGCTCGCGCGCTGGGGCATCAGCGACGATCGCCTGCCGGAGGGCAGTGTCGTGCTCTTCCGCCAGCCGTCGATCTGGCATGAGTACCGCGGCTACATCGCCACCGCGCTGCTCGTCCTTCTCGCACAGACCGCGCTCATCGGCGGGCTGCTCGTGCAGCGCGCGAGGCGCCGGAGGGCCGAAGCGTCGCTGAAGCTCCGCGACCAGCGCTACGAGGTCGCGACGGCCGCCGGCCGCGTGGGCGTCTGGGAATGGAACCTGAAGTCGGACGCGATCTACGTCGACCCTGCCTTGAAACGGGCCCTGGGCTTCGAAGACCACGAGATCGACAATCACATCGACGCGTGGAGCGGGCGCCTGCATCCCGAGGATCGAGCGCGATTCATGGCTGCGGCACGCGCCCACGCCAGCGGAGAGACGCCATCGTTCGAGAGCGAGCACCGGAGGGTGCACCGTGACGGCAGCACGCGATGGTTCCTGACTCGCGGTTCGGCGGAACGCGGGCCGGACGGCCGCGCCGGACGAATCATCGGCACCGACACGGACATCACCGACCTGAAGGGGGCCGAGGCCGGACTGGAGCAGACGCGTCACGAGCTGGCGCGCGTGTCACGCGTGACCACGCTCGCCGAGCTCGCGGGCTCGATCGCGCACGAAGTCAGCCAGCCGCTCACGGCCATCCTGATGAACGCCCAGGCGTGCCAGAGATGGCTTCGAACGCCCGATCCTCCGCAGGACGAGTTGCGCACGGCGCTCGGCGAGATCGCCGACGCCGCCGGTCTCGCCGGCAAGGTGATGTCCCGGAACCGCGAGCTGTTTCGGCACCACACGGTGGAAAAGCGAGTCGTCGACATCAACGCCGTCGTCGCCGAGGCGGTCGTGCTGGCACGTTCGCGTCTGCAGCAAGGCGGCGTGACGCTCCAAACGACGCTCGAGGCCGACCTGCCCGACGTGCTCGGCGACCGGATCGAGCTGCAGCAGGTGATGCTCAACCTGATCCTCAACGCCGTCGAGTCCATGGAGGCCGCCGATCGCCTGCCCCGGGTGCTCCACATCGACACGTGCAGGGCGGAAGACGAGGTGCGCGCGACCGTGCGCGATACCGGCATAGGGCTGGCCGGCGTGGACCGCGAGCGGCTGTTCACCGCCTTCTACACGACCAAGCCGGCCGGGACCGGCATCGGTCTCTCGATCAGCCGGTTCATCATCGGCGCGCACGGGGGACGTTTCTGGGCCGACGCTGGCGATGGTCCCGGCGCCACCTTCTGTTTCACCCTTCCGATCGCCGGGGCAGAGGCTGACCGGCCGCCCGCCGGCATGACCCCCGTCGGCGCCGGGACCGATGAGACCGGCCTGCCCGCCGGCCGTTCGGCCACATCCTGACATCGGCTCATCGCGACACGCAGCCACTTCGTGGCCGACGAACGTCGAGGCTCTCATCAAGAGAGTGTGGCGGCAGGAAATATGCTTGAGGACCCGACGGAGGTATCGACTGCTATGAACGACATTCGCGTTGGCCCTGTTCAGTTGATCGTCATCGGCTTCGAAGGGAATCAGTTCGAGGGACGGATCGTGTCCGAGTTGCGCGCCCTGCGCGAGCGAGGCATGGTCCGACTGCTCGACCTGCTGTTCGTCATGAAGAACGCCGACGGCGACGTCGCAAAGGTGCGCGGCAGCCACCTCACCGAGGAGGAATCGGCGCGCTACGGCGCGCTGGCGGGAGGCCTGCTGGGGCTTGGAGTCGGGCTGGGCGCCACGGGTGACACCGAGGACGCCGCCGCCGTCGCCGCAGTGGGGGCCATTGCCGGGGCTGCGACGTTCGCCAACCACGACTACACACTGACGCCCGAAGAGCTTCAGGAGATTGCCGACGAGATCCCTGCCGAGACCGCTGTCGCGGTCGCGCTCGTGGAGCATCGGTGGGCGATCGACCTCAAGGGAGCCATCCGCGATGCCGGCGGGATGGTGCTCTCCTCCGGCCTGGTCAGCGCCGAGTCACTCGTCCTGAGGGGAGCCGAGCTCGGTGCGGCCCTCGCGGCGGCCGAGGAAGGCTGAAGGACTGCGCTCGCGGCGCCGCTGCACTGCGGAGGCAGGAGCAGCGGCGCGCGACACGGACGAGCCGTGAATGCCTCACACGAAGAAGTCGACGACGCCGGTGCCGATGTCGTACATCGAGCCGACGATCTTGATCTTCCCTTCCTTCTCCAGATCGGCCAGCACGGGGCTCTGCCGCCGAATCTCCCCAACGGTGAGCTCGACGTTCGTCTTCGCGACGGCATCCACGAACGCCATGTTCCTGCCCGATCGCTCGCCCTCGAACGGCGTCGCCTCCACGGCCGGCCGGATCTTCGACAACAGGCCTGTGAGGTTGCCAAGCTCCGCGGCGTCAATCGCGCCCTTGATGGCGCCACAGGCGGTGTGGCCCATGACGCAGACGAGCCTGGCACCTGCCAGCGCGGTGGCGAATTCCATGCTTCCCAGGATGTCGGGGTTGGCGATGTTTCCGGCGACACGCGCGTTGAACGAGTCTCCGATCCCCAGATTGAGGATGACCTCCGCCGGGGCGCGCGAATCGATACAGGTGAGGAGTACGGCCGCAGGATACTGTCCGCTTGCCGTGGCCTGCTGTTCCGCCAGGAAGTCGCGTGAGACCATGCCGCCCTCGCGGAACCGGCGATTGCCTTCCTTTGCCAGCTCCACGATCTGCTCAGGCGACAGTTCGTTTCGCCGCGCCTCGGTGAGAGGCCGCATGACCACTTCCGCTGCGCTGGTCTCCGCCGCCGGTGCCTGTTGCACGCCGCCGCTGCAGGCCCCGAGCCATCCGACGCCCGCCGCCAGCGACGAGACTCTCACAAAGGTGCGCCGCGACGGCGCCCGATCGAGACTGCGCGATTCACACATGGTGACCCTCCAGCTGTCCGAAGCGGCAACCTGTCCCCGGCTCATCGTGGTCCATCGCGAGTCGGGGCCCACGAGCTTCCCGCGGTGGGCGCGAGACGCCAAGCTTGCGCATCCGGCTGCGAAGCGTGCTCGGCTTCAACCCGAGGGCGCATGCGGCGCCGAGCGGACCTTCGATACGCCATGCGCTGCTCTCGAGTAGGCGAACGATGTGCGCGCGCTCGACGTCGGC
Source organism: uncultured Bifidobacteriaceae bacterium (assembly GCA_964543955.1). Taxonomy (GTDB): domain Bacteria; phylum Acidobacteriota; class Vicinamibacteria; order Vicinamibacterales; family UBA2999; genus VFZN01. The sequence goes on from CAZJBN010000033.1 coordinate 25,316, forward strand.
GAGCATGGTCGCCGTTGAGCCGGTGCCGACGTCCGGCGTCTCGGGCACGAGCGGTTCCATCAGGCGGAGGGTGGAGTCGGTCGCCGTGATGATCGCCCGCTCGAGGACGTGCTCGAGCTCGCGCACGTTGCCGGGCCAGTCGTAGGCGACGAGCGCCTCCAGCACGTCGGACGGAATCGTGTCGATCGCCCGCCGATGCTTCCGCGTCAGCCGCTCGAAATGATGATCGACCAGGGCAGCGACGTCGTCCCGGCGTTCGCGCAGAGGCGGCATGGTGATCGGGAAGACGCTCAGCCGATAGTACAGGTCCCGCCTGAACCGGCCCGCCCTGACTTCGTCGAGCAGATTGCGGTTGGTCGCGGCGATGACGCGGACATCCACCCGAATCGTGCGCGGCGAGCCCAACCGCTCGAATTCGCCGTACTGGAGGATGCGAAGCAGCTTGGCTTGCGCTTCCTGGGGCAGCTCGCCGATTTCGTCCAGGAAGATCGTGCCCCCGTGCGCGAGCTCGAATCGACCCGCCTGCGTCACGCGGGCATCAGTGAACGCGCCGCGCTCGCGGCCGAAGAGCTCGCTCTCGACGAGCGTCGCGGGCAGCGACGTGCAGTCCACGCTGATGAATCGCGCGTCGCGCCGGGAGCTGAGGCGGTGCAGGACGCGGGCCGCCACGCCCTTCCCCGTGCCGGTCTCGCCGAGCAGCAGCACGGTGGCGTTGGTCGGCGCGACCTGCTGCAAGTGGCGCTGCATGCCCTGGAAGGCGTCGCTGCTGCCAACGAGATCGCACGGCTCGTCCGCAACGGTCGGGCCGGTGCGAATGGCGGCGACTCCCGACGGAAAGGTGTCCAGTCTCATAGGAGGGTTCAGCTCGGCGGAGAGTTCGGCTCGGCGGATGAACCACCACACTATCCCCTCCCCGCTCCGGACCGCCAGTGGACCTTGGTCCAACAGGCGTGAGCCGACCCTTCTCACGGCATGTCGCGACACGCCAGCGCATCGAAGAGAACTGGCGCTGCCCCGGGTCCGTGAATTCGGTGTGACGACCGCGTGTCGGCCGCGCTCTACGGCGTTCGGCCCTTCCAGCGGGCGGCGTACTCGCGGAAGAACTCCGCTTCGGCGAGCACGGTGTTCCGGAACTCGTCCAGTCGCACGCGCTCGTTCGGGGCGTGGATGTTGCTGAATCCGTCGGTGGCGCCGAGGAGCAGGATCTCGGCCTCGGGGACCGCCGTGTGCAACGCCATCACCAGCGGGATCGACCCCCCGGTCGCGATGCTCACGGTCTCTTCGCCCCAGGCGGTCGAGAGCGCCGCCCGTGCCGCGTCATAGGCAATTCCCGACGTCCTGGCAGCAAAGCCGTTCCCCGTGGCGCCGGCCGTGACCTCGAGCGGGATGCCGAACGGCTTCAGGCTCCGGAGGTGCTCGATGAGAGCAGCCTGTCCTTCGCGGGCGTCCTGCTCTGGATGGACGCGCAGGCTGAGGCGCGCCCGTGCATAGGGGACGACAGCGTTGACGGCCTTGTCGACCGACAGCGCGTCGATGCCCGTCACGGTGATGGCCGGTCCGGACCAGAGCCGCTCGCCGAGACCACCAGTGCCCATGAACGGCCGACCGGACTCGACCTCCGCCAGCTCCCGGAACTCATCGTCGGTATAGGATGCGCCGGTCCATGGTTCGCGCCTCAGGCCCGGAACCGACACGTTGCCGTCCTTGTCGTGCAGCGTCGTCAGGGCATGGAGGAGCGTCAGCAGCGCGTCTGGCGCCGCACCGCCGTACTGTCCGCTGTGCTTGGGACCGGCAAGCGTCTTCACTTCCACAATCACGACGGCCATTCCACGGAGCGCCACCGTCAGCGTGGGCACACCGGGGCGGACGCTGCCCATGTCGCAGATGACCATCGCGTCGCATCGGAACAGGTCGGGGTGCTCGGGCGGATACGTGTTCAGGGCACTGCCAACCTCTTCCTGACCCTCGATGACGACCTTGATCCCGACGGGGGGCTTGCCCTTGAAGGCGCGGAGCGCGCCGACGTGCGCCATCACGTTCGCCTTCGAATCCGACGCGCCGCGTCCGAAGATGGCGCCGTCGTGCTCGGTCGGCTCGAACGGCGGCGAGTCCCATTTCGATTCGTCGCCGGGCGGCACGACGTCGTAGTGTCCGTACAACAGCACCGTCGGCGCTCCCGGCGGCGCCGGAATCCCGCCGATGACAATGGGATGCGTGTTCGGCAGATCGAGCGTCTCGACCTCGGTGAGCCCGGCGTCCTCGAGCAGATCGACGACGAGCCTGTGTGCTTCGTGCACCGGTTCCGACGAGTAGGAGGACTCGGAAATGGAGGGAATCCGCACGAGCTGCTTCAGTTCGTCAGTCAGCTGCGGCATCAGGCCGTCGACAATCTTCGCCATCGCCTGGCTCTCGCCGGTCAGTGCGGGGTTGACACGAGTCATCTGCGAATCTCCCTGCGGTACCCGGACCGCACATTCCTGATGAAGCTGGTGATTACCGGTCCGAGACCGCAGACCTCGGCGGTAAGCCGCTCACAGCTCGCGACCTCGGTCGGTGGCTCAGTGAACGACGGATGGTCGACGCGCGACGACCGGAACCGCCCCAGATGAAAGCACAATCCGGGCCGCCCGTCCCTGGGCCTGCGACGGGGCAGTCGAGGTCCGTATCGTTGATGCCCAGAGGAGCCGCCAGCGGTGAATCGCCAGCAAGTCGGTCACAGCGATTCGGGACGTGCCACGGGCAATCCACGACGGATCGTGAGGAAATCACCGCCGGGCGTGGGCACCGGCTCGCGGCATGCGCCGAGGGCGACACCGGACCGTCCTTCTCGCCGCTGGTGCCCGTGAACTCCTGGTGCAGCCGGCAACAACGGCGGCGGCATACAAATCGCAAGAGAGGGCCGGACTGGAGACATGTCCCAATGGCCACAAAGCCTGGTGCGAAGACACGCGGGGGCGCCCCGACCGGCCGCTCCGACTTCGACCGCGAGGTCGAGGAGCGTTTCCTTCGCTATGCGCAGCTCGATACGCAGAGCGACGAGAAGTCCCCGACATCGCCAAGCACGCAGAAACAGTTCGTCCTGCTCGAATTGCTCGCCAGTGAGCTGACCTCCATCGGCGCGGCCGATGTGAGGCTCACCGACTACGGAGTCGTGCTGGCCACGATTCCGGCGACCGTCAAGGCGGCCGTTCCGACGATTGGCTTTCTCGCGCACGTGGACACGGCACCCCAGTTCAGCGGCACCGGCGTCAAGCCCATCGTGCATCGGCAGTACGACGGCGGCGACATCGTGCTCCCCGATGCCGACGTGGTGCTCTCACCCCAGGCGTTTCCCTACCTGACCGCCAAGACCGGCGAGGACATCGTCACGGCCAGCGGGACGACGCTCCTCGGGGCGGACGACAAAGCGGGTGTCGCGATCGTCATGACCGTCGCGCGTCACCTGCTGGAGCATCCCGAGGTGCCGCACGGGCCGATTCGCATTGCCTTCACGCCCGATGAGGAGATCGGCCGCGGTGTCCATCGGAACCTGCCCGAGGATCTGGGGGCGGATGTCGCCTACACGCTCGACGGGGCCGAGCGAGGCGAGATCGTCTACGAGACGTTCTCGGCGGACAAGGCCGACGTGCACGTGCAGGGCGTGTCGATCCATCCGGGCCAGGCCAGGGGCAAGCTGGTCAACGCCCTCCACCTGGCGGCGAAGATCATCGACACGCTGCCTCACGTGACGCTCACGCCCGAGACGACGGATGGCCGCGAGGGGTTCATCCACCTCTACCAGATGAGCGGGAGTGCCGCTGCGGCCGACCTCCATTTCATCCTCCGCGACTTCGAGCGTGACGGCCTCGAGCAGCGCGCGGATCTCCTCAGACAGGTCTGCGCGGCCGTCCAGGCGACCGAGCCGCGCGCGCAGGTTACGTGCACGGTCAGCGAGCAGTACCGCAACATGCGCTACTGGCTCGAGAACGACATGCGTCCGATCGAGCTGGCTCGCCAGGCGTGCCGCGAGGTCGGCATCGAGCCGTTCTCGGTGCCCGTTCGCGGCGGCACCGACGGATCGCGCCTCACGGAGATGGGCGTGCCGACGCCGAACCTGTTCACCGGGATGCAGAACATTCACGGCCCGCACGAGTTCGTCAGCGTGCAGGACATGGGCCGGGCTACCGCGATGTGCATCGAGCTGGCCGAGCTCTGGAGCAACGCGACCGCGCCGGCAGTGGCCGCACGCCGTGGTGGAGCCAGGGATCAGGCCGACGCGGAGAGCCCGGTGGACTGGACCGGCTGAGTCGTCGCGAACGGCAGACGAACGGAAGAACGCCTGACGGCCGGCGACGGCCCTGCCGCATGGCGTGACGAAGGAACGACAGACACGGGCACGGGAGCGAACATGGCGAATCCAGAAACAGGCGCGGCGGCGAGCGGTGGCGGAGGGATGATGCAGCGGTTCCTGGACGGGGTCGAGCAGATGGGGAACAAGGTGCCTCATCCGGTGCTGATGTTCCTGTATCTGATCGTTCTCGTCATGGTGCTCTCGCACGTCCTGTACCTGATGGGCGTGACCGTCACCGAGCAGATCGCCGAGCCACTACCGATGACCGTGCAGGCGGACTACTACGAGGACACCTCCGAGCCCAGTCTGTCCGTCTCGTCGGAGGAGCAGGAGTTCGTGATCGTCGAGCGGACGATCCCGGTGCAGAGCCTGTTGACGACCGAGGGCATCCGGTTCATCTTCACGCGGTTCGTCGCGAACTTCCAGGGCTTCGGCGCCATGGCCGTCACCTTCATCGCCCTGCTCGGCGCCGGCATCGCCGAGCATGCCGGCCTGATGGCAGCGCTCATCCGGAAGCTGGTGCGGGTGGCGCCGCGCCGCTGGTTCACCTTCATCCTCGTCTTCGTCGGCGTGCTCTCGAGCATTGCGGCTGACGCCGGCTACCTGATTCTCATCCCGCTGGGTGCCGCAGCATTCATGAGCCTCAAACGGCACCCGCTCGCCGGCATGGCCGCCGCCTTTGGCGCCGTGGGCGGCATCTTCATGGTGAACATCCTCATCACGCCCACCGACGCGATGCTGAACGAGATCACCAACGAGGCGATCGGGCTCGTCGGCGGGGTTCCGCTGACGCTGACGGCCAATTACTACTTCATGGTGGCCTCATCGGTGGTCATGGCCATCGTCGCGACCATCGTGACGGAGCGGATCATCGAGCCCCGTCTGGGCGAGTATCACGGCGATTTCGTCGAGGAGTCGCCGGAAGGCGAGGGCGACCTGGCGGCGCAGGACAAACGGGGCCTGAAGTTCGCACTCTACGGCTTCCTTGCCGTCTTCGCCGTGCTCCTGCTCATCACCCTGCCGGCGGGCGCCCCGCTCCGATCGCCGGAAGGCGCCACGAGCTCGCCCCTGCTGGACAGCCTGCTCTTCATCATCTTCCTGATCTTCCTGATCTCCGGGGTCTGCTATGGCTTCGGCGCGGGCACGTTCAAGACGAAGAACGATGTCATCGCGGCGGGGACGAAGACGCTGGGCACCCTCGGGGCCCTCATCTTCATGTTCCTGATGATCAGCCAGTTCATCGCCTTCTTCAACTACAGCAACATGCCGCGCGTGGCGGCCATCGTGATGGCCGACGCACTGGAGCAGGCCAGCATCGGCGCGCTCCCGCTGCTCATCGGCATGACGGTGGTCATCCTCCTGCTCGACGTGATCCTGCCGGGTGCGCTGCCCAAGTGGGCCATCTTCGCGCCGGTCTTCATCCCGCTCTTCGCGCGGCTCGGCGTGGCCCCGCAGACGGTGTTCGCGGCGTACCGCATCGGCGATTCGCCGGTCAACATCATCACGCCGCTGATGGTCTACCTGCCCTTTGTCGTCACGATCGCGCAGAAGTATCAGAAGGACGCCGGCATCGGCACGGTCGTGGCGTTGATGCTGCCCTACACGGTGATCCTCGCGATCACGTGGATCCTGTTCTTCATGCTCTGGTTCATGCTCGGCATCCCGCTCGGACCCGGGTATCCGGTCGCGACTCCGTGACCGAACCCATGTGAAGGAGACACACGAGCCATGGAGAACTTCTTCTTCGGCCTGTTCGCCATCGTCGCCGGCGCGCTCTTCTGCTTTCGAGGAGCGCTGGCGTTCCGCCTGCTCATCCCCGTATGGGGGGCGTTCGTCGGATTCGCCGCGGGCGCGGGGCTCATCGCCTCGATCACGGGCGACGGCTTCCTGCAGACCACGCTCGCCTGGCTCGTCGGATTCGTCACGGCGGTCGTCTTTGCCGCGCTGGCCTACCTGTACTACGCCGTTGCGGTCGTGCTCGCGATGGCGTCGGTGGGCTTCGCGCTCGGCGCGAGCCTGATGGTGGCGCTCAACATCACCTGGAGCTGGATCCTCGTCCTGGCCGGCGTCGTCCTCGGCGCCGTGCTGGCGATGGCGGCCATGATCGCGAACCTGCCCATGATGCTGCTGGTCGTCCTCGGCGCGACGGCCGGCGCCAGCGCGATCGTGACGGGGCTGATGCTGCTCCTCGGCGTCGTGACCGTGGCCGACTTCGCCAACGCCGCGACGCCAGTCGTCATCGACGACCAGTGGTGGTGGTACGTCCTCTACCTCGCCCTCGTCGTGCTCGGAATCATGGCCCAGGTGCGCGTGATCGGCGACCTGCGCATGTCGATGGAGAAGGCGTGGAGTGCTTCGTGACCTATGAGTGACATCGCGATTACGTTCACCGTCCTGGCGGCCGTGGTGGTCGTGTTCATCTGGGATCGGCTGCCGGTCGCGATCGTCGCGCTGATCACGCCGATCGTATTGTGGGCCACGGGGGTTCTGACGCTTGGCCAGGCCATGGCCGGCTTTGGCGACCCGACGGTGATGTTCATCGCCGCGCTGTTCGTCGTCGCCGAAGCGCTCGATGTCGGAGGCGTCACGGCGTGGGCCGGCCAGCAGCTGCTCAATGGGGCCGGTGAGGGCCGCACGCGCGTGATGTGCTACACGCTGGTGCTCGTCGCGCTGGTCACGGCGCTCATCACCGTGAACGCGTCGGTGGCCGCGCTGATGCCTGTGGTCGTGGTGATGGCCATCCGCCTGCGCTGGTCGCCCTCGCAGCTCCTGATGCCACTCGCCTTCGGCGCGCATGCCGGATCACTGCTCGCCCTGACGGGAACACCCGTCAACGTGATCATTGCCGACGCGGCCGTCGACGCCGGCATCGGGCCGATTGGCTACCTGGAGTTCGGGCTCGTCGGAGTGCCCCTCGTGATCGGGACGATCGCCATCATCGTCCTCTTCGGGGAGCGGCTGCTGCCGAACCGGACTCCCAAGTCGATTTCGCGCGACTTCAGCAACCATGCGGCGACGCTGGCGGCCCAGTACGGCGTCAGGGCGGCGCCGGGCACCCTCCTGACGCGAACGGCCGGTGTCGCCGAAGTGGTGATCGCGCCTCGATCCGGGTTGATTGGCGAGAAGGCGTTTCCGGGAATGGTCACCGAGAGCGGCGATCTGGTGATGATGGCGATCCAGCGCAAGGGCGAGGAGCTCTCCGGAGAGGTCGAGCTGGCGGCTGGCGATACCCTGCTCCTGCAGGGCACGTGGGAGGCACTCGACCGCCATCTATCGGACCCGGACGTGCGCGTCATCGATCACCCGGACCAGATCCGCCGGCAGGCCGTGGCCTTCGGGCCTGGCGCGTCGCGATCGGTGGCCGTCCTCATCGGGATGATCGTGCTCCTCATTACAGGCGCGGTCCCGGGAGCCATCGCCGCGCTCGTTGCCGCCATTGCCGTGGTCCTGCTCGGCGTCCTCACGATGGAGCAGGCCTATCGCAGCATCGCGTGGAACACCATCGTGCTCGTCGGCGGCATGATGGCCCTGTCCGCGGCGATGATCGAGACCGGCGCGGCGGGATTGATGGCCGACAGCCTCATCGGGATGGTCGGCGACCACGGACCCTATGCGCTGCTCGGCGGGATGTTCGTCCTCACGGCAGTGCTCGGTCAGCTGATCAGCAACATGGCGACGGCGCTGATTGTGATCCCGATAGGACTGTCGGCGGCCGGGACCATGGGGATCTCGCCGATGACCGTCCTGATGTCGGTCGCCGTCACTTCCGCGGCTGCGCTTCTGACTCCCGTGGCCACGCCCGCGAATCTCATGGTCATGGGGCCGGGCGGCTACCGCTTCGGTGACTACTGGAAGCTCGGGCTGCCGCTGCTCGTGCTCTACGGCCTGGTCGGGGTATTGCTCGTTCCCGTGTTCTGGCCGTTCTGAACAGGCCGCACGCGCGGTCTGGCATGCCGCCCCTGTCCGGTCGTGATGGCTCAGCTCTGCCCGGCACCCTGCGCGGCCCGGCGGATGAGGAACTCGGACAGCAGAGGCACGGGCCGGCCCGTCGCGCCCTTGGCCGCACCCGAGAGCGCATTGGTCCCGGCGATGTCGAGGTGCGCCCACTTGTAGGCACGGGCAAAGCGCGAGAGGAAGCACGCCGCGGTGATGGCGCCGGCCGGGCGCCCGCCGAGGTTGCTCATGTCGGCGAAGTTGCTCTCGAGCTGATCCTGGTACTCCTCGAACATCGGGAGACGCCAGGCGCGGTCGTCCGTCTCGGCGCCGCAGTCGAGCAGCTCCTCGGCGAGTTCGTCGTCGTTGGCACACAGGCCGCTCGCGACGTGCCCGAGCGCGATCACGCACGCGCCGGTCAGCGTCGCGACGTCGATGACGGAGGCTGGCTCGAAACGCTCGGCATACGTGAGGGCGTCGGCCAGGATCAGCCGGCCCTCGGCATCGGTGTTCAGGATCTCGATGGTCTGGCCCGACATCGATGTCACGACATCGCCGGGCCGCGTGGCGTTTCCGCCCGGCATGTTCTCGAACGCGGGGACGATGCCCACCACCTCGATCGGGAGCTTCAGCCGTGCGCACACGTCGAGCGCCCCGAAGACGCTGGCGGCGCCGCACATGTCGAACTTCATCTCGTCCATCGCCGCACCGGGCTTGAGCGAGATGCCGCCGGTGTCGAAGGTCACGCCCTTGCCGACGAGGACGACCGGCTGGTCCGTCTTCACGGGGCTGCCGTCGTAGTGCATGACGATGAACTTGCACGGCTGCGCGGACGCCTGGCCCACGGCCAGTGCCGAGCCCATGCCGAGCTTCCTCATGTCTTCGCGTTCGAGCACCTCGACGTCGAAGGTGTACTCCTTGCCGAGCGCCCGGGCCGTCTCGGCCAGATACGCCGGGTTGCAGACGTTCCCGGGCAGGTTGCCGAGCGTCTTCGCCAGCGCGACACCTTCGGCAATCGCCTGTCCGCGACGGGCGGCGGCTTCGAGCTCCGGCGCGCTCTTCCCGGCGAGGAGCAGCGTGATCCTGCGCGCGCCCTGTGGCGGCCTGGTCCCCGCATTCGCCGCACGCGGCGCGTCGTAGCGATAGGCGCCGTCGAGCAGCAGGAAGCCGGCCTGCTGCAGGCGCCAGGCGGCCGATCGGCCGGGCACATCGACGTCGGCGAGGGCCACCGCGGCGTCACGTGCGGCGCCGCCGGCCAGCACGCCGGCCGCGCCGGAGAGCGCGGCGCGAAAGGCGCGGTCGCCGAACTTGTCGGTCCGGCCGAGGCTGACGAGGAGAACGCGGCCGGCAGAGACGCCCGGGACCTCGTGCAGAAGGAGCGTCGTCCCCGGCTTCTCTGCGAGGTCGCCCAGCTTCATCACCGCCGAGAGGCGCCCGTTCGAAGCATCGTCGATGGCCTGAGACGATGGAGGGAGCGTTCCGTCCGCGAAGGCGCCAACCACCAGCACGCCGCTCCGAACGGCCTGAGGCGCAGCGTATTCCACCGTCAATTCGATTGGCTGGCCCGCGACGTCCCTCATCGACATGTCCTCCGACACCAGAGTCCGCGGACTCGGCTCGCCCGCCCGATGCGGGCGAGGCTCGAGATGACCGCGTCCGGCACGGCGTGCCGGTTGTTCGTGTGTGTCTCCGTCGATCAGGCCGCCGACGAGATCGCGGCCTGGAGCGCCGCCTCGTCGTCAGCGCTGAGCGAGGTCTTGAACAGCTTGCCCTTGCTCAGGTACGGCTTGAGGCCGTCGAGGACCTTCTCGGTCGTGGCCTGGCGGACCAGGAGGAACAGCGCCGACGATCCGGGCGCGAACGACTGTCCGATGTCCTTCATCATCTTGTCGTCCAGACCGATGTCCGCGAACTTGCCCGACAGCGCGCCCGAGGCAACGCCGACGGCGAAGCCGAAGAGCGGCATGAGGAAGATCAGCCCAATCAGCATGCCCCAGAAGCCGCCGCCGACTGCGCCAGCCGCCGTCAGGTTCACGGCCTGGTCCAGTCTGATCTTGCCCTTCTGGTCTCGCGTGACGACCACCGAGTCCTCGAGCTCGATGAGATGCTCCTTCTGCATCTTGATGAGCGCGGCGCGCATGTCGAATGCCGTGGCCTGATCGTCGAACACGACTGCTACAAGAGTGCTCATGGGTTCAATGCTCCTTCTCGCTGAGGTCAGTGCTGCTGCCGGCGGTGCGAGCCCCAGCCCGGCGGTGCGATGCATCCCTTCCGCCGGCCACGCAGGCGTCGACCGATGGGTGCCTGACACACAGCATCAAAACCCGTTCCAGTG
>CAZJBN010000034.1:0-33852 GCA_964543955.1 uncultured Bifidobacteriaceae bacterium
CCGACACGTTGACGATGCCGTTGGCGTCGATGTCGAACGTGACCTCGATCTGCGGAACGCCACGCGGGGCCGTCGGGATACCCTCGAGGTGGAAGCGCCCGAGTGTCCGGTTGTCGCGCGCGAGCTGACGCTCGCCCTGCATCACGTGCACCTCGACGCTCGTCTGGTTGTCGGCCGCCGTCGAGAACACCTCGCTCTTGCGCGAGGGGATCGTCGTGTTGCGCGGGATGAGCGTCGTCATCACGCCGCCGAGGGTCTCGATGCCGAGCGAGAGCGGCGTCACGTCGAGCAGCAGCAGATCCTTCACGTCGCCCGACAGCACGCCGGCCTGGATGGCCGCCCCGACCGCCACGACCTCGTCGGGGTTGACGCCCTTGTGCGGCTCCCTGCCGAACAGTTCCTTGACGATGGCCTGCACGCGCGGGATGCGCGTGGACCCGCCGACGAGCACCACCTCGTCGATCTTCGAGTTGTCGACGCCGGCGTCTTTCAGGGCCTGGCGCGTCGGCCCGACGGTTCGCTGCAGCAGATCTTCCACGAGCGATTCGAACCTGGCACGCGTCAGCTTGCGCGCCAGGTGCTTCGGCCCGGTCGCGTCGGCCGTGATGAACGGCAGGTTGATCTCGGTCTCCATCACCGAGGAGAGCTCCATCTTCGCCTTCTCGGCGGCTTCGCGCAGCCGCTGGAGCGCCATACGGTCCTTGCCGAGGTCGATGCCCTCTTCCTTCCGGAACTCATCGATGATCCATTCGATGACTTTCTGATCCAGGTTGTCTCCGCCGAGGTGCGTGTCGCCGTTGGTCGACTTCACCTCCACGATGCCCTCGCCGACCTCGAGGATCGAAATGTCGAAGGTGCCGCCGCCGAAGTCGTAGACGGCAATCGTCTCGTCCTTCTTCTTGTCGAGGCCGTAGGCCAGCGCGGCGGCCGTCGGCTCGTTGACGATGCGCATCACGTCGAGGCCGGCAATCTGGCCGGCTTCCTTGGTCGCCTGGCGCTGCGCGTCGTTGAAGTAGGCCGGAACCGTGATGACGGCCTTCGTGACCTTCTCTCCGAGGTAGTCGTCCGCGGCCTGCTTGAGTTTCTGCAGCACCATCGCCGAAATCTGCGGCGGGGCCAGCTTCTCGTCCTTGCCGCCGGCGGTAATCGCGACGGCTACGCGGTCGGCGTCCTTGACCACGCGGTAGGGGACCATCTTCATCTCCTCGCTCACTTCGTCGTAGCGGCGGCCCATGAACCGCTTGATCGAGAAGACGGTGTTCTCGGGATTCGTCACGGCCTGGCGCTTGGCGACCTGGCCGACGAGGCGTTCACCTGCCTTGCTGAACGCGACGACCGAAGGCGTCAGGCGACTGCCCTCGGCGTTCTGGATGACGGTCGGCTGATCGCCCTCCATGACGGCCACCACCGAATTCGTCGTACCCAGATCGATACCGATGATTTTGCTCATGGCCTTAGTATTTAATCTGAGTGACTAACTGTCAAGAATCGGGTCAAGTGACGGCAATCTGTACCGGCCACGGGTCGGTCCATCGGATGACAAACCCTTGCTATACTGGAAGTTGCCGCTTGCCAAGAGGTCACACATGCCCCGGAGCCGCCTCACTGCCGTACTTGCCTTGACCGTGGTCGCGGCGCCGGCCGTGGCCGCCGAACGGGTCACCCACACGGAAGGTGTGGTCTTCGTGGATCGCGACGGCGTCCATGCGCAGTCCGGCCGTGCGGAGCTCGTGCTCCCCGACGGCGCTCTCGTTCACCTCGACGTCTATACCGATGTGCAGGTGGACGCGTCGGGCCGGCTGATCGTGCGTCAGGGCCGCGTCGCGATTCGCACCGCATCGATTGCGCCATGGACGCGCATTGGGTTGCCCCTGGCGGCTGCCAGAGTGGCGCCCGGCGGCGCGTACATGATCCTGACGGATCCAATCCGCCGTCACCTGCTCGTGAGCGTCAGCGCCGGGCGTGCGGAGATCGACGGCTCGCAAGGGAGCGCCGTCCTCGGCGCACGCGAGCGCGCGATCATCTTCGACGGAAGCGGAACGCCGGTGCCCACCACGTTCACGCCCGAGCGCGACGATCCTTTCGGGCAATGGTCCGAGGCGCGGCTGGCGCGAGCCGCGTTGGTCACCATCCCGGGTCCCAGGGATCCGCATCCGGGCATCGCATCCGCGCCCCAGCCGACGGCGCCGTCTGCGTACGCCACCGGCGAGGGCATCTACATCGGACCAGGGGCGTATGTCGGCTCCGGCTACTACCCCGCCTATCCTGTTGCTCCTGGCTACGGCGGGCATCATCGGCGTGACCCGTACGCGCCCGAAAAGCCGCGCTTCTCAACGCCTGGCCGCGACTCGTCACCGGCCCGCTTCGGGCCGCGCGGGCTCGACATCCCCGTCATTCCGCCGTCTCCGCCAGCCGCGCCGTCGCGGCACGCGCCGCCGCGGCCCGAACTGCCCCCGCTCGTGATCGCGCCGCCCTCGCCGCCCTCGCCGCCGCCTCCGGTGGTTGGCGGCCAGACCCGCGGCATGTCCGTCAGCCGTCCTGGCGTCGTGGTGACGCCGGCGACTCCACCACCCTCCCCGGGAAGGCGAGAGCCCCGATGAAAGTCGTGGTCCGATACGCGCGGCACGCGGTGGTCGTCGGCCTGTTCGTCGCCACCGCGCTCCTTGGCACGCTGAGCGGCGTGCTCTTCGCCTATTCCGACGACCTGCCGCGCGTGAGCGCGCTCGACGGCTATTCGCCCAACACGATTACGCGGGTCCTCGGCCGCGACGGTGCGCTCGTCGGCGAGTTCGCCGTCGAGCGGCGCGTCGTGCTGCGCTACGAGGAGATCCCCGAGCAGATGCGCCACGCCGTGCTGGCTGCCGAGGACTCCGGCTTCTTCACGCACTTCGGGCTGAGCCCGACCGGCGTGATCCGGACCGCCGTGAACAACGTGATGACCGGACGCCGTGCCGGTGCGAGCACGCTGACGATGCAGCTCGCGCGGAAGCTGTTCCTGACGGACGAGAAGACGTGGGAGCGCAAGGTGAAGGAAGTGCTGCTCACGCTCCAGATCGAGAAGCGGTACACGAAGGAAGAGATCTTCACGATGTACTGCAACCAGATGTACTTCGGCCACGGCGCCTACGGCGTCGAAGCTGCCGCGCAGATGTACTTCCGCAAGCCCGCCAGGGAGCTCGACGTTGGCGAAGCCGCCATGATCGCGGGCATCCTGCAGGGCAATCAGCGGCAGAGTCCGTATGTCAATCCCGATGCCGCGCTGCGCCGCCGCAATTACACCCTGAGCCGCATGGCCGAAGAGGGCTTCATCAGCGACGAGGAAGCCCGGGCCGCGATCGCCAGGCCCCTCGTGACGCGGGGCGACCCCTCGCAGGGCCCGACCATCGCGCCCTATTTCGTGGAGGAAGTGCGGAAGTACCTGGAGACGAAATACGGTGCGACGGCGCTCTACGAGAGTGGGCTCACCGTTCGCACGCCGCTCGACGTGCCCGTGCAGCTGGCCGCGAACCGCGCCATCGATCGCGGTCTGCGCCGCATCGACAAGCGGCGCACGGTCTTCCGCAAGCCGGCGCGAAACGTCCTGGCCGAGAAGCACACGCTCGACGGGTTCCATCACGACCGGTGGAATCGCCCCATGCACGCGGGCGACATCGTCCCGGCGGTCGTGACCGCCACCGATCCCTCGTCGACGCGCGTGCGCATGGGCCCGTTGACCGCCGAACTCACGAGAGCCAGCGTGCAGTGGACGCGTCGGCCCTCGGCCTCCGGGCTCGTCAAGGTCGGCGATCTCGTCGAGGTGGCGCTCGTGACGATTGACGAGGGCGCCGGCACGGCGGAGGTGACGCTCGAACAGCCCCCCGCCCTCGAAGGCGCACTCGTCGCGGTGGACAACAGCACCGGCCAGGTGATCGCCATGGTCGGCGGCTTCAGCTTCGCGCGAAGCAAGTTCAACCGCGCGACCCAGGCGCACCGCCAGATGGGATCCACCTTCAAGCCGCTCCTCTACACGGCCGCCATCGATCGCGGACTCACGCCGACGACGATCCTGGTCGACGAGCCGACCTCGTTCAACGCCGGTGCCGGGCAGCCCCCCTACACGCCAGGCAACTACGACCGGAAGTTCCAGGGCCCCATGACGCTGCGCCATGCCCTCGAGCAGTCGCGCAACGTCCCGGCCGTCAAGGTCATGGACATGCTGGGGCCCGCGCAGGTGGTGGCGTACGCGCGCAAGTTCGGCTTCCCCGAGGAGTTCCGCCCGTTTCTCTCGACAGCGCTCGGCGCGCAGGAGGCCACGCTCATCGAGATGACGAGCGCGTTCTCGGCGTTCCCGAACCACGGCATCCGCATGCAGCCCTACTCGGTGCTGTCCATCACGGACCGCGAAGGCGCGCTCGTCGAGGAAGGCCGTCCGACTCCGCGCGACGCGATCCGCGCCGACACGGCGTACGTGATGACGAACCTGCTGCGGGGCGTCGTCCTGCGCGGAACGGGCGCCGCGGCCAACGCCCTCGAATGGCCGCTGGCCGGCAAGACCGGCACGGTCGACGACTACACCGATGCGTGGTTCGTCGGCTTCGATCCGGACATCACCGTGGGCGTCTGGGTCGGCTACGACGAGAAGAAGCCGATCGGACCGAACGAGACCGGCACGACGGCCGCGCTCCCCATCTGGATGGACTTCATGCGGGAGTACCTGGAGCTCCGGGGCGACAGGGAGAATTCGCCCGCCTTCGAGCCGCCGGGCAACATCGTCTTCATGGCCGTGGACCGGACGACGGGTGAGCCGGTGACCGAAGGGTCGACCAACGTGGTGACGGAAGCGTTCCTCGCGGGGACGCAGCCCGCCCGCCCCAACTGGTAAGAGGGACGGCGGGTCCGGCCGTCAGTCGTCGGCGTCCGACGGCGCGCCGAGCGTTCCCGACGCCTTCTGCATCAAGTACGTCTTGATGAACGGGTCGAGGTCCCCGTCGAGGACCTTCTGCACGTTCCCCTCTTCGTACTTCGTGCGGTGGTCCTTGATCATCTGGTACGGCTGCAGCACGTAGCTGCGGATCTGCGATCCGAACGCGATGTCCTTCTTCACCCCGCCGATGTTGTCGAGCTTGCTCTGCTGCTCCTTGACCTTGAGGTCGTAGAGCCGCGCCTTCAACACCTTCATCGCCACGTCGCGGTTCTTGTGCTGCGAGCGCTCGTTCTGGCACGAGACGACGATGCCCGTCGGCAGGTGCGTGATGCGTACGGCGGAGTCGGTGACGTTGACGTGCTGGCCGCCGGCGCCGCTCGACCGGTAGGTGTCGATGCGCAGGTCCTTGTCCTCGATCTCGATCTCGATGTCGTCGTCCATTTCGGGCCAGACGTACACCGACGCGAACGAGGTGTGCCGCCGTGCGGCCTGGTCGAACGGCGAGATGCGCACGAGGCGGTGCACGCCGGCCTCGGCCGACATGAGGCCGAACGCATACTCACCGGTCAGGGTGAAGGTGACGCTCTTGAGACCCGCCTCGTCGCCCGGCTGGTAGTCCAGCACGGCGCGCTTGAATCCGCGCCGTTCGGACCACTTGACGTACATGCGGAGCAGCATCGCCGCCCAGTCCTGCGACTCGGTGCCCCCGGCGCCGGGGTGGATGGACACGATCGCATTGGCGGCATCGTGCTCGCCGCCCAGCATCTTCTTGATTTCGGCGGCCTCGACCTGCGCCTCGAGCGCGTCGAGCGCGGCGGCGAGATCGCCGGCCACGTCTTCGCCGGCCTGCGCCCACTCGACGAGCACGGCCATGTCGTCGATGCGCGTGCCGAGCGCGTCGCGGAGCTCCGCATCCTCGCTCAGGCGCTGGCGGCGCTTGAGCAGGGCCTGGGCTTCGGCCTGGTTGTTCCAGAAGTCGGGCGCGGCGACCTGCGCCTCTATCCGCGCGAGCTCGTCGGTCGGATGTCGCTCGTCAAAGATAGCTCCGCAGGCTGCCAGCCCGGGCGACGAGATCGGTGGAGCGACGGATCAGTTCTTCGGTTGCGAACGCCATGATCTCCTGCGTGCGGCCGCCCACGCGAGCGCCGTCAGCACGACGGCGGCGTGGGCGACGCGATCTCCCATTGTGGCATAGAGCGTACGGGCCTGCACGAAACGCGCTTCGCCGACGACGACCGTGGTCTCGCCGAGCGGCGTGCGGGCCAGGACCCGGCCATACGGATCCACGATCCCGGTGATCCCCGTATTGGCCGCGCGAACGAGGTAGCGGCCCTGTTCGATCGCGCGCATCGCCGCCATCTCGAAGTGCTGGAAGGGCGCCGACGATTCGCCGTACCACGCATCGTTGGTGATCGTCGTCAGGAGCTCGCTGCCCTGCCGGACGGCCTCACGCATCAGCTCGGGGTAGGTCACTTCGTAGCAGATGGCCGTGCTCATCATGTGCCCCAGGACCGGCAGCATCGTCACCCGCTCCCCGGGAGAGAAATCCGATACCGATTCGACGAGCGGCCCCACGAAGAACAGCAGGTTCTTGAACGGGACGTACTCGCCGAACGGCACCAGGTGCATCTTGCGGTACACGGCGGCGGTGGCGCCCGCCGAGTCGAGCATGAACGCCGAGTTGAAGAACCGCGTCGTCTCGCCGTGCTCCACCTCGTCGGTGCCGAAGAGGAGCGGCGCTCCGGTCGAGCGCACGAGGCCGCGCACGACCGCCTGGCCGGCCGGCTCCTCGTCGAAGTAGAACGGCGTCGCCGACTCCGGCCAGATGACGACCTCCGCCCCGCGCGACACCGCATCGCGCGTGAGCGAGAGATAGCGATCGACAATGTCGCCCGCCCGCTCGGGGTTCCACTTGTCTTGCTGCGGGATGTTGGCCTGCACCAGGCCGACCGTCACGGGCGTCCCCTGTTCGACCAGCGAGTTGGCGGCCAGGCGCTGCCCGCCCCACACCGACGCGACGACAAGCAGCGCAATGGTGGCGACGGCGGCGTTCCGCTGCAGGCGGCCGGCGGTCACGATCGCGACCGCAAGGCCCGCGTTGATGAGCGCCACGAAGAGCGAGAGCAGATAGACGCCGCCGAGACTGGCCAGTTGGGCGACCGGGAGGAGCGTCACCATCGTGTTGCCCAGCGGAATCCACGGAAAGCCGCCGAACAACTGACCGCGCAGGTATTCGAAGCCCACCCAGGCGGCGGGGCCGAGCAGGAGGCCCGCCCAGCCAAGGCGACGAACGAGGACGCCCGTCACGCCGGCGGCGAACGCGACGAAGAGCGCCATGTAGAAGACGAGGAGAAAGGCGGTCACGACCGCGACCGGAAGCGGCAGGCCGCCGAACGTGCGCACGGTGTCGCCCGTCCAGTAGACCGTCCCTGCAAAATGGACGATGCCGGTGATGAGACCGAGGCCGAACCCGCGCCGGAAGGACGCACCGGGCAATACGCCGGCACGGCCGCGCCACCCCGACACGGCGACCCAGAGCGGGGCAAGCGCGATGAGCCCCACGGCGCCGTGGCCGTAGCGGGGAAACGAGAGCGCCAGCAGCGCGCCGGAGAGGAGGGCTAGCGCACGATCCAGGGCTTGAACTGCTCTTCCTTCTGCAGCCGGGCCGCCACGTTGTCTGCCTCGCGGCGTTCCTTGAACTTGCCGACGCGCACGCGGAACATCGACGGCGACGTGCCGACCGGCGCCATCACATAGGCCTGGTAGCCCTTGCCGATGAGGCGCCTGGCGACTGCGTCGGCCTCGCTCCGTTCCCTGAGCGCCGCGACCTGAATCGCAAAGCCCGGGCCGGTCGGCTCACCTGGAGCGGCAGCCGCCGCGGCGGCGGTGGCAGAAGCCCTTTCGGGGGTCGTGGGAGGCGCGGGCGCCGGCGTCGCGGGTGCAGGAGCGGCCGGCGCAGGCACGGGCGACTCCGCCGCAGGGGGCCTGGGCGCTGGCGGCTCCGGGTCCTTGCGCAGGTCGCGCGACGTCGGCACGCCCTCACCCAGCCGCTCGGCATAGGTCAGGACTTCACCGCTCGTCGTCGGTGCGCCCGAAGCACCTGGCGCCGCCGCAGGAGGCGGCGGAGGATCATCCTCCGACAGGGCCGCGATGCCGCCGACCGCCTCTTCGCTCGCGGCCAGGGCGGTTCGCGCCCCGACGTCGCGTCCCACGAGGACGCCGAAGAGGAAGATCACCACCGACACCACGGTCACTGCCATGAACAGGAACACCAGCTGCTTTCCGTTCAGCTGGATCTCACGAAAGCCGTCGTCGGGTGCTGTTGTGGCCATAAGCGTCTGACAGGCCAGATTTTAGCACTATCCGGCGCCGGAAAGGCGCGATCGGAGCGCCAGGGCTCCCGCATGGCGGGGCTCCAGGACCAGAGCGCGGTCGACCTCGGCACGCGCACTGCCGGGGTTCCCGAGCTCGAGGTAGGCCTCGGCGAGCGCCACGTGGGCCTCTGCGGTCTCCTCGCTCCAGATGGCAATCTTCAAGGCTTCGATGGCTTCTTCGATCCGCCCGCCGCGAAGGCAGATACGTGCCTGGAGCACGTGCGCATCCCCAAGGTAGGGCGAGAGATAGAGGGCACGGCGCAGCTCGCGTTCGGCTTCCCGATCCGCGGCCTTGTCGTAGGCACGACGGCCGGCATCGAGGTGAAACCGCGCGAGCGCCTCCTGATCGCGCTGACTGGCGGTCATGACGATGGTGTCGACGAACGCGGCCGCGTGGCCAAGGCGGTCGTCGAGGCGTTCGAGCCCCGAAGGAACCACGTCGTTCGCGGCGCGCTCCCACCTCGACGACAGCTTGCGGGCCAGTTCACGCTCGCGCGTCGCTTCGGGCTGCGCGCCGGTCTGCTGGAGCGCCGTCGCGAGCACGAAGTGCGCGTCGCCGTCCGCCGGATCGCGACGCACGGCTTCGCGGAGCCAGTAGATCGCGGCCGCCGCATCCCTGTCCTGCCAGTAGGCGTAGCCGAGATTGAAGAAGTAGTCCGACGCGGACTTGTCGAGCTCGCTGGCCTGGTGGAAGTAGTACGCCGGCCCGCCGGTCTGCGGAGAGGAACCTCGCCGCAGTTGCACCACGCCAAGCGCGTTGGCGACGGCAGGCAGCGGCTCGTCGCGCTGCATCATCGCGAGCGTCGAGAAGGCGTCGTCGTAGCGCTCGAGCCGGATCTGCGAGAGCGCCGTCGCATACTGCGCGTCGACGCCGAGCGGTACATCGGGGCCGGCACCCGTCACGGCGGCGAGGGCCGCGGCGTGATCGCCCTCATCGCTGTGCAGCTTCCACAAGGCCATGCGCGCGGCGACGAACGAAGGGGCAGTTGCGAGCGCCTGCTCGAAGAGCGCCTGCTGCCCTTCGGTCGAGTCGGCGGTGAGGCCTTTGACATACTGTTCGAAAGCGGCCATCGAGGGAGGCGGCTCCCAGTCGGTGCTCACGTCTCCGAGAAGCCCTCGTCCGAGCGCGGGAGGAACCGCGAACAGGTCGGCGGCGCGCCTCCGGTCTGCCACTTCCGGCAGCAGTCGCCCCTCGTCCAGGCGGATGGCGCGCACCGTCGTGCTCAGGTCCTCCCCGTCAAGGGCGAGCCGTCCTGACACCACCACCGTGGCGCCGACGGCCTGTCCGACCTTGATGGTTGACGCGCGGCTGAGCGAGGCCGACGCCGGGAACTGGAGCCGCTCGAACGCGAGGACGCGTTCCTCGCGCGACACCACGTTGGCGCCGGCTCCTTCGAGGATGTCGACGATGAGCGCGGCCATGCCTTCGCGCAGCCAGTGCAGTCGCGGCTCTCCCGAGGGGTTCTCGAGCGGCAGGACCACGATGACGGCATCGGCCGGCACCTGGGCCGCGGCGGGACCAGGGGCGAACAGAGCGATCCCGGCGGCAGCGGCGGCAATGAGCCTCATGTCACGTCAAAGATAGCCTGCGACGGGGGCTTCTCGCCGACGATCGTCACGACGAGCCGGCAGCCCCCGACCGAGCTGTCCGGCTCGACAATGGCTTCCACATCGAAGCGCCGCAGCACCTCGGCAAAGGCCGCCGCATAGTAGCGGCGCATGGGCGTCGCCGATGGTTCGCGGAGATAGTCGAAGAGCGCCGAGTGGATCACAACGATCCCGGCCTGCCCGTGGAGTTCGGTCGTGACCCTGGAGTTGCCGATGGTCTCGATCACCAGTGCTTTGCCCAGCCTGAGTGCCGACCGCGTGCGGCTCGCGAGGGCCCTCTTCCGCGTGAGCCGCATCTTGAATCCGTCGTGCGCCTGGCAGGTCCAGTCCGCGGCGCAGTAGCCGGCGCGATCCGGGATGCGCTCGTTGTCGGGCGCGATCTCGCGGTGCAGGAAGCTCAGGACGGCGCCCAGGGGCGCCAGGCCCATGCGCCCTTCGCGGAGACCGGTCGGGCTCAGCCAGTCCTCATAGAACGGCAGCCGGGTCGGTGACACGTCGGCAACGCCCTGGTGGAGGCTGGCGATGAGGAGGCGGCCAATTCCGGCGTCAACCATGTCCTCTGATCACTGTAGAATGCCAAGTACCCGCGGACATGGCCCGCATCGACCGCTCGTGACGCGTTAGCGTAACTGCACCGCTGCGGTCGAGTCAACGAACCGACACGCGAATGATTCTGCCCCTGCACGACGCTCTCGAGCACCGTGTGCGCGCGATTCTTGCCGAGACCTACGATCTCGGCGACGACGCGAACGTCACGATTGCGATCGAAACCCCGCCGAACCGCGCGCTGGGAGACCTCGGCACGCCCGTGGCATTCGACCTCGCGCGGCGCCTGCGCAAAGCGCCTCGGGCAATCGCCCAGGATCTCGCGGCGAAGATGGGCGAGGTCCCTGGCATCGCTCGCGTCGAGGCGGCACCCAACGGCTACCTGAACGTCTTCGTCCAGCGCAAGCCGTTCCTCCTGACCCGCCTCGGCATCGGCGCCGGTCTTCCCGAGCCTCCGGTCCACACCGGCAAGACCATCGTCGAGCATACGGCCATCAACCCGAACAAGGCAGCGCACATCGGGCACCTGCGGAACGCGGCGCTCGGCGACACGCTCGTGCGCGTGCTCCGCTTTCGCGGCACGCCCGTCGAGGTGCAGAATTACATCGACGACACCGGGGTGCAGGTGGCCGATGTCGTCGTCGGCTTCCGCGAGATCGAGAAGCTGGACCTGCCTGCCGTCCGTGCGCTGGCCGATCGCGAGCGCTTCGACTACTACTGCTGGGACCTCTACGCGCGCGTCACCGAGTGGTACGAGCAGGACGAGACGCGGCTCGAGATTCGCAGGCGGACGCTTCACGACGTGGAGCACGGCACGGATCCGGCCGCCGCGCTCGGCGCCTTCGTGGCGGACCGCATCGTCCGGTGCCACCTGAAGACGATGGCCCGGTTGAACATCGACTACGAATTGCTGACGTGGGAAGGCGACATCCTGCGGCTCCGGTTCTGGGCACGCGCGTTCGAGGTGCTCCAGGAACGGGGCGCGATCTTCCTGCAGACCGAAGGGCGCCTGGCCGGCTGCTGGGTGATGACCATCGACGACGAGGCCGACGCGGCGCCGGATGCCGGGACCGACGAAGACGCCGAACAGCGCGAGAAGGTGATCGTGCGATCCAACGGCACGGTCACCTATGTCGGCAAGGACATGGCGTATCAGTTCTGGAAGTCGGGCGTGCTCGGCCGGGACTTCGAGTACCGGCACTTCGCCACGCGGGCGAACGGCGAGATCCTCTGGGCGACGACGAGCGACGCCCACGCCGCGACCGGGCCTCACCCGCCGTTCGGCGCCGCCGCGGCCACCTACAACGTCATCGACGTCCGCCAGTCGTACCTGCAGAAGCTGCTCAAGCAGGCCCTCGTCGCCGTGGGCCATCCGGCCGAGGCCGAACGGCTCACCCATTTCTCGTACGAGATGGTCGCACTGTCGCACGCCACCGCGCGCGAGCTCGGATTCGCGCCGCCGGCCGACGCGGACGACGCACGCAGGCCGTTCGTCGAGGTGTCCGGGCGGAAGGGCCTTGGCGTCAAGGCCGACGATCTGATCGACCGGGTCATCGCGAAGGCACTCGCCGAGGTCGTCAAGCGGCAACCCGACCTCGACGAGAGCGAGCAGCAAGGCATTGCGGAGGCCATCGGCGTCGCGGCCGTCCGCTACTTCCTCGTGAAGTACTCCCGCACCAAGGTCATCGCATTCGACATCGACGAGGCACTCAGCTTCGAAGGCGAGAGCGGTCCGTACCTGCAGTACGCCGTGGTCCGCGCGAACAACATCTTCCAGAAGGTCCAGGAGCGGATGGGCGTGTCCGAACAGGACCTGCTGTCCACGCTCGGCACGACGCCGCCGGCCGCGCTCGATGGCGCCGACGGCGACCACGAGTCGTGGGCACTCGTCCTCGAAGCCTCCCGTCTGGACGACATCGTCGAGCAGGTCGTACGGTCGCTCGAGTTCGCGGTCCTCGCGAAGTACGGCTTCGGTCTCGCACAGATGTTCAACGCGTTCTACCACAAGGCGCCGATTCTCAACGAAGAGCGGGAAGACGTCCGGCGGTGGCGCGCCGCCGCGGTCTTGTACTTCAGGCAGCAGCTGACGCAAGTCCTCGGCTTGATGGGCGTCACCGTTCCACCCCGGATGTAGGAGTCGGCAATGGCCTTGATCGCGGTGTCAAAGAATCGGCGCATGGCCGACTACCTGGAGTCGGTCAAGCGGGCCGGCGGCGAGCCGGTCGAAGTCGGACTCGATACCGAGACCCCCGACGCGGTGGTCGCGCGGGTCGACGGGCTCCTGCTGACCGGCGGCGGCGATGTCGCGCCGGCGCTGTACGGCGAGACACCCCATGCGACGTTCGACCCGTCGGAACCGGGCCGCGATGAGTACGAGATCGCCCTGGCGCGCGCGGCCGTCACGGCCGGGATGCCCGTTCTCGCGATCTGCCGCGGGATGCAGGTGCTGAACGTCGCGATGGGAGGGACGCTCATCCAGGACATCCCGACCGACGTGACCGGAGCGCTGGCGCACTCCATCGCCGAGCCACGCGCGGTCATCGCGCATGAGGTCTGGGTGACCAAGGGGTCGAGGCTGTGGACGATCATGCTCGATCATCTCGACGGCGAGAGCCTGCAGGTCAACAGCCGGCACCATCAGGCGGTCAAGCGGATTGCCGAAGGATTCGAGCCCACCGCCACGGCGCCCGACGGGGTCGTCGAAGCCATCGAGCGATCAGGCGAAGCCTACTGCCTCGGCGTGCAGTGGCACCCGGAGAATTTCTGGCGCACGGGCGAGTTCCGCGAGCTGTTCGAGAGCTTCGTCCAGGCGGCCAGGCGGTAGTGCCGAGTTCACGACGTGTGGTCGAATACCACCACGCATTCCACATGGGCGGTGTTCGGGAAGAGATCGAACGCCTGGATCGATGCCATCCGGTACCCGGCATCCACGATCGCACTCGTGTCGCGCGCGAGGGTGGCGACGTCGCACGAGACATAGACGAGCCGCGGCGCGTGTAACGCGAGGGCGCCCGTGAGCGCCTTGCGCGACAAGCCGGTGCGCGGCGGATCGACAAGGAGCGTCCCCGTGCGCTTCGGCCGATGCCGTCCTGCGAGCACGTCCTCGACTGCCCCCGCATGCACGGCAATCCTCCCCCCACTCTGTCGCGCGTTCTTCGAGAGATCCGCCGACGCGATGCGATCCCCCTCGACCGCCACGATCTCGCGGTGTCCAGCCGCGGCTGCCGCCACGCTGAAGAGCCCCACACCGGCATAGAGGTCCACGATCGGATCGTCGCCAAGCGCGTCAACGACAGTCAGGCAGAGCGGCTCCACCAGGAAGCGGTTGCCCTGGAAGAACGCGCGCGCGTCGCGTTCGAGCGTCCACGACTCGGGCGGCTGTGCCGACGTCCGCCCGGGCCGCGCGAACCGGTCCGAGACGCGCGGCGTGCCCCACAGCTCACGGGTCCGCTGCGAGCCGGGATGCGAGGCGGAGACGCCGGAGAGCCCGTCCACGTTCGTCAGCGTCGCCAGCCGCGACGGGTCGGCATCGGGTGCCAGATCGAGGTGCATGGCACGTTGGCTGGCGTCCCGGTTCTCGGCGAGTTCGATGTCGGTGACGATCCCGGCCGCCGATGCCAGGCCGCGTTCGAGCGCGCCTATGACGGACACGGTCTCCGGGAGGAGCTGCGCAGTCGACGCAGCGTCGCACAGCTCGTGGGTGCCTTCCTTGAAGAACCCGATGCGACCCTCACGCACGTGAAGGCGCGCGCGCATGCGGTAACCCTCCGGCGCCGACGCCTCGATCGGCGGAAGCGCCATCAGCGGCAACCGGGCCACGCGCTGGAACGCATCCACCACGACCTGCTGCTTGAGCCGAACCTGCGCGTCGTACCGCGCATGCGACCAGACGCATCCTCCGCAGAGGTTGGGGGCGCCGACCCTGTCCGGCGACACCTCGACCACGCGCGTCACCGCCGCCCATGCGGTCCCGCGCTGGACGCGTTCGATGCGCGCCTCGACCAGCTCGCCCGGCAGCGCGCCGGAGACCAGGACGACGGCGCCGTCGAGCCGGGCCAGCATGCGCCCGCCCGCGACAGGCTTCTCGATGGCGAGTTCGACACGGTCGCCGGGAGTCATCAGAATGCGATCGTCGGGATGCCGTGGCGCTCGCGCACGAGCCGCGCGATCGCGGCCGTTCGCGCCTGCTCGTACGCCTCGACAGGCATGCGTTCCCTGAAGGGCGCCAGTTCGCGTTCGGCCTCGGCCGCCAGCACCTTCCGCGCTGCAGGATCCATGGTCTCGACCAGGCGATCGACGAGCGCGAGGTCGATGGTCTTCAAGGTCTGGATTGCGGCATCGCGCTCATCGCCGCGTGCGCGCCTCGCGCGCCCGGCGACCGACTCGAGATCGCGAATGGCGGCATCGAGCGCCGCGTCGGCCTGCCCGGCCAGCTTGTCGCTGCCGCGGAGGACCGTCAACCGGGCCGCCACGCTCTGGACATGCGTCGCGAGCGACCGCCGCGGCCGAATCGCCACGTCCTCGGGCTCCGCGACCGGTGGGCCGCCGTCCGCGTCGGGTGCGACCACGCTGATGCCCACGGCCCGCCTCCATTCGTCGAAGGCGTCGAGCACGTCCGCTTCGCAGAACTCGATTCGGACCGGCCGTCGTCGAGGGCCCTTGCGGTAGTAACGCTCGAAGGACCGGTCGATGCCCGTTTCGGCTACCTTGAGGGGAATGCCCTGCTCCGCCCAGCTCATCACGCGCTCGAACGCCGGGCCGACGATTCGGACCAGGTGGCCGTCGTTCTTCCGGCAGAGGTGGGCTTCGAGCGCCCGGCAGTACGCGTCGCGGTCGATCACGAGGGGCGTTCCCAGCGCACTTCGCCGGCAATGAGGCGTTCGATGCCCTGCGGTGTCCGCACGAGCAGCGCCCCCGTCGCGTCCACGCCGGCGGTCGTGCCGCTCATGACGGCGCCGCTCACGTCCCATTCCACACGCACGCCCTCTGCCGAGGGCGCGGCGGTCCGCCACTCCCGCAGAATACCATCCGCATCGTCGTTGGCGAGCTGGTCGAAGTGATCGTGCAGGCACTCGAGCACCGCGGCCAGGACGGCGCCGCGATCGACGGCTCGGCCGACCTCGGTCTCGATAGACGTGGCGCGAGCCCCGACATCCGGCGGATGACGTGTCGAGTGCACGTTGATCCCGATGCCGACGATCACGGTCGCGCCGGGCGTCGCCACACGCAGACCTTCCGCGAGGATTCCCGCCAGCTTGCGCCGCCCGACGACGACGTCGTTGGGCCATTCGAGATCGGCGACCAGTCCGGTGGCCTGGAGGATGCCGTGCCGCACCGCAACGCCGGCCGCGAGCGTCAAGAGCGAGACGTGACGCGCCGGCTTCGCAATGCAGGAGAAGTACAGACCGGCGCCCGGCGGCGAACTCCACTCGTGGCCGCGCCGTCCCCGGCCCGCGGTCTGTTCGTCGGCGCCCACGACGGTCCCGCGCACCGCGCCCGCCTCGGCGGCACGAGCGGCGGCATCCATGGTGGAGGGCAGCGATCGGTGCCACCGGATGTCGGGGGCAACCTCGGATCGGCGCAGCCGAAGATTCGCGATCGGCTTCGCGAGATCGTCAGGAAGGTCGTGTCCGGATTCCGGACCGGGCATGCCGCTAGTCAGTCCCTTCCATCTCGAAGCTGATGTCCACGGCTGGCGCGGAGTGCGTGAGCGCACCGACGGAGACGTACTTCGCGCCGGTCGACGCCAGCTCCGGGATACGCGCGAGGCTCACGCCGCCCGAAATCTCGACCTCGGCCCGATCGCCGATGCGCGTCATCGCCTGGCGAATGTCGTAGGTGGTGAAGTTGTCGAGCAGGATGCGCGGGACGCCGGCGGCAAGGGCCTGATCCACTTCCTCGAGCGTCTCGACCTCGACTTCGACGGGCAGGCCGTGACCGCCAGCCTTTGCGGCGTCCACGGCTTCGCGGATGCCGCCGGCCAGCCGCTTGTGGTTGTCCTTCACCAGCACCCCATCGTCGAGCCGATGGCGGTGGTTGGTGCCGCCGCCACATCGGACGGCGTACTTCTCCATCGCCCGGTAGCCGGGCGTGGTCTTGCGCGTGTCGAGCACGATGATACGGCCCCTGGCGGCGTCCACGTAGTGGCTGGTCAGCGTCGCGATGCCGCTCAGCCGCTGCAGGAAGTTCAGCGCGGTTCTCTCGGCGCTCAACATCGCCCGCGCATCTCCGGAGACGACCGCGATGACGTCGCCGGCTTCGACGTGCGAGCCATCGCCCCAGCCCACCTCGACGACGACGGACGGATCGAGCTGGCGGAACGTCTCGGCCGCGACGTCGAGTCCCGCCACGACGAGGCTGTCCTTGGCCACGAACCGACCATGCGCGCGCCGGCCCTGCCGCACGGTCGAGGTGCTCGTGTGGTCGCCGACGCCGATGTCCTCCGCCAGAGCGCGGCGAACGGCGTCTTCGTAATCGGATCGGGGGAGCCGGTCGATGGTCATGGCGCCGCCACCGGCTTCAGCGTGACATCGGCTCGACGCTCGTCGGCCGTCGCGACGCTGAGCAACGTGAGGGCATCGGTGCGGGCCGCCGCGCGCAGGTCGCGCTCCACCAGGCCCAGAGCCCGGGTTTCGACATCCGGGCCGGCATAGGTGATGGCCAGCACTTCGGTGCCGACCGACACCTTGTTGTCGGTCTTGGCCTTGCGGATCTCGGCGAGCGCGATGGACAGGTAGGTATGCGCCGCCTGCGCGTCGCTGTCGTCACCGGCCACGGCACGGATCTCGCCGGAGGTTGGCCATGTTGCGCGGTGCACCGAGCCCTGCTGCCACCACGACCAGACATCCTCGCAGGTGAAGGCAAGGTACGGTGCCAGAAGTCGAAGCAAGGCAGAGAGCGCCGTGCGCATGGCGACCGATGCCGACGCAGCGGCCTCTTCGCCGAAGTCGCCGTAGCGGCGTGACTTGGCGGCCTCAACGTAGTTGTCGCAGAAGTCCCAGAAAAAGCTCTCGACCTTGGCGAGCGCCTTCGCATACTCGTACTGTTCCAACTCGCGCGTGGCCTCGTCCACGAGCGCCGCCAGGTTCAACAGCATCCCCTGATCGAGCGCTTCGGTGACGGGACCATCCCGGTGCCCGCCCGCGAGGACGAACTTCGCGACGTTCAATACCTTCATCGCCAGCTTGCGGCCGATCCTCATCTGGCCGACATCGAACGCCGTGTCCACGCCCGGCCCGCCGCGCGCGGCCCAATACCTGACGCCGTCGGACCCGTACTCCTGCAGCAGTCCGAGCGGCGTCACCACGTTGCCCTTGGACTTCGACATCTTCTTGCGGTCGGGATCCAGGACCCACCCCGAGATGGCGGCGTTGGTCCACGGCAGGCTGTCGTTCTCCAGGTGCGCGCGGAGCACGGACGAGAAGAGCCAGGTACGGATGATGTCGTGCGCCTGGGGCCGCAGATCCATCGGGAACGTGCGCGTGAAGGTGTCCGCGTCGTGCTCCCACTGGGTGACGATCTGCGGCGACACGGACGACGTGGCCCACGTGTCCATGATGTCCGGATCGCCGACAAAGCCGCCCGGGACACCGCGTTGGGCGGCCGTGTAGCCCGGCGGGACATCGGTGGACGGATCGACCGGGAGCGCGGACTCGGGCGCGACGATGGCGTTGGCGTAGTCGATGAGGCCGTCGGCCCCGAGCGGATACCACACCGGGAACGGCACGCCGAAGAACCGCTGGCGGCTGATGCACCAGTCGCCGTTGAGGCCGTTGACCCAGTTCTCGTACCGCGACCGCATGTAGTCCGGGTGCCACGCGATCTCACGCCCGCGGGCCAGCAGGTCGTCGCGAAACTGGATGGTGCGGATGAACCACTGCCGGCTGGTGACGATCTCGAGCGGGCGATCGCCCTTCTCGTAGAACTTGACCGCGTGCGTGACCGGTTTCGGGTCGCCCACGAGGTCGCCGCTCTCCCGAAGCAACTCGACCACCTTGGCCTGCGCCTTCTTCGCCGAGAGGCCGGCCAGCTGATCGTAGGCGGCCTCCGCGCGTGGCGTGTCGATCGATTCCCACCCCGGTGTCCCCCACGCGACGGGAGCGAGCGTGCCGTTGGCCGAGATGATGGCGCGTACGGGCAGCTGCAGCTCGCGCCACCAGGTCACGTCCGTCAGATCGCCGAACGTGCAGATCATCGCAATGCCGCTTCCCTTTTCGGGATCGGCGAGCGGATGGGCCTTGACCGGGACACGCGCGCCGAAGAGCGGCGTCACCACCTCCGTGCCAACGAGGGAGGTGTAGCGCGGGTCGTCCGGGTGCGCGACGAGCGCCACGCAGGCAGGTATCAGCTCGGGCCTCGTCGTCTCGATTTCGACAAAGCCCGCGGCTCCCGGCTCCCGGCTCCCGGCTCCCGACGTGGTCTTGAACCGAACGCGATGATACGCGCCGGGTTGTTCCCGGTCCTCGAGTTCGGCCTGAGCCACTGCCGTACGGAAGTCGACATCCCAGAGCGTCGGCGCTTCGAGTTGATAGGCCAGCCCCCTCTTCACCAGCCTCAGGAACATCATCTGCGACACGCGTTGCTCGTGCCGGCCGATGGTGGCGTAGGTCATCGACCAGTCGACCGACAGGCCGAGAAACCGCCACAGGTGCTCGAAGACCTTCTCGTCTTCGACCGTGAGCCTGCGGCAGAGATCGATGAAGTTGGGCCGGGAGACGGAGACCGGCTGCTTTCCGGGCTTGTCGGGCGGTCCGAACGACGGGTCATACGGCAGCGACGGATCGCAGCGGACGCCGAAGTAGTTCTGGACGCGCCGCTCGGTCGGCAGGCCGTTGTCGTCCCACCCCATCGGGTAGAAGACGGCCTTGCCGCGCATCCGCTGGAAGCGCGCAATGATGTCGGTGTGCGTGTAGGAGAACACGTGGCCGATGTGCAGCGAACCGCTGACCGTCGGCGGCGGCGTGTCGATCGAATAGACCTCGGCGCGCGGACGGGACCGATCGAACCGGTAGGTGCCGTCAGCCTCCCATCGCGCCGACCACTTGTCTTCGAGGCCTTCGAGGGCGGGCTTCTCGGGAACGGGCATATCAGGGCTATCGTAGCAAGGAACCGAGGAGCGATGGGCTTGCGCTCGGTCCGCCGAGCGATTCAGGCGACTCGGCCCTCGAGCGCCTGTCGTGATTCATCTGGCGGGGTCGATCCCGTCAGGCGATGCTATTCTCAGCGCGAATGTCCGTCCGGGTCCCGCTGCCGATCGCCGGGCTGGCCATTGGCGCCACATTCTTCCTCGTCATCGCCGGACCGCGCATCGTCGACCCGGGCGACGTGGACTGGACGATGCAACTCGACTGGCGCATCCACTTCCTCGGATGGCACATCTTCCGGGGCGAGCCGTGGTCGTGGCCGCCGGGCGCCCTCGTCGGTTATCACCACGCGCCTTCCGGCACGTCGATCGGCTACACGGATTCGATTCCGCTCGTCGCCATCCCCCTCAAGATCGCCTCAGGCTGGTTGCCGATGCCGATGCAGTATCTCGGCGTGTGGCTGCTGGCGTGCTTTGCCCTTCAAGGTCTGTTCGGCGCACTGCTCGCGACGCTCTGGACCCGCAGCGCCGCTGCGACCCTTGGCGCCGCGTCGCTCTTCGTGCTGATGCCGACGCTGCTCAACCGCGCACCTCATCCGGCACTCTGCGCGCACTGGACGCTGCTCTGGGCGCTCTGGCTGTACTTCGGCTGGGCACCAGGCCGGCCGCTGCCGATCCGCCACACGCTCCTCCTGACCGCTATTGTCAGCCTCATCCACCCGTACATCGCGGTCATGGTGATGGCGATCCTCGCGGCGCTCTTCTGTCGAAGCTTCGTGGACCGGGCCGGTCCGTCGCCTGGCCGCGCGCCTGTCACGGCGATGGCCGTCGGCACCGGCGCCCTCGCCGTGCTGCTTGTCGGGTGGTGGGCGTCCGGCTTGTTCGTGGTGACCGGCCCGTCGATGGCGCGGCCGGGATTCCACTTCTTCTCGATGAACCTGCTCGGGCCGATCACGCCTCTTGGATGGTCATCGCTTCTGCCCGAGGTGCCCGTCGGGGCCGGCGGACAGACCTTTGAAGGATTCCAGTATCTCGGCGCGGGCGTGTTGGGTGTCACTGCAATCGGCATTGTGGCCGCCGCCCGGACCCTGCGGTTCCCGTTACGGGCCCTCGGCCCAATCGGCGCGGCCTGCGGCGTCATGGCGCTCTATTCGCTCAGCCCCCGGATCACGCTCGCCGATCGCGTGCTCGTCGATATGAGCTCACCGGAGCTCGAGCGATACGCGGTCTTCGGCGTGACGGGCCGCTTCTTCTGGCCGGCCGCGTACCTGCTGCTCACCCTGGCCGTCGCATCCGTTGCGCGGGCCCTGCCCGGACGGCCCGCAGCGATCGTCCTGATCCTGGCCGTCGGGGTTCAGCTCGTGGATCTCAGGCCGGGACATGCCGAACGACGGGCGCTCACGCGAAGCGCCGCCTTCCACGAGTGGCCCGATCGTCCTCGATCGGCGGTGTGGGCTCGCGCCCTTCCTCACTATCGGCATCTCGTATTGGTGCTGCCACCGCACTGCGGGCCGTCGCCGGTGGGCTTCGAACTGCCGGGATACCTGGCGGGACTCCACGGTTTGACGATGAACGCTGGCGAGGTGGCCAGGGTCGACGAAGCGCTGAGGCGCGCATACTGCGAGCGGCTCCAGCAGGCGGTTGGTCGAGGCGAGGTTCACGACGACGAGTTCTACCTGGTGCATCCGGCGTTCCTGGACGCCTTCAGAAGGGCCGCGCCATCGCTCGTGTGCGGAGTTGTCGATGGCCTCCACGGCTGCGTGACATCACGCTCGTATCAACGCTGGCGTGACCGAGCCGCGTTCGAGTAGCCGACCCGTTACACGATCAGGAATCTCACCGGCCTCGCACGCGCGCGATCTCTTCCTTGACGAGCCTCTCGGACGTGTCGAGCACGATCGCACGGACCGACTCGCCGAGTGGGCCGGCAGCGGCGTCGGCGACCGCCGCGGGCATGGCCGCCGCCACCGCGGCCGTCACCTGTCCCTGCACGTCCTCGCGAACGCCGGCGGTCGCCTGTGCAACGGCGGCGGGCACCACCGACGCGACGCTCTCGCGCACGGCCTCTTCCATGGCCGGCCGAAGCTCGGCCAGCACCGCGGACACCTGTGCGGCCACCGCGTCACGGACGGATGCCACCACGGCCTCGTTGACCGCGATGGCGATCGACTGCTGCAGTTCACCACGGATGTCGGAGAGGCGGAGGCGTGCCTCCATCTCGTCGAGCATGGCCCGGGTGACGGCACCGGGTTCGGCCGCGTCGCCATGCAGGTTGGCGCTCCCGGCATCGTCTACGCGGTCATCGTCTGCCATGGGCACCTCGATCGGAGCCGATGCGCCGCCGGCAGCACCCTGCTCGGCGTCGAGGAGCGACTGAAACACGTCGGCCGTCTGGCTGCCGGTGACGTCGGGAGCGTTCATGAGGCCGGGCGCCTCGCCCACCGACCAGACGGCGTCCACCGCCGCGAGACCAGTCTGCCACCCGTCCGGCGGCTCGAGATCCGTCAGCGCATCGACCGGCGTCGTCAATGGCGCGTCGTCCGGCGCCGACCCGGGGGCTGACACGGGAGCAGCCAGGTCGCCGGTCGATGTCTCGAGCGATGCCAACGCCGAGCGAAGCATCGAGGCGGGAGTCGGCGCCTCCTCCAGGGACACGGGCGTCGGGAGAGGTCCGTCGGCGCCCGAGACGGAGGCGGGCGCAGGCGCACGTTCGGGCTTGTCCGGTGGACGGATCACCTTGATGGGAGCCGCCGTCACGAGGCGCGATCCGCTGGCGTCGGCCGCCGCCGGCTTCATTCCGAGGAGTTCCTTGACGCGATCGATCACGTGAATGGGCTCGAAGGGTTTCTCGAGGACCGCCGTGGCCCCCGACATCTGGAATCGCTGCTCATCCACCGGATCGAGGGCGCTCGCCAGCAGCAGGACGGGCACTCCCTTCAGGTGCGGCTGCTGCCGCACCCACGCGGACACACCGTATCCGTCCACGCACGGCATGTTGGTGTCGGCCAGCACGATGTCCGGCCGGACCGCGGCCATGCGATCGATGGCGTCCTGGCCGTCCTTGGCGATGACCACCTCGAACGGCTGACCCACGAAGCTCGAGGCCAGTACACGCTGAACCGTAACGCTGTCGTCCGCAAGGAGCAGCGTGTGCATGGGGGGCATGCATGGGAGAGCATACTTCAGAGTCCGGCCAATGGCCCAGCAGGCCGTGCCGAAAGGCTGCACGGCCCGCCGAACTCTTCATGGTGGGCAGGTCTGGCGAACCTGTCTCGCGACCTCGCGATCGCCTGTCCTCACTACACCCGCTGGCGGGCGTTGGTGTTGATGAAGTCGACGATCTGCTGCATGGGCGTGCCGGGAATGAAGATGCCCCGGATGCCCAGCGCGTTGAGCTTCGGGATGTCCTGGTCGGGAATGATGCCGCCGACGACCACCTGCACGTCGCTCAGCCCCTTGTCCGTGAGGAGCTCCACGACCCGCGGACAGATGTGCATGTGCGCGCCGGAGAGGATCGAGAGGCCGATGACATCGGCATCCTCCTGGAGGGCCGCGCTGACAATCTGCTCCGGCGTCTGACGGAGGCCCGTGTAGATCACCTCCATCCCGGCGTCGCGCAGCGCCCGCGCAATGACCTTGGCGCCGCGATCGTGGCCATCGAGGCCCGGCTTGGCGATGACGACTCGGATTTTCTGCATAAACAGGCTTCGGACTGAGAGTCAACCGACAGATCAAGAGATCGACAGATCACCAGATCACCAGATCAGATCACAGATCATCAGATGATCGGCGTCTCCTCATACTCCCCCCACACGTCACGCAGCGCGTCGCACATCTCCCCGACCGTCGCATATGCGCGGACGGCATCGAGAAGCCGTGGCATCGTATTCTCCCGCCCGCGCGCCGCGGCCCGCAGGCCCTCCAGCGCGCGCTGGACGCGATCGCCGTCGCGCGTCTGCCTGAGCTCCTCGAGCCGGGCCAGCTGCGTCTCGGCCGTCGTGTCGTCGATGTAGAGAATCTCGATGGGCTTCTCGTCGGTCTGGACGAAGTCGTTGACGCCGACAATGGTCTTCTCGCCCCGCTCGACCGCCTGCTGGAACTGGTAGGACGCCTCGGCGATCTCCTTCTGCGGGTAGCCGAGCTCGATGGCCTCGACCATGCCGCCCATCCGATCGATCGTGTCCCAGTACTTCAGCGTGCCGATCTCCATGTCCCGCGTGAGGCGCTCGATGAAGTAGGACCCGCCGAGCGGATCGACGACATTGGTCACGCCGCTCTCGTGCGCGATGATCTGCTGCGTGCGGAGCGCAATCGTCGCCGTTTCCTTCGTCGGCAGCGCCAGGGCCTCGTCGAGCGAATTGGTGTGGAGCGAGTTGGTGCCGCCGAGCACGGCGGCGAGCGCCTGGAGCGCCGTCCGCACCACGTTGTTGTACGGCTGCTGGGCGGTCAGCGAGACGCCGGCCGTCTGCGTGTGGAAGCGCAGCTGCCAGCTCCGCGGGTTCTTCGCGCCGAACCGGTCGCGCATGGCCTCGGCCCAGAGCTTGCGCGCGGCGCGGTACTTCGCAATCTCCTCGAAGAAGTCACTGTGCGAGTTGAAGAAGAACGAGATGCGCGGAACGAAGTCGTCCACGTCCAGACCCGCGTCGACGCCGTATTGCACGTACTCCAGTCCGTCGCGGAGGGTGAACGCCAGTTCCTGGAGCGAGGTCGAGCCGGCTTCGCGGATGTGATAACCGCTCACCGAGATCGTGTTCCACTTCGGCACCTCTGCCGCGCAGAAGCCGAAGATGTCGGTGATGAGCCGCATCGACGGCCGCGGCGGGAAGATGTACTCCTTCTGGGCGATGAACTCCTTGAGGATGTCGTTCTGGATCGTGCCGGAGATCTTCTTCCAGTCCGCGCCCTGCTTCTCCGCCACCACCAGGTACATCGCGAAGATCATCGGCGCCGGCGAGTTGATGGTCATCGACGTCGTGATGTCGCCGAGCGAGATGCCGTCGAAGAGCCGCTCCATGTCGGCGAGCGACGTGATGTTGACACCGCACTTCCCCACCTCGCCGAGCGAGAGCGGATGGTCGGGATCGCGGCCCATCAGCGTGGGCAGGTCGAACGCCACGCTCAGACCCGTGCCGCCCGCGGCGATCAGGTCCTTGTAGCGCTGGTTGGTCTCCTCTGGCGTCCCGAACCCCGCGAACTGCCGCATCGTCCAGAGCTTGCCCCGGTATCCCGTCGGGTGGATGCCGCGCACGTACGGGAACTCGCCCGGGTTCGCGACGTCGCGCGCATAGTCGATCTCCTGGACATCGTCGGCGGTGTAGAGCCGGTCGATGCCGCGGCCGGAGATCGTGGTGAACGGGCCCTTCCGCTCGGGCGACTTCTTCAGCGTGGGCTCGAGGACCTCACGCTCCCAGCGGGCCTTGGCGGTGTCGGGCGGGTGAGTGACGCCTTTCATGGCCTCCCATTATAGAGGGGCTTGGCGCTCCCGCTGTCTGCAACTGTCTCGCGCACAAGGTATTTGGCTCCGCCGGTCGCGCGCGCGCCGTCGCCGGTGATACCCCTGCCGATGCACTGCGGTCATGCGTCCGATACGAAATTGACATTCGAGGTCCGAGAACGCTACGTTAGATCGTTTGGTCTTTCGACAGGAGACGAAAGCATGGCGGAACACGGCACGGTCTTCGGCGCGATGCTGCAGGAGTTCGAGGGCGCCGCGCGGATTCTGAATCTCGACAAGGGACTCTGGCAGATGCTGACGCACCCGAAGCGGCAGATCATCGTGTCGTGTCCGGTGCAGATGGACAACGGCGAGATCGAGGTCTTCACCGGCTATCGCGTTCAGTACAACATCACGCTCGGCCCGGCCAAGGGTGGCATCCGGTATCACCCGGGCGTCACGCTCGACGAGGTGACGGCGCTCGCGGCGTGGATGACATGGAAGTGTGCCGTCGCCCAGCTGCCCTTCGGCGGAGGCAAGGGCGGCGTCATCTGCGACCCGTCACGCATGTCGCGCCGCGAGCTCGAGGCCCTGACGCGCCGCTACTGCGCAGAGATCATCGACGCGATCGGTCCGGACAAGGACGTCCCGGCGCCCGATGTCAACACCAACGAGCAGGTCATGGCCTGGTTCTCCGACACCTACTCGATGCACGTCGGCCACACGTCGACGGCCGTCGTGACCGGTAAGCCCGTGGAGATGGGCGGTTCGCTCGGCCGGCGCGAAGCCACGGGACGGGGTGTGATGATCGTGGCGCGCGAGTCGGCCCGGCATCTCGGCTTCTCCCTCGACGGCGCCACGGTGGCCGTCCAGGGCTTCGGCAACGTCGGCGGCGTCGCCGCCGACCTGCTGAGGGCGCAGGGCGCGAAGATCGTGGCCGTCACCGACTGGAAGGGCGGCGTGCACAACCCACGCGGCCTCGACACGGCGAAGCTCCTCGATCACGTGAAACAGCACAAGACGGTGCACGGTTTCCGCGACGCCGACGCCCTCGATCCGTCGGCCATCTTCGGCATGGAGGTCGACATCCTGATCCCAGCGGCGCTGGAGAACCAGATCACGGCGTCCAACGCCTCCGCCATCAAGGCCCGGCTCGTGGTCGAGGGCGCGAACGGTCCGACGACGCCCGACGCGCACAAGGCGCTCTACGACCGGGGCGTGTTCGTCGTGCCGGACATCCTGGCCAATGCGGGCGGCGTCACCACCTCGTACTTCGAGTGGGTGCAGGATCGCCACGGCTACTTCTGGTCCGAGAAGGAAGTGAACGAGCGGCTCGAGGCCAAGATGGTGGAAGCGTTCGCCGCCGTCCTGCAGACCGCCCAGCGGCACAAGGTCGACATGCGGACCGCCGCCTACATCGTCGCCATCAACCGCGTGGCAACGGTGACCAAGATGCGCGGAATGTATGCGTGACAGTTCAACGTTCAGAGTTCACAGTTCAGAAGCTCGAAGATCGTGTTGAACTGTGAACTCTGAGCGCTGACCTCGCCCTAGCTCGTCAACCGAAACGCAATGAGCTCGGTCGCGGCCGCCTGCCCGTCGGCCGCCGCCGAGAGCTCCAGCAGGTACTCGCCGGCCGCCAGGCTGGCGAGCGGCAGGTCCACGACGTTCGGCTCGCCGTCGCCCTTGGAGGCCTGCACCGGCAGGTCGACCATGGCCTTCCCCTGCTTGTTGAGGAGGCGCGCCTTGACTTCGATCGGGCCCGCCGGCCTGCCAAAGGTATCGACGCGGACCAGCAGGCGCTGCGTACGGCGGAACTCGCGGCTGGCCGACGGCGTGGCCGACGGGTCGGCGGCGAGCTGCTGGAATTCACGCGCGTTGCGTGCGACGAACACGCGCGGCGTGCCGAGCGTCACGTCCGTCGACGTGAGATCCGGCACCGTGAACTCGCGCTCTTCGGTGTCGAGCCGCGTGCTGCCGCCGTCCCCGACATCCATCCGAAGCCGCAGGCGTCCTGGCGGCGCATCGAAGGTCACCGACGCGCGTCCGCCGGCGCCGACCGTCGACCCGGCGAGCGGCACGCTGCCGCTGAAGAGCTCGGTGCCCTGGGGTGAGGTCGCGACCAGCCCGACCTCGGTGGCATCCTCGCGGCGGACTCCGGGCGCCGCCGGTACCGGCTCCCACACGAAGGTCACCTTCGTGGAGCCGTTGTCGCCCGGCGCCGCGCCAATCCAGGTACGGATGAAGCGGCGCCCCGACGCAGGCGTGATGGACGCGATCGCGCGCGACACCTCGGGCGGAGGTCCCGGCCTGGGCGGCGCGACGGCCCGCGCGGCTTCGGTCGCGGTCATCGCCCAGTAGCCTTTGCGCGCGCGCACCTGGACGCCCGACCGCTTGATGCGCACCCTGATCGCGTGGAACTTGCCGTCCTGGGGCGCTTCCGTCGAGTTGTAGCCCAGCAGGTAGTAGCCGCTCGAGTCGCGCACGATCTGCTGCATGCCCTTCGCGAGATCGTTCCGGTTGACGATGGCCCGGCCGTCGGTGTTCTCCGCCAGGGTCTGCAGCGTCCCCATGGTGGAGCGCAAGGCGTCGGAGCTCTGGCGCGGGCCGATGTTGTCGGCGATGTCGTACTCGCCCGTCGACAACCCGCGCGGATCCACCGCGTAGATGGCCGTATTGGAGCGGTTCGCGGCGTCGAAGACGTCCTGGATCTCGCGCTGGAGATCGAACTCCGCCATGTTCCGCGCGCGCTCTTCGTTGAGGTTGTTCTCGCCGGCCAGCGGGTTGTTGCGGTTCGGATTGCCGAATCCGGGCATGGTGGCAATGGCGTCGCGCATCTGCGGAGGCAGCATCGCGATGTAGCCCTCGCTCACGAGGATGAGTGCCTTCCGGCCCTCGCGCAGCGCGCCGAGCTTGATGGACAGCCCCCGCAGCGCCGAGAGCGAGACCTGGCGGCGCAGCCGCTCCACGACCTCGGTCGGCTGGTGCGCGTACTGGTACTCGATCGAATTGCGCGCCTCGTAGTTGAACTTGCGTCCCTCGAACTGTTCGAGCGCGCGCGCGACGCTCTCGTGGTTGCGCGTCAGCACGACGGCGTCGAGCGGCGTCAGGGGGTACATGATCGCGACGAGGTCGCTCGGACTGAGCTGGGTGCGCACGAACTCCGAGAGGTCCCTGCGCGCCGCCATGCTGTTGCCGAGCCGCACGTTGTAGTCGTCGAGGAAGAACACGAAGATCCGCGCGTTCTCGTCGGCGGCGGCGGCTTCCTCGTCCTCGCGCGTGCGGATCCCGCGCGACGCATACTCCGGCGACACGGCGTCGATCTTCACCAGGCGGAAGGTCTCGACGGCCTGTGGCTTGCCGTCCTCCGAGACCTCGAAGTCGTCCTTCGTGAGGTCCAGCACGGGGTTCCCCTGCCGGTCCGTCGCGATCACGTCGACGCGGACGAAGTTGATCCCCGTGCGGAACACGGGCTGTTCGGCGGCGTCCTGCTGCCCCTGCGCAGCCGCGGGCGCGTCGGGGGGACGCTGTACGGGCTCCTGGGCGCCGACGCCCATCACCAGCAGGACAATGACGCCGACGAGCGCAGGAAGACGCCTCATGGCTTGAATCCTCGTGAGAGAATTCGATGATACCATTGCTGTTTTCACGGCACCCGCAGGTTCCTTGCCGTCGTCATTCATCACCCCGCCAGAGGCCATCATGAGTCAGACAGTGACTGCCCCGCCTGCCCTCACCCGGCTGGCCGAGGACGAAGCCCTGTTCCGCGACAGCGTGTACGAATTCGCGGACAAGGAGGTCCGCCCGCGCTCGCGCGAGATGGACGAGCACGCCAAGATGTCTCCCGAGCTCATCCGCCAACTGTTCGACCTCGGCGTCATGGGCATCGAGATTCCGGAGGCCTTTGGCGGCGCCGCCGCGTCGTTCTTCCATTCGGTCCTCGCCGTCGAGTCGCTCTCCCGTGTGGACCCCTCGGTCGGCGTGCTGGTCGACGTCCAGAACACCCTGGTGATCAACGCGCTCGTCCGCTGGGGCTCGGACGACATCAAGCGCCGGTTCCTCCCGAAGATGGCCACGTCGACCATTGGCGCCTACTGCCTGTCCGAGGCGGGGTCGGGCAGCGACGCGTTCGCGCTCACCACACGCGCCGTCGACCGCGGCGACGGCTACGCACTGACCGGCCGCAAGCTCTGGATCACCAACGGCAACGAAGCGGACCTCTTCATCGTCTTTGCCAGCCTCAACCCCGACGCCGGCTACCGCGGCATCACGGCCTTCCTCGTCGAGCGCGGCGCGCCCGGGTTCACCGTCGGAAAGAAGGAAGACAAGCTCGGCATCCGCGCCAGCAGCACCTGTGAGCTGCTGTTCGAGGAGTGCGTCGTCTCAAAGGCCAACATCCTCGGTGAGGTCGGCAAGGGCTACAAGGTCGCCATCGAGACCCTCAACGAGGGACGCATCGGCATCGGCGCGCAAATGGTCGGGCTCGCGCAGGGGGCGCTCGATCACACGGTGAAGTACGTCAAGGAGCGCAAGCAGTTCGGCAAGGCCATCGGGGACTTCCAGGGCGTGCAGTTCCAGCTCGCCCGCATGGCCATCGAGGTGGAGACGTCGAGGCTCCTCGTCTACAACGCGGCACGTCTGCGCGACGCGGGACTCCCGTTCCTCCAGGAGGCGGCGATGTGCAAGATCGTGTCGTCCGAGGTGGCCGAGAGCGTCACGTCGATGGCCGTCAACCTGTTCGGCGGCTACGGCTTCGTCAAGGATTATCCGGTCGAAAAGCTGTATCGCGACGCGAAGATCGGCCAGATCTACGAAGGCACGTCGAACATGCAGCTCATGACGATCGCGAAGAACCTGCTGGGATAGGTACGGACTCCCGGGCCCGGCCTACGGCATCCTTCGCACATCCTGTATCCACGGCGCGCCAAGGCGGCCAACGCCCAGGTCCACGTCATAACGCGGCGCCGGGGGCTCGGGTATCGTGTCCCCGGGCTTCCACTCCGCTGGAATCGACCGCGGCGGCTGCCCGAGCCCGGCCAGCCGCGAGCGCAGCCGCGGCGGTACCGACACGGTCTCCGCAACCAGCCGCACGATCTGTCCCCACACCATCGGCCCCTGTCCCGGCCGATCGTCATGGCGGACCTCGACCACCACCGGCATGACGACGACCGCCTGCCCTTCGTAGCGGTGCCGCAGCGTGGCGGCCCCGGGCGCGACATCGATCGGCACCAGCCGGCTGGCCGACGGATCGACACGCCGCGGATCGTCGGCGGCTGTCACCAAACGTCGCTGCGCAATCGCACGCCAGGCCGGGCCATCCAGCTCGAAAGCCGCCCACGCCAGCCGCGGCAGCATCCGGTTGTAGAAGCGGGCCGCGTCGGCGGCGCCTGCCGGCACCAGCAGGCTGAAGCCGATGTCGGCCAGCCGGCTGTCTGTGAGCCACGCTCGCGCGTCACGCGGATCGTCGGCACGGTGCTCCCACTCGAATCTCAGCCGCAGCTCCGCATCGTCGTCGTCGCGCTCGTTCGTCCAGGTCCACGGCAGCGCGAGCTCGCGCTCGGTGAGCGTGATGAACTGCGGCGTTCCTCCGCGGTTCCACACGGCCGTGCCCAGCAGCCCGAACACGGTCGACAGCAGCACGATGACCGCCACCACCAGCCGGCTCATCGGATCGCCATCCGCCGGCGCCAGCGGCGAAGAATCGCGATGCTGACGAACGCCAGCCCGGCCAGCGCCAGGAAGAACACCCAGGCCGGTACGGTGCCCCAGAACCAGTCCGCGTACCGGACCAGGAGAAACAGCGCGAAACAGGTCGCGGCCACGACAAACGCCGCGGCCTCCCGCCGCGCCATCGACAGCGTCATCCACGCCAGCGTCGCCACCAGCATGATCGGCTGATAGACGAGTCGCGAGGTCTCGGGTGCAAACGGCAGGAGGCTCGTCCCGGACACCGTCGCCAGCATCAGCAGCGCCCCGAGTCCGACGCCGATTCCCACGCCGCGGGCCACGGCATCGAATCCTTCGCCCGCCGACGCAAGCCGGGGCGCGGCAAGCGCCAGCGCGGAGGCAACGATCGCGATCGGCTCGAGACGCTGGAACACGATCGTCCACGGCACGCCGCCGGCCGCGAAGAACGGCGCGGCGAGCGCGACGATGAGCGCGACGAGCGTGACGGCCAGGACGACGCGAAAGCCGTAGCTGAGGGCCACGGCCAGGCCGAAGAGCACGCCCGGCCAGATGAGGAGCGCCGCGAACGGCAAGTCCAGGATGCGCGGGACCATCCACACGGCGACCCACGCCGTCCCGCATGCGGCCAGCGCAGAGAGCGCCGCGACGTCGCGCGTCTTCTCGCGCCGCGCGGCAAGCTCGACGCCGCCAAGCGCTGCCAGGGGGATGAGCGTCAGGAGCGTGACCTGCGCCGGCATCGACAGCCCGCCCCACCAGCGCGTGACGAGCAGGGCCACAGCCGCGACGAGCGTGACCGCCCCGAAGAACGACGCCGCGCGCAGGCCGCGCGAGAGGTGGCCGGCGGAGGCCGATCGATCGACGTCGTATTCGAGTACGAGCGCCGCGAGGACGCGATCGTGATGGTCGGCGAGCGCGGCATCCTCTTCGGAGGTGAGGGGGCTCCGTCCTTCGGCTCGCAGCTGCTCGAGCTCGTCCCTGAAGGCGCGGATACGGTCGGCGCGACGTTGCGCGTCCAGCCGCGATCGCATTCGGTCAGTCTACCGGTCGATCAGGCGATCGGCCGCGACGACTCTCACGGCGTCTTCCGTACCCGCGACGAGCAGGACCGCGCGTGCGTCCCGGCCGGTCCGTTCGAGCGCCGCGCCGGAGTGGAATCCGGGCGCCCCCACCACGCGAAGCGCCGCCTCGACAGCGCGCACCGCGGCCACGCCGGCGAAGACGAGCGCCGCAGGGGCACCGGCCAGGTCGCCCGTGGCAGCCGCCCGGACGACGAGCCTCGCGGCCTCGATCTCGGTCGCGGCCTCGGCCAGGGTCCAGTGCGGCGGATCGACGGGATCGCCACCGGGCCGGTCGCCTCGCGCCCTGGCGACCGAGACGGCCTCCGCCACCGCCGCGCGGCCGAGCCCGACGGCCACGGCAGCCAGGCCGAGGCGCTGCTGATCGGTGGGTTCGGCAACGACAGGCACGCCGCGAAGCCCTGCCAGCGAGGAGGGCCGTGATGAATCCCGAAGGCCGAGCGCGGCCCATGCCGCCGCGGCGCCGCTGACCACGGCGAGTTCCTCGAGCGCGAGCACCGCCTCGAGCGGGCTCGACGCCCAGACTTTCAGGGCCTCGATCTCGGCCCTGACCTCGTCCGGCAGGATGCCGCTGGTATCGATGTTCCCGGCCTGCGGCGCCACTGCTCGCGCCGCTCGCTCGCGGATCGCGAGGACGCGAGCTTCCTGCCCGGGTGTCAGGTCGAAGGTCATGGACGCGGATGCATATAAGGCGCTGGACATGGCGAAATAAGGACTGATTATATCTGAGGTCCGGGAAGGCCCGAGGAGGTCCGGGGACGTCCGGGCTTCGCCAGGGCTTCCACCTTCGCCCTGCGGGCTACGGCGGACAAGTCGGCGGGCTAGCGGGCTATGCGTTCGAAGAAGGGGCGCAGGCGCACGGCGGTTTCGGACAACTCTTCCGGCAGGACACGGACCTCGCCCACGACGGTCATGAAATTGGTGTCACCGGTCCAGCGCGGGACGAGGTGGACGTGCAGGTGGTCGGCAATGCCGGCCCCGGCCGGGCGGCCGAGGTTCATGCCGACGTTGATGCCTTCGGGCCGGTACGCCTCGGTCAGCACGCGCTCGGACATCTGTGTGAGCACACCGATCTCCTGCAACTCGTCGCTGCTCAACGCGCCG
Organism: uncultured Bifidobacteriaceae bacterium; assembly: GCA_964543955.1. Classification (GTDB taxonomy): domain Bacteria; phylum Acidobacteriota; class Vicinamibacteria; order Vicinamibacterales; family UBA2999; genus VFZN01. Next base: position 32,816 of record CAZJBN010000034.1, read on the forward strand.
AGCGCGGATACATGACGGCGCGGCACCACCATCAGGTGGCCGGAGGTGTACGGGAAGAGATTGAGGATGACGTAGGCCGTCTCTCCCTCGTGCACGATGAGCGCGCGCCCCTCGTCGGTGGATGGCGCGGCGCAGAAGACGCAGGTACCCGGTTCAGGAGCGCTGGTCACGTAGGCGTGCCGCCAGGGCGCGTACACCCGCTCCACGGGTCACACGGTTGGTTCGGACGGGGGCGTCGGCGGAAGGTCGCCCTCGACCGGAGCGTCCGGATCGCGATTGATGAGGTCCTTCAGTTCCTTGCCGGGCTTGAAGTACGGGACGCTCTTGGGCGGGACGTCCACTCTGTCGCCGGTCTTCGGGTTGCGGCCCTTGCGGGGCTCGCGCTTGCGCAGCCGGAAGCTGCCGAACCCGCGCAGCTCGATCTTCTCGCCGCGGTGCAGCGCATCGATGATGCTCTGGAACACCGTGTCGACGATGACCTCCGAGTGCTTCTTCGTGAGGTCCGAGACGCGCGAGACTTCTTCGACGAGTTCCGCTTTGGTCATAAAGCAGGCTTCAGGCTCTGGGCTCTGGGCTTCAGGAGGCCCCAGGCTCTCCGAGCCTGAGGCCTGAAGCCTACTTGATCCGCAGGCGCTCGCCGAGCGTGGCGCCGCCATCGCCCTGCGAGGAGGAGTAGCTGTCCCAGTCCGAGCGGTATTCGTCGGTCTTGAGCGCGCGGATGCTCAGGCCGATCTTCCGCTCGGCGGGGCTGAGCTTGATGATCTTCATCGGCGTCGTCTGACCGACGTCGAGCGACAGCTTCTCGCCGCCCTGCGTGTCGTCGAACTCGCTGACGTGGATGAGGCCCTCGATGCCCTCGTCGAGCTCGACGAACGCGCCGAAGTTGGTCATGCGCACGACCTTGCCCTCGATCGTGTCACCCACCTTGTGCCGGGAGAAGAAGTCCTCCCAGATGTCGGTGGCCAGCTGCTTGAGGCCGAGCGACAGGCGCTGGTTGTCGGCGTCGATGCTGAGCACCATCGCCTCGACCACGTCGC
>CAZJBN010000035.1:0-9673 GCA_964543955.1 uncultured Bifidobacteriaceae bacterium
CACCCGTTCCCATTCCGAACACGGAAGTTAAGCCTGCTACCGCCGATGGTACTGCGTGCGTAGGTGCGTGGGAGAGTAGGTCGCTGCCGGGGATTCAACACCAGTCAAGCCCGAAGGGTTCGCCCTTCGGGCTTTTCTGCTGTACATCCCGCCCCCACACCCCGCTCACCCGCACTCGTCCAGCCGCAGCCGGATCACCGCCTCGATCTCATCCAGGCCTGGCCGGCAGAACCGGCGGGCGTCCGGCAGCCGGCGCTCGAGCTCACCGATCACCCACACGGCCTCCGACAGAATGGCCCCCGCCTCGTCCACCGGCACCAGGCGCGCCTCCGCGAGATCCACCCATGCCGCCTGCACCCGGCCCAACGCGAGCATCGCCACCTTGGCCGAGCCGTTCGCGTCCGTCCACAGATCCGAGTCCTCCGAGGCCCGCACGAGCGAGTTCAACGTCCGAAAGACCTTGGACGGGATGAAGCAGCTGTAGCGGCCGATCACCTCGAGCGCCTCGCCAATCGCCGCGGAAGGTGCGCCGGCGGACGAGGCCGCCTGCCGGCATGCCCAGAGCTGCCGCACCTGCCTGAACGCGAGCTCCTTCGTCCGCCGCTCGAGCTCGCGGTCGCACGGCGCAAGGCCTGCGGCCAGCCGCTCCGTCGTGGTCACGGGGAGTCCGGCGTCCGCGAACTCCGCCTCCTGCCCCGGGGCGGTCACGATGATCGAGGCCTCGGGCGGGCCCAGCACGTCCTCGAGCGTGTGCCCGCGCGAGAGCGCGAACTCGATTTCCTGTTCGAGCGCGAAGACGCGGCAGCGCGCCGTGAACGCGCACCGCTCGCACCACCGGTCGCAGTACTCGTGAATCCCGACGATGAAGCCGTCTTCTGTTTCCATGCGAGCCGCTCCCTCTCGCATGAGTCCAAGCAAGGCCGGTTCCGTGGGCATTCCGGCCTGTTTCCGCGGTCCGGCGTCCGCGAGATCGCAGAAACCACAGTCCCAGGCGCCCAAGCCGATCTCAGAAAACGCCTGGTGGCGGCACTACTACCGCGAGGCGGCATCCTTGACGTGCCGGGCAATCTGCTCGTGCGTGGCGAACCAGACGCCCCGCGTCCCCTTCATGTAGGCAATGAGCCGATCCAGCATGGCCGCGCGGGAGCGATGGCCCATGAAGTGCGGGTGCATGGTCAGGATGTACAGACCGCCCTCGTCGGAGGCGACATCGAACTCCGACTTGAAGACCTGGTACACCTCGTCCGGCGAGGGCATCGAGCCATCCGCGTTCCCGCCGAAGTACGGGGCATCGTCGAGGATGCGTTCGATGGGCAGCTCGACGACTCCGCTTGGCGATCCGTCGAGCAGAATCTCGTACGCATCGTCACTGGCCATGAGGCTGCTGTCGTAGAGGAAGCCGGCCGCCTTGATCTGCCCGAGCGTCCATCGGCTGAACTTCCAGGACGGGGCCCGGTAACCCACCGGGCGTCTGCCTGTCAGCTTCGCCAGGGCGTCGACGGATTGATCGAGCAGGCGTTGTTCCTCGTTCTCGTCCGCCAGGAGCGGCAGGCGCTCGTGGATCCATCCATGGACGCCGATCTCGTGCGACAGCGGCGAGGCCTGGATGTCCTGGATCATGTGCGGGTGGAGGAGCGCGCTGACCGCGGGGATGAAGAACGACGCGGGCACTTGATGGCGATCGAGCACCCGCAGGATGCGGGGCAGGCCGTCGACGGCGCCGTACTCCCCACGGGACAGGATCTCGTAATCGAGGTTCCCGGTCGAGAGCGCCGCCGAGGCATTGTCGACGTCGAACGAGAGGCCGACCGCGACGCGCGCGCCACCGGGCCAGGATGGGGGCCGAAGCCGGCGCCCGGCGCTGACGTGGAACATCTGATCGCGTAGTGTCTCGAGGGGGAGCGTGACGCCCGGCAGCGGCGGCCGCGAAGCCGGCTCCGCGACCACCCCGGTCTGGCCGGGAGGCGAGGAGGGCTGGGTGCAGGCAGCGGAGATCCACACGAGCAGGACCATCAGGACCGGGACGCGGCTCGAAGACATGGGTTCCTCCTGTGTAAACGCTCGGGCCCGGGGCATGGTAACAGCAGGTGATGGGCGGACAGGCACCGATGAGGCCGGCTGATGAAGCCCACTCGTGCCGCGCATGTCGGATTCGCTTTGACGATGGCCGACCGCCCGTATTAGGCTGAACGATGCCCCGCCCGGATTGCCAGGTGGGGTCGAGGTCGATGCACAGATTCTCATTCCGCGTGACGGCATTCGTCGCCGCATCGGTCGCCCTCTCGATGGCGTCGATGATGGCGGTCGCCCCGCGCTTCGAGAACGGCCGGGACCTCGACAGCGTCATCCGGAAGGTCCGCAACGGCGCTCAGCGGGACATCGGCGACGCCGTCGACCACCATTTCGAGGTGGCGGACCCGATCATCGTCGGCATCAGCGACGGCTTCAGCACGCTCGGCCGGCAGGCCGACGTGCACGCACCACCGGGTGCCGTCATGCTCCCGCACGGGCCGGAGAGATTCCCCGGCCCGGACACGCTCGCGTCGCTCTACCTCGTTCCACCCGCGCAATTCCCTCTCCTCGCACGTCCCCACACGCCCAGCCGCGGGCGTGCTCCGCCTTCCACTTAGTCGCACTCGGCCGTCAGCCCGGCCGTGGATTCTCTGCGTGAACGGTACTGGTGTGCCCGGTCATGTGCGCCTTCGTGTGCGCGTGCCGTGGACCAGGGTCCGTTCCACGTCACAGTGGACTTGTGTGTGCGAAGGAAGTGTCATGAACAAGCTGCTCGACAGCATCGTCAGGTTCCAGAACGAGATCTACCCGCAGCAGAAGCAACTCCTCCAGACCCTGGCGACGCAGCAGTCGCCGGAGACGCTCTTCATCGGGTGCTCGGACTCCCGCGTCGTCCCCAACCAGCTCCTGCAGACGCAGCCAGGGGAGCTCTTCATCTGCCGGAACGCCGGCAACATCGTCCCGCCGCACGGCGACGTCGTCGGCGGCGTGTCGGCTACCGTCGAGTACGCCGTGCAGCTGCTCGGGGTGAAGCACATCATCGTCTGCGGCCACTCGGACTGCGGCGCGATGCGCGCAGTGCTCCATCCGGAGAAGGTGGAGAAGTACCGCGCGGTCGCGAAGTGGCTGCGCCATGCGGAGCGCGTGCTGGCCGTCGTGCGGGAGATGCACCCCGGCCTCGACGATGCCGCGACCATGGAGCTGCTGATCGAGGAGAACGTCGCCACCCAGATTCACAACCTGCTCACGCACCCCTCGGTGGCGGCCAAGGTCAAGGGCGGCGCTCTCGAGGTGCACGGCCTGGTCTTCGACATTCCCCGCGGCGAGTTCAAGCTCTACGACCGGACGAGCGAAGCCTTCGTCCCGGTTGCCGACGTGCTCGCCGCCCGCCGGGCGACGGAGGTGGCCAATGTCTAGCCTCCAGCCGCACGGCGAGACCACCATCACGGCGCGGGAATCGGTGGCGGATGCCGTCCCGCTGCCGCAGCGCCTCGCGTACTACTGCAACCCCTTCGACGGGCGCTTCGAGGACCTGTTCCGGGGCGACTGGCGGCTGAACGTCTTCCGGGACTTCGCGGCGGGGCTGATCGTGGCCCTGGTGGCCATTCCGCTGGCCATGGGGTTCGCGATGGCGTCCGGCCTGCGGCCGGAGCAGGGCATCGTGGGCGGCGCCGTGGCCGGGTTCGTCGGCGCCATGTGGGGCGGATCGAAGTACCAGGTCTACGGTCCGACGGCGGCGTTCATTCCCGTCATCGGCGGCCTCATGGCCAAGTACGACCACGGCATGCTGGTGCTCGCGTCGGTGCTCTCCGGCGTCATCCTGATGGGGCTTGGCGTGGCGCGCCTCGGCCGCATCGTGGCACGGGTCCCGCATTCGATCATCGTGGGGTTCACGATTGGCATCGCTGTCACCATCGCGCTCTCCCAGATCGGCGAGGTGCTCGGCCTCCAGGCCGCGATGGGCTATGCCTTCCTGGACAAGGTCCGGACGGTGGCGGCCCACTTTGGGGAGATCAGCCCGTACGCCATCGCCCTCGGGCTCGGCACGTTCTTCATCACGAAGTACCTGCTCAAGATCACGCCGTTCCTGCCGGCGCCGCTCATCGCGCTCGGTGTCACCTCGCTCGTGGCGGCCACGGTCTGGAGCGACAAGGGGTTGACGCTGGTCAGGGACAAGTACGGCAGCATCCCGACGGACTTCTGGGTGGTGACGATGCCGGCCGCGATTCCGGTGTCGGCGGAGGTGATGGGTGACCTCGTCTACTTCGTGCTGGCCATCGTGTTCGTCGCGGCGGTCGAGAGCCTGCTGTGCTCGCGCATGGCGGACCGCCTCGCGGACAACCGCGGGCTGTCCTACAACCCGAACAAGGAGCTGTGGGGACAGGGTCTGGTCCAGGTGATCGTGCCGTTGCTGAACGGCTTTCCCCACACCGGCGCCCTCGCGCGGACCGCGACCAACATCAAGGTGGGCGCCATCTCCCCGCTGGCCGGCGTGTTCAAGTGCTTCCTGAAGCTGGCCATCGCGCTCTACATGGCCACCTGGCTGGAACTGGTGCCCATGGCCTGCATCGGCGGCATCCTGCTCTACGTCGCGACGGCGATGGTCAAGCCGTCGGAAGTGCGGCAGGTCCTGCAGCACAACGCCTTTCACCTCGCGTTGATGGGGTACACGGCGGTCATGGTCATCATGACGGACTTCCTCACCGGGGTCCTGTCGGCCATCGTCATCTGGGGGGTGGGTTCGCGGTTCTTCGACAAGCCGGTACCGGCGGTCGAGACGGCGAGCGCCACGCAGGGTTGATGCGGTACTTCGAGCGCGTCATCGTCGCCCTGGCCAACGCGGCCGTCGATCGCGACCTGCTCCGGCACGCCAGGCTGGTGAGGCAGATGGGCCAGGAGGGCACCTCCTTCACGTTCGTCCACGCGCTCACACCGGCCGACGTGCTGGCCGCCCGGCCCGGGCCGGCCACCACGCTCGCGGACACGCGGACAGTTCTCGCCGCGGTCGTTGCCGAGGAGTTCGGCGACATCGACGCCGGGTCGCTCATCGTGCGGAGCGGTGATCCGGTAGACCTCCTGCTCGGCCTCGCTGCGGAGAGCGGGGCCGAGCTCGTGATGGTGGGGCACCGGACGCACGCGCGCGGACGACGGTCCTTCAGCCGGCGCCTCGCGATCAAGGCGCCGTGTTCGGTGTGGATGGTGCCCGAAGGCGCGTCTCCGTCGATCTCGTCGGTGCTGGCCGCCGTGGATCTGTCGCTGCCGTCGGCGCAGGCGCTCAGTCTCGGGACGCTCGTGGCCAGCCGCGCCGGGCTCGACCGGTGCACCGTGCTCCACGTACTCGAGCCGAGCGATCTCGGCTACAGCGAGGCCGAGCGCACGAGCGTCCTGCGCAGCCTCGAGCGGTTCGTGTCTCCGATCGAGTTGCACGACATCCTGGTCGTGCCGGTGATCGAGGAGAGCGGATCGGTGGCAGGCGTCGTCAATGCGATGGTGACGAGCGGGGGACACGACCTGGTGGTCGTCGGCACGCGCGGGCGAAGCCCGTCGGCGGCGGTGCTGCTCGGCAGCGAATCGGAACACGTGCTCGTCGAGTCACGCGTGCCCGTGCTCATCACCAAGGAACCCGGCGATCGCATCGGCGTGCTGCAGGCTCTGCTCGATCGCAACTTCCAGGGCCGGCGGGAGCCACGCTTCGGATGATCCCGCGGGTTCTTCTCCCTGCCTGATCCAGTGCTGTCGGCCGCCGGGCGCCCGCCGCGACGGGCGCTGGCGGCTGACACCAGCCTTCGGTACGGGCTAACATCGCAGGCACGGACATGGACGTCGTCACCACGCCCATCTATCGTCGCGTGCTCGTGGCGATACCGTCGGAGCCCGCGCCCGCGTTTCTCGACTACGCCGAGATGACCGGCCGCGTGCTGGCGCCCGAGACGATCAGGCTCCTCCACGTCGCACCGAGCAGCCAGTCGGCCATCCTCGACGCCGACGGTCGTGTGCGGATCGTGTCGGACCTGCCGCCGTTTCTCCGCGCGATGCGCGAATCGCGAGACCTGACAGTCGGTGCCGTGAACGGAGATGTCCTGACCGGCGTGCTGCAGGAGGCCGTGAACATGCATGCCGACCTGCTGCTCGTATCGACCGGTGCTGCGGCCGCGAGCCGGCGGGCCTTCGAGCGCCGCCTGGCGATGATGGCGCCGTGCTCGGTGTGGATGGTGCCGGTGACCGGCGAGCCTCGTCTCGGCCGGATTCTCGCTCCGATCGATTTCTCTCCCCGCTCCGCAGACGCACTCGAGGTCGCGACGGCGATTGCGGAGCGGGCCGGGTCCGTATCGTGCCGCGCCCTGCACGTTCGCTTCAACTCGGCGCTGACGGGTCCCGATGACCTCGACGAGATCCTGGTCGGCCAGGAGAAGGAGGCCTTCTCGATCTTCTCCGCTCGTGTCGATCTGCACGGAGTCGATCCGGACCCGGTATTCGAGGAAGGGGCGGACATCGGGCGCACCATCCTCCGCGTCGCGGCCGAGCAGCAGGCGGATCTCATCGTGATGGGGACCCGGGGCCGGACGCGCGCAGCCTCCATGCTGATCGGCAGCGAGACCGAGCACACGCTGCAGTCGTCCGACACGCCGGTGCTCGCGGTCAAGCACTTCGGATCGCGCCTGCGCTTTCTCGAGGCGCTCGTCGATCCGCGGTTCAGGCAGAAGGAAGAGCCGCGATTCTCGTGACGATGGTTCACGGCACGAAGGTTCGAGGCAGCCCTTCCATCCCGGGCCCGGAAGTTGCACAATCGGGCCTGATGAGCGTTCGGCTGACCTCCCTCGTGGTCATTGCCCTGGGCCTGGGCCTCTCGCCGGCCTCAGCGCAGAACGGGCCCTCCAACTGCTCGGTGACCTCGCAGAACCTGTTCGTCCGCGATGCGATGCAGGACCTGTACCTCTGGTACCGCGAGATGCCGAACGTGAACGCCGCGGCGTACCGGTCTCCGGAGGCGTACCTGGACGCGGTCCGCTACCGGCCCCTCGACTCCTCGTTCAGTTACATCACGTCGGCGGCGGCAAGCCAGGCGTTCTACAGCGACAGCCAGTTCATCGGCTACGGGTTCTCCACATCCGTCACCGACTCGGAGATGCGCGTCCTGCAGGTGTTCGAGGAGAGCCCGGCCGCCGAGGCCGGCCTCGCCCGCGGGGACCGCATTGTCGAGATCGACGGACGTCCCGTCGAATGGCTGATTGCGTCCGGTCAGATTGGGAGCGCGTTTGGATCGAGCCAGATCGGCGTGTCGTCGGTCATCGCCTTCAGGACCCGTACGGGTGACGAACGTCAGGCCGAGATCACCAAGCGCCTGGTCACGATTCCCACGGTGTCACTCAGCCAGGTGTATGAGGTCGATGGGCGGAGAGTCGGGTACGTGTTCTTCCGAAACTTCGTTCGGCCCTCCTACGAGGCCCTGGATCAGGCATTTGCGGCGCTCGGGGAGGCCGGCGCGACCGAGCTGGTGCTGGATCTTCGGTACAACGGCGGAGGGCTGGTCGATGTCGCGGTGCACCTCGCCAGCCTCATCGGCGGTGCCCTCACGGCCGGCCAGCCCTTTGCGACCTACGCGCACAACGATCAGAACGCGTTCCGCAACGAGACGCTCCGATTCGAGAGCCTGGACTCCCCGCCGCTCTCTCTCGACCGCCTCGTCGTGATCGCGACGCGGTCGTCGGCATCAGCCAGCGAGCTGGTCATCAACGCGCTCCGTCCATTCATGCCGGTCGTCATCATCGGGGATGCCACCTACGGCAAGCCCGTCGGCCAGTACGTCATCGAGTTCTGCGACAAGGTCCTCGCGCCCGTGGCGTTCTCGCTCAGGAATGCCAACGACGAGGGCGATTACTTCGGCGGCCTTCCGCCGACGTGCACGTCTGCTGATGACATCGAGCACGACCTCGGCGACGCGGCCGAGGCCTCTCTCGCCGAGGCATTCCACTTCATCCGAACGGGCGAGTGCAGCATGCCGCAGGAGGCAACGGCCACGGCTCAGCGCATTCCGGCCGGTCCACAGCGCGCCATCGGATGGCAGTCGCTCGTCAACGCCTGGTAGGCGTCGACCAACGGCTGCGCCTGTTCACGGCTCCGCCGCTCGGCGGAATCGCATAAGCTGTCACGGGCTCGTCTGAGGCCCGGGAGGCACACATCCGATGCTCGAGCAGATTGCGGCTGCCAACAGCTGGCTGAACGGCTACGTGTGGGGTTGGCCCATCATCGTGCTCCTCGTGGGCACGGGCGTGGTGCTCACGGTGCTGACTGGCTTCGTGCAGTTTCGCTACCTGCCCTTCGCGCTCCGCGAAGTGCTCGGCAAGCTCACCCACAAGAGTACGGACGCGGGCAGCGTCTCGCCGTTCCAGGCCGTCGCCACGGCGCTCGCTTCGACGGTCGGCGTCGGTAACATCGCGGGCGTCGCGACGGCCATTTCGCTTGGCGGACCCGGCGCCCTCTTCTGGCTCTGGGTCTCCGGCGTGCTCGGCATGTGCACGAAGTTCGCCGAGATCGTCATCGCCATGCACTACAGACAGACCGACAGCGGCGGGACGATGCGCGGCGGGGCCATGTATACGCTGAGGGACGGCCTGGGCATGCCGTGGCTGGCCACGATTTTTGCGGGGATGGTGGCGCTCGCGGCCTTCGGCATCGGCAACATGGTCCAGGCCAACTCCGTGGCCGATAGCCTGCGTGCGAGCTTCGGCATCGACACATCGGTGACGGGCATCGTGCTCGCGGCGGTCACGGCTGCGGTCATCCTCGGCGGGATCAAGCGCATCGGTGAGGTCACCGAGATCCTCGTCCCCTTCATGGCGATCTTCTATATTGGCGGCGGCCTCGTCATCCTGATTCGCTATGCGGGCGAGCTGCCTGGTGTGCTGGCGCTGGTCTTCGAGAGCGCGTTTTCGGGCGCCGCGGCAACCGGAGGATTTGCCGGCGCCACGGTGATGATGGCACTTCGCTACGGCATCGCGCGCGGGCTGTTCTCGAACGAGGCAGGCCTCGGCAGCGCACCCATGGTGCACGCGGCCGCGCGTACGGACCACCCCGTACGACAGGGGCTCTACGGCATCTTCGAAGTGTTCGTCGACACGATTCTCGTGTGCACGACTTCCGGCCTCGTGATCCTGGTCACCAACGTCTGGGCCGACGGCACGACAGGCGCCGAGCTTGCCGGACGGGCCTTCTCGGCCGGTCTCCCCGGCGGGTGGGGCAACATCGTCGTCACGACGAGCCTGGTGCTCTTCGCCTACTCCACGCTGATCGGCTGGAGTTACTACGGCGAAACCGGAATCGTCTATCTCTTCGGAGCGAAGGCTGTCGTGCCGTACCGCCTCATCTGGCTCGTGTTCATCTATCTTGGCGCCGTCGGGTCCCTGCACCTGGTGTGGGATGTTGCCGACACGCTCAACGGCCTCATGGCCGTGCCCAACTTGATCTCGGTGCTCGCGTCGATTCCGCTCCTGCTGAAGCTGAAGAAGGAGTTCTTCGCGGCGCAGAAGGGTAGGCGACCCTAAAGGGTCGCCTCTACAAGGTGCGCTTGCGGGGCGCCCTTCGTTCGTATTCGATCACGGCGACCCGTCAGGGTCGTCTGTCACCTTCGTCTCTTGTGGAGGCGACCCTTCAGGGTCGCCTG
>CAZJBN010000035.1:9773-33350 GCA_964543955.1 uncultured Bifidobacteriaceae bacterium
GAGGCGACCCTTCAGGGTCGCCTGGACCAATGCCCGAATATCCCGACGTCGAGTTGTACCTCCACGCGCTGAGGGCGCGGATTGTCGGCCAGCCGCTGACGCGCGTACAGGTGTCGAGCCCGCTGCTCGTCAGGTCGGTTGCGCCGCCGATAGATGCCGCGATCGGTGCCCGCGTCATCGGTCTCCGCCGTCTCGGCAAGCGGATTGTCTGGGCATTCGAAGGCCGGCTGTTCTTCGTGTTCCACCTGATGATTGCCGGGCGTTTCAGGTGGAAGCCGGCCGGGGCGAAGGCGCCGGCGAAGGTGGGCCTGGCCGCGTTCGAGTTTCCGAACGGGACGCTCATCCTCACCGAGGCGGGATCGCGCAGGCAGGCCTCGCTCTACGCCGTCTCTGAAGAGGCGGCGTTGGCCGAGCACGACCCTGGCGGACTGGAGGTCTTCGAGGCCGATGTCGCGGCATTCGATGCCCGTCTGCGTGCAGAGAACCACACGCTCAAGCGCGCGCTTACCGACCCGCATCTCTTCAGCGGCATCGGCAACGCATACTCGGACGAGATCCTGCTCGCTGCCAGGCTGTCGCCGCTCCAGCTCACGAGCCGGCTCGCGCCCGAGGAGGTCGAACGCCTGTTTGCGGCCACGCGGGCCACGCTCGCGTCGTGGCGCGATCGGCTCATCGAGGAGTCCGGCGATCGCTTTCCGGAGAAAGTAACCGCGTTCCGCGAGCGGATGGCGGCTCACGGGCGCTACGGCCAGCCGTGTCCCGCCTGCGGCACCGCCATCCAGCGCATCACGTACGCGACCAACGAAGCCAACTACTGTCCGACGTGTCAGACGGGCGGCAAGCTGCTGGCCGACCGCGGCCTCTCGCGGCTGCTCGGTCGGGACTGGCCCCGGTCGCTCGACGAACTGGAGCAGTTCAAGGCCGCCAGGCGCTAGCCTTCCACTTCCTGCAGGACGCGCCCGCCGTCAGCGGGTGGGGGGAGGGACGGCGCCGGCGCATCGGCCGGCGCGATGTCGCGTTCCATCACGAGGCACTCGGTCAGGTAGTCGTGCGCGGCTTCGTCGCTCCTGCCGAGCAGCGCCTCGAGCGGCGATCGCGGTCGCAGGTCCGCCTCGCGCACCTGCATGGACGGAAAGGCGCCAGAATCCTGCTGTCGGGCGTCCCGATGCCAGAAGTCCATGTGCCATCGGGTGAAGGCTCGCACGCGCTCGAGGCCGTGTTCGTCGTGCCCCCAGTGCGCCCTGGCCAGCGCGATGTAGCGCCGGTAGATGCTGAGGCGCTCGTCCGCGCCGACGTCGCGATAGCCCTCGGCGACCTCGCGGAAGATCCAGGGTCGGATGAGGGCGGCGCGTGCCGTCATGACGGCCGCGCAGCCGCTTCGCGCGCGGCGTTCGACCGCGTCGTGGCCGAACAGCACGTCGCCATTGCCGATGACTGGAATGGACACGGCCGAGACGACCTCGCCAATCGCATCCCAGTCGGCGGCCGTTCGATAGCGCGCGTTCCGCGTACGCCCATGGATCACGATGGCGTCGGCTCCGCCGTCGGCGATCGCTCGCGCCTGCTCGACGGCGTTCCGCATGGTGTCGTTCCAGCCCAACCGAATCTTCGCCGTGACGGGAATGCGTGTCACGGCGTTCTTGATCGCTTCCACGAGACGCTGCTGCCGCGACGGCTGCCGGCCGAGCGACGCGCCGATGCCCTTGCGCGTGAAATGATCGATCGGGCACCCGCAGTTGAGGTCCACGAGGTCGGCGCCGCGCGCTTCGACGAGCGCGGCCGCCCAGGCCAGCTCCTCTGCATTGGTGCCCGCGAGCTGTACGCCGAAGAAGGGCTCGCCCTCGAAGCGGCGGATGAGCGCGAACTCGCTCTTGCGCTTCTGCCTGAGCCTGCGCGCCACGGTCATCTCGCTCATCGTCACACGCGCGCCCAGTTCGACACACAGCCTCCGGTAGGGGAGGTTCGACCCCTTCGTCATGGGCCCCATGACCAGGGCACCGTCGAGCACGCGGCTGAGAGACATGCCGTCCGATGATACTGTCAGCGCAGTGCGACAATGGTCCGTTGACCCGCCGCATGAGCGAAAAGGAGCAGGCGTGAGGACGAGAACCGCACTGGCTGTCGTGGCCAGTCTGGCGATTGGCGTGGGATCCGGAGTGTCGGGCCAGGACGCCCCGCGTCACTTCCTGTGGCGTGTCACGGCGCCGACGGGCGCAACGGCGCACCTGCTCGGCTCCATGCACGTCCTCACGCCGGGGTTCTACCCGCTCAGCCCGACCATCGAGGAGGCGTTCAAGCAGGCCCGCGTGCTCGTCGAAGAGGTGGACCTCGACGAGATGAACAATCCGGCCACGATGGTTCAGCTCATGGGCAGGTCGATGCTGCCCGCCGGTCAGACCCTCGATCAGGTGGTTTCGCCCGAGACCTTCGCCGAGCTGCGCGAGCGGGCGGCTGCCGGGGGCGTGCCGATGGCGGTCCTGCAGCGGATGAAGCCGTGGACGGCTGGCGTGATGCTCGTTGCGGCAGAGCTGAACAAGGCCGGGTTCGAAAGCAGCCTCGGCATCGACAAGCATTTCTTCGATCGCGCCAGGGCCGCCGGCATGCCGTTCCGGGCGCTCGAGACCCTGGCCTACCAGTTCGATCGGCTCGACGGCCTGCCGGGCGCATTGCAGGAGAAGTCGCTCCAGGCGATGCTCGCCGACATCGACTCGCAGGTCGCCAACGTGGAGACCATCGTCACGGCCTGGAAGACGGGCGAAACGGCGACGCTCGAGAAGCTCGTGGCCGATGGAACCGACGAGGCGCCCGAAGTGCGCGAACGGCTGCTCGTCGAGCGGAACCGCAACTGGATTCCCCACATCGAGAAGTGCCTCGCCGCCGACGACCGGTGCTTCGTCGTCGTCGGTGCCGCGCACCTGGTCGGGCCGGACAGCGTGGTGGCCCTGCTGCAGAAGGCGGGCTACAAGGTGGAACAGCAGTAGATCGTCCGCGCCCGGACACCGCGTTCCGCACGCGGACAGCCCGCGTGGCTCGCGAGCCATCGTGTGCCTCGATCGCGGCCGCTCCGGACCACGGTGCTGGCACGACGCTTGGATGATCGCGGGCATGTCCCTCGTCCAGGACCTGCGCCATGCGGGGCGTGTGCTTGCCAGCCGTCCAGGCTTCTTCCTGGCGGCGGCCGGAACGCTCGCCATCGGCCTGTGCGCCAACGTCACGATCTTCAGCATCGTGAACGGGCTCCTTCTTCGGCCGTTGCCGTTCGGGGACCGCAGCGATCGCATTGTCACCCTGCACGCGACCCACCGTCTGTTGCCACGGGACTTCAGCTTCGGGGACACCGAGATCTCTTATCCGGATCTGGTGGATCTTCAACAGGCTCGATCGTTCGAGGACATCGGCGCCTATCTGACCCGCAGTTTCACCTTGAGTGGCGGCGAAGCCGGCGCCGAGCGCGTCCGCGGCGCGTCGGTGACGCCGAACCTCTTCCCGCTGCTGAACGTCGCCCCGGTGCTGGGGCGGCACTTCCTGTCCGACGAGGGCATGCCGCCGGGCCTCGAATCGTCGGTGATGCTCACAGACGGGCTCTGGCGGCGCCGGTACGGCGCGGACCCGGACATCGTTGGTCGCGACATCATCGTCAACGAGCGGGCCCGAACCGTTGTCGGCATCCTTCCCCCGGGGTTCCGGTTCCCCGAGCGGGACGAGCTCTACATGCCCTTCCGACCGGACAACCCGCCGCGTGCCGCGCGCAATGTCAATGCGGTGGCCGTCCGGCGATCCGGCGTCACGCTCGAACAGGCACAGGCAGAGGTCGATGGCATTGCCGCCAGGATGGCCGCCGACTACCCCGACACGAATCGCGGCTTCGGCATCCAGGTCATGACCTTCCGGGGCATCCAGGTCGGAAACGGCACCCGCACGATCGCCGCGGTGCTGATGGCCGCCGCCGCCTTCGTGATGCTGATCGTCTGTGCCAATCTCGCCAACCTGATGCTCGTGCGCGGCGCCTCCCGCCAGCGCGAACTGGCGGTCAGGGCGGCAATGGGCGCCAGCCCTGGGCGGCTTGCCTCGGGCGCGCTCGCCGAGTCGGCGCTCCTGGCCGCCGCCGGCACGATTGGCGGCCTGCTCGCGTCGCTGTGGCTGCTCGACTGGGTCGTCACGCGGTTCCCCGAGGGCCTGCCGTACTGGGTCCGCTTCGATGTCGACCTCCGTGTCCTGTTGTTCACCGCGGGGATTGCCGCCGCCGCAGCGGCTGCCATTGGACTGATGCCGGCACTGCGCGCGATCCGCCCGGATCTCGTCGCCGATCTGAGGGAGGGCGGGCGCGGCGCCTCTCTCGGACGGGGGGGACGCCGCCTCCAGTCGGTCCTTGCGGTGGTCCAGGTCGGACTGTGTCTTGCGCTCCTGGTGGGGGCCAACCTCATGGTCCGCAGCTTTCTCGCCGTGCAGCGCGCCGACCTCGGCTTCGATGACCGGCCGCTCGTCACCGCACGGGGCTACCTTGCGGGCGATCAGTACGACGACCTGACCGCCCGCGCCGCCTTCTTCGCCCGCGCGATTCAGGCGCTCGGCGCGATGCCGGGTGCCGCCTCGGCGGCCGTGACCACGGCCCTTCCGGGCGACGATGGCGGTGCCCCGGCGCAGATCGTCGTCGACGGCAGAACGGCAGACGGTGACGAGCTGGCCGGGCAGCTCGTCGGCATCTCCGGCGGCTACTTCGCTACACTCGGCGCAGGGATGCTGGATGGACGGGGGTTCCTCGACGCCGAGGCGACCGATCCGGATTCCGACGTGGCGCTGGTCAGCCGTCGGCTCGCCGATTCTCTGTGGCCGGGCGAGCGGGCCGTGGACCGCCGGATCGGCCTCGAGACCGCGGACGGAATCTCCTGGCGGCGCATTGTCGGCGTGGCACCGGACCTGCACTACGAAGAGGTCGGCGAACAGACCGACTCCTCCCGGCTGACCGTGTACGTGCCTTACGCGCGGGCGGGCTACCGGTCGGTGGCCTTCGTCGTCCGCGCCACCGGCGATCCGCACGGCCTGGTGGGCGCGGCGCGCCGCACGCTGCAGGGTGTGAGCGCGGGATTTCCGGTCTTCCGCATCATGACGTTGCCCGAGTTGCGCCGGTTCACCACCTGGGACCAGCGCTTCTTCGGACTGACCATGTCCGCGTTTGCCGGCGCTGCCGTGCTGCTGGCCTGCCTGGGCGTGTATGCGCTCGTCGCCTACTCGATCGGGCGGCGCTCGCGCGAGATTGGCGTGCGCGTCGCCCTGGGGGCGAGCCCCGCACGTGTCGTCGCGATGCTCCTGAGGGAGAGTGCGGTTGTCGCCATGGCGGGGACGATCCTCGGTGTGCTGCTCGGCGTGGCCGTCGCGCGGGCGCTTGCCGGCGCCATCTACGGCGTCTCGGCGGATGCCTGGCTCTTCGCGTCGATGCTGGCGCCGCTGCTCCTCGTGCTCTTTGCCGCGACGTGGCTGCCCGCCCGGCGGGCCGCGAGCGCCGACGCGACGATCGCTCTCCGGGAGGACTGATCGTGCGGAATCATCTCCTCCGGAGCTTCTCCACCACGGGCCGCACGGCGCAGCCGTCCACGTGATCGTTGACGAGCCCCATCGCCTGCATGAAGGCGTACGTCGTCGTCGGGCCGACGAAGGTCCAGCCGCGGCGCTTCAGGTCCCGTGACAGCGCGACGGATTCCGGTGACGTGGTGAGCGTCATCAGCGCCTTCCGGGTGACGACGCGGGGGCGCGAGCCGGGTTTCGGCTCCCACTTCCAGAAATAGCGGGCAAGCGAACCGTACTCGTCCATGAGCGCCAGCGCCCGGCGTGCGTTGTTGACGGTGGACTCGATCTTGCCCCGGTGGCGGACGATGCCCGCATTCGCCAGGAGGCAGGCGACGTCGCGCTGATGGAAGCGGGCGATGACCTCGGGATCGAAGTCGTGGAACGCCTCGCGGAAGTGCTCCCGCTTCCGGAGGATCGTGATCCAGCTGAGCCCCGCCTGGAATCCCTCGAGGCAGATCTTCTCGAAGAGCCGATGGTCGTTGCGCACGGGCCGTCCCCACTCCTCGTCGTGGTACTTGACGTAGAGCGGGTCGTTCCCCGGCCACCAGCAGCGCGACGCGCCGTCCTCGCCCGGGATCAGGCCGTCCGCGCTCATGACCGGCTGGCGCGCGACTCGCTCAGCAGCGCCGCCTTGGCTACCTTGAAGTCGCGCTTCACCTTGGCATCCACTTCCGGGAACTCCGGATCGATCTCGCGCAGCGTGTCCACGATGGCGGCCGACACCGCCAGGCGGGCGAACCACTTGTGGTCCGCGGGAATGACGTACCACGGCGCATGGGCGGAGGCCGTGTGCCGAATCATCGCTTCGTAGGCCTTCATGTAGTTGTCGAAGTGTTCGCGCTCGTGCACGTCGCCCAGCGAGAACTTCCAGTGCTTGTCGGGTTCTTCGAGCCGTGCGAGGAAGCGTTGGCGCTGCTCGGCCTTGGAGACATGGAGGAAGAACTTGCGAATGACGATGCCCTGGCGGGAGAGGTAGCGTTCCCACATCGCGATGTCGTCGTAGCGCTCGTTCCAGATGTCGCGTGTGACGAGCGCTTCGGGCAGCTGCTGCTTCGCGAGCATCTCGGGATGCACGCGCACGACGAGCACTTCTTCGTAGTAGGAGCGGTTGAAGATGCCGATGTGGCCGCGACGGGGGAGCATGCGGGCCGTGCGCCACAGGAAGTCGTGATCCAGCTCCTCCGGTGAAGGCTTCTTGAACGAGTGGACTTCACACCCCTGCGGATTGACGCCGGACATGACGTGCTTGATCGTGCTGTCCTTACCGGCGGCATCCATGGCCTGGAAGATCAGCAGCAACGAGAACCTGTCCTGTGCATACAGGCGTTCCTGGAGGTCGGCCAGCTCGCGCACACCTGCCGCGAGGAGGTCGTCGGCCGCAGCCTTGATATCGAGCCCGGCCGTGTCGTCGGTCGAGGCATCAGAGAGCCGGAAGCGGCGGCCGTTGGTGACGCGAAAGGACCGCGCGAGGCGGTGCAGTACGGGTTGCGTTGCCATGGCGACACAGATAGTAATCCGACTCGCGCACGTTCGATACGGACCGGCCGACCCGAACGGCAGTCACTCCGGCGCCGGCGCCAGAATCGCCAGGACGAGCAGGCGCCCGTGCCCGGTGTTCCGCACGCCGTGCGGCACTCCCTCGGGCGCGACGAGGACGTCGCCGGCCGTCATGGCCAGCGCCCGTCCGTCGAGCAGGAACACGCCCTCGCCCTCGACGACGACGTAGGCCTTGTCCTGGCCCGCGTGCGCGTGGAGCGCGTGCTCCTGTCCCGCCTCGAAGGCGTTGAGACCTACCAGCAGCCGCTCGGACCTGAAGAGCGTGCTCTTGCCCATCTTCGACGCGGAGTACGCCGCATGTTCCGCGGGCCGTATTACCGACGGATGGTCGATCATGGCTTGAGGGCCTCCATGTTGAGCCTCCAGTAGTCGAGCGTGAATGGGGGATCCTGCGCGGCGGACAGCCGGGTGACCTCGTCGATGAACCGCGGCCTGAGCGCCTCGGGCAGCCGTGCCAGGTGCGGGTGATAGATCACGGTCGTGACGAACTCCCGGTAGTCCGATTCGCTGGCCAGTGTCGTCGGCGCGGCCTCGATATCGGTGCCGACGCCGGTGAATCCGGCTCGAACCAGACGCGCCGCCGTCGTTTCGGCGGAGGCGAACTCCCAGATGCCCGGCCAGTCGACGAAGCTCGCCGCGAAGGGCTGGCGACGCATGATCTCCTCGGCCAGATGGTGGGCCTCAGCCAGGTTGGGGCCGCCGCCGCACTGCGCGTGAAGGCGTCCCCCCGACCGGAGGGAGGTGAAGATGTTGGCGAAGAGTGCCTCGTGATCGCTGACCCAGTGGAAGGTCGCGGTGCTGAAGACCACGTCCGCCCAGCCACTGAAAGGCATGGCCGGCAGGGCCACCTGCACATACCTGACACGCTCGCCGAACGCCGGGCGGAGGTTGGCGCGAGCGGTCTGCAGCATGTTCCACGAACGATCGATGGCGACCACGCGGCCCGATGGCAGCCGCTCCACCAACGCCCCGGTCAGCCGTCCGCTGCCGCACCCGGCGTCGATGACACGCTCGTCGCCCTCGAGGTCCAGCCTGCCCAGCACCTTCAGACCCCAGCTGGTTTGCGGACCGGAGACTTTATGGTAGGAAGTGGCGTTCCATTCGGTCGTCACGAGCGTAGTGTACTCACGTGACCTTCCCGCCCACACGGCTGTCGGTGGTTGCGCGCACCCGGAGCGACGACGAGGAGACGCGGACGATCGCGTTTGCCGCGCTCATCGAGGCGTACTGGAAACCTGTCTACAAGTACTTGAGGCTGCAGTGGCACCTTGACGCCGACGCGGCGGCCGACGCCACGCAGGACTTCTTCGCCCACGCCATGGAGAAGGATGTTCTCGGCCGCTACGACTCCAGCCGCGCTCGCTTTCGCACGTATCTGCGCCTGTGCCTCGACGGCTTTGCGGCCAATCGGAAGAAGGCGGACGCGCGCCTGAAGCGGGGCGGAGGCATGACGATGGTGCCGCTGGACTTCACGGACGCAGAAGGGGAACTGACGCGCGTCGAGCCGTCGGTGCCCGCCGACGTCGAGGAGCTCTTCTATCGCGAGTGGGTGCGTGCGCTGCTCGACGCCTCGGTTCGCGACCTGAAGGCGCGCGCCGAGGCGCGCGGACGTGGCGTGATGTTCGAGGTCTTCGCCCGGTACGACCTGGTCGATCCGGCCGATGAACGCCCGAGCTACATGGCCATTGGTGGCGCGCTCGGCTTGACGACGGCCACCGTCACCAACCACCTTGCTGCCATGCGGCGGGAGTTCCGCGCGATCGTCCTGGATCGGCTGCGCGACATGACCGGCAGCGAAGGGGAATGGGAAGCCGAGGCCAGGCGGCTGCTCGGGAGCCGGACATGACCTTCCTGTCCGACGCCGTCGTCGAACGTCTTCGAGCCGCGGCCGGATGGCCCCAGCTCGACGAGCGCTACACGGTCACCGGTGTCGCCGGCAGTGGAGGGTCGGGCACGGTCTACATCGCGCACGATCGCCTGCTCGATCGGGACGTGGCCGTGAAGGTGGTCGATGTCGCCGATCGCGCTGGCCGGAGCGTCGAGCGGCTGTCTCGCGAGGCGTTCACCCTGGCACGACTGGATCACCCCGGGATTGTGCCCGTCCACGACCAGGGCGTGCTGCCCGACGGCCGGGCGTTCTACGTGATGAAGCTCGTCCGAGGTGAGCGGCTGAGCGCCGCCTTCTCCGCCGAGCCGACGGTTGCGGGACGGCTCGCGCTCTATGCGCGCATCCTCGACGCCGTCGGCTTTGCCCACGCGCACGGCGTCATTCATCGCGACCTCAAGCCCGACAACGTGCTCGTCGGGACGTTCGGCGAGGTGTACGTGATGGACTGGGGCGCCGCCAGGCGGACCGGCGAGGCCGATCCGGAGCCGGTCGTCGTCGGCACGCCCGGCTTCATGCCGCCCGAGCAGGAAGCCGCTGCCGATGGCGTCGACGTTCGGGCAGACATCTTCGCCCTGGGTGCCATCCTGCGCGAGATGGTCGCCGATGGCCCGAAGCCTCTTGCCGCGATTGTCGCCAAAGCGTGTGCGGCCTCTCCCGCGGATCGGTATCAGACGGCCAAGGAGCTGGCCGAGGACCTGGGACGCTACCGGGATGGCCAGCCCGTCCACGCCTACCGGGAGCCGATCGGCGAGCGCCTGCTGCGCGTCTACCGCCGTTTCGAACTGCCCATCCTCCTGGTCCTGGCCTATGTGATCATGCGGGCCGCGCTGCTGGCGTGGAAAGGAGTCTGATCGATGTCTACGCCGCCGCTGGCCCGCGATACTTCATCGTGGCGTAGCCGACGATCAGCCCGACGATCGACCCGG
This sequence comes from uncultured Bifidobacteriaceae bacterium, assembly GCA_964543955.1. Taxonomy (GTDB): domain Bacteria; phylum Acidobacteriota; class Vicinamibacteria; order Vicinamibacterales; family UBA2999; genus VFZN01. The sequence goes on from CAZJBN010000035.1 coordinate 19,710, forward strand.
GCAGCACGATCTCCCAGAGATATGGCGAGCCGATCGTCACGAGGTAAGCCAGGAACGCGCCCACGGCAATACCGGTGAGGACCCCCACGGCCAGCGACTGCGTCCGCTGGGCGACCAGGCCGATGACGAGTCCCGCAATCACGCCCTTGAACGTGGACCCAATCACGATTCCGACGATGTTGGGCGCTTCCTGCGGCGCCGAGATGAGCGCCGTCAGTCCATCGAAGATCCCGAGCACGCCCCCGAGCAGCATCGCAAACACGGGCTTTCTCACGATCACCTCCTGTCGATCCCTTCAACCTGGCGCCCCTGGACGTGTACATCGACCTCCGGAGTCGATTCTCCCGACGAGATCGCGCCTCCCGACGAAATTGCACCTCCCGACGAGATCGCGCTTCCCGACCCGATCAGTAGGCCCATGGCCTGAACGCGATGAGACCGGCGGACACGAGAAAGGTCGCCACCAGGAGCGCGCACACCGCCACGACGAGCGCGTAGCTCCGGAACCACCGTCCCGCGCCCTTGTGCCAGGCGTCCAGGGTCAGGATGAGGGCGGTCAACGCCGAGACGGGGAAGGCAATCGAGCCGACGAAGGTCAGGCGTGTCCAGAGGTTCTGCACGCCCCAGTCCCGGCCCGGCGCCCACAGAAACATGCCCGCGAGCGCGAGCAGCGAAAGCGGGAGTGCGAAGAGGGCCAGCTTGAGCGGCCAGAATCCGACCGGGCGCGCGCGCCGGCAGTGGGCGAGCCACACGAGGAGGACGACTGGCACGGTCAGGACCGCTGTCAGCGAGAAGAGGATCGTGGCGCGCACGACTTCCACGCGCCATCGCGAGACGCGCGGCGCGTAGAGCCCGTCTCCCATGAGCGTGAGGCGGCCGTCGTCTCCTGCCGTGAAGACGCGGCTTGGCGTGACGGCTTCGGGCAGGCGGAAGAGCGTGTCGGAGACGGGCACGAGCGTCTGCGCCGGCCCGAAGACCGGCTTCACCTCGAGCGTGTTGCCGCTGGCGCGAATCGAGTACCCGGCCGTCAGCCATTCGACGCCGGCCATGATCTGATTGCGCGCGCCCTCGGCGTGGTAGTAGCCCTCGAGCGCGGCGAGTGCCGATGGCTCGGGCGTTGCTTCCGGCCTGGCAGGCGGGTCGACGTCTTTCTTCAGATACCGCAGGGCCAGCGTGCTCAGCCGCCTCATCGCCTCCGGCGAATAGGTCCCGTTCAACAGCACGACGTAGCCGACGTCGCGTGCCGCCGAGTAGCCGTAGATCGACGAGAAGCCGTCGATCCCGCCGCCGTGGCCGAGCACCGGATATCCCGCGAGCGACTGCGACGAGATGCCCGTGCCGTATCCGTAGAGGAGGCCGGCTCGTGCCGCGAGCGTCGTCTGGGGCCGTTCCATGTTGCTCAGGTACTCGGGATCGACGACGAGCGTCTCCGTCGTCTCGCCCCAGTTGAGGAGGAGCCGCACGAACTCGCCGAGATCGGCGGCCGAGGTGTGCAGGTTGCCCGCGGGCCGGAGGTAGATCTGCGTAAAGGGCACGGGAGGCCCGGTCGGACTGTCGTAGCCCCTGGCCAGGAGCGCCTCGTCGGCGGCAGTGAGCACGAAGCTGCTGCTCCTCATGCCGACGGGATTGAAGATCCTCTCCTGGATGACTTTCTCGTAGGGCTCCCCCGTCACTTGTTCCAGCACATAGCCCGCGACGCCGTAGCCGGGGTTCGAGTACGACATGCGCGTGCCCGGCCGCCACCTGACGCGCCGTGACGCCGGGTTGCGCCTGAGGACGTCCGCCAGCGGCATGTCCGGCGGATCGTCGATGTTGTACATCTCGTTGAAGTGCATGTCGTCGAACCCGGCCGTGTGCTGAAGCAACTGCCGCACGGTCACGGGATCGGAGGCTTCCCATGGGTTGTCGATCCGGACGGCGGGCGCCACCTCCTTGACGGGGGCATCGATCTCGATCTCGTCGTTTTCGTAGAGCTGCACGAGCGCCATGGCGACGAAGGTCTTGCTGATGGAGCCCGCGCGAAAGTGGGTGTCCCCGGTGACGGGCACGCGCGCGTCCCGATCGGCGAAGCCGATGCCGCCAGCCCACTCGACACCGTGTGCCCGCACGAGCGCGAGGCCGGCGCCGGGGATGCGCGTCTCGTCCAGGATCTTCGCGGCCTCGGCCCTGAACTCGTCGAGCGTGGCCGGCGGGGGAGACGTGGCTTCGGGGACCGATGGCGCCTGCCGGGCGCCCACGTCGAGGGCCGCAACGGCGAGCGCCGCCACGGCCAGAAGTACCCTCGGGCGGAACATGCAGGAGAATATAGCTTCGGATGACCCAGAAACCGCGACCCTATGCCCTGAGCGGCGCCGACATCGGTTCGGACTCGCTGCACGTCGAGCTCGACACGGAGCGCATCCTCAGGTCCCGCAACAAGCTCCACTACCGGTTCAATCACTGGCCGATCTGGATCTTCGTCTTCTTCATCGCGCCAGGGCCGCTCACGTTCGATCTCTTCGAGCAGGGTTTCGACTCGCGGCTGCTCGCGTGGCTGACGGTGGTCCTGATCGGGACAGGCATTGCGGCCATTCGGGGCAAGCTGCCCGGCTGCGAGGAGGCGCCGTACATCATCCGCTTCACCGAAGACCGGCCCAACCCCCTCTACCGGCGTGTCTGCTACACGACGGCGTGGGGCGAAGTCGTGGCCTTTGCGCTGCTCAATATCGCCGGCCTCGTCGTTGCCATTTCGACCGGCGAATGGCGCCTGAAGCAGATGTACCAGTACGGCTACTTCCCGATTGCCGGGTTCGTCTGGCTGCTCGGTGCGTTCGCGCTGCTGCCTCGGGTCAAGCGATCCACGGCCGGTGAAGGGCACGAACGCCGCTACTTCTACGGGGCGGTCTGGGCGGTGACGATCGCGCAGCCCGTCCTGTGGCTCATGTGGAAGACGCTTCCCCAGTCCACCCTATCCGACACGTTCAAGCTGATCGTCTTCGTCGGCATCCTGGCCTACGTCGGCAACATGGCCCGTCGCGGCCTGCTCCCTCGCACGCGGCCGATTGTCCCGGGCGAACTGGCGATATCAGACTAGTGTCAGGCTTTAGGCTTTGGGCTTTAGGCTTTAGGGGAGCCTGGAGCCTAGAGCCTGAAGCCTAGAGTCTAAAATGCCCTACTTCCAGATCCGCAAGAAGGTCCACTGGTCGGACACCGACGCTGCGGGCGTCACGTGGTTCCCGAACTTTCTCGGCTGGTTCGAGGACGCCGAGGAGGAGCTCTTTGCCTCGCTCGGCCAGCCGCGCCAGGCGCTGCTCGATCGTCACCACTTCGGCATGCCGCGTGTCGACGTGCAGGCCAGGTTCCGCAACCCCGCGCGGGCAGGGCAGACGGTGCGTGTCGGCATCGAGACCACGGTCGAGAACCCGAGGCGGATTCGGCATCGGTTCGAGATCCGCGACGACAACTCGGACCTGCTGCTGGCCGAAGGCGTCGTCCGCGTCGCGTGCGTGTCGATGGAGACGTGGACGCCGCGCGATCTGCCCCACGAGGTCATCCAGATGCTCTCGGGCCTGCCGGACCTCGCCGAACGTCAGGCGCGCGGCGAGGTGGAGCTGCCGTGGACGTAGGGTGAACGTTGAACTTTGAACTCTTGAACTTTGAACTCTGACAAGATGGAGGGTCACCTCGGATGGGACGAGTACGCGCCGTTCTACGACTGGGAGAACGCGCGCACGTTCGGCCGCCGGGATGTCGCGTTCTGGCAGCGCCTCGTCGCCGAGCGCCAGGGACGCGTCCTGGAACTCGGCTGCGGCACCGGGCGGCTGACCATTCCGCTGTCGCGCGCCGGTGCCGCCCACGTTGTGGGTATCGACAGGTCAGAGCCCATGCTGGCTCGGGGCCGTCGGCGGATGAAGCGCTCCCGGGGCCTCGGGCCCGTGTCGATCCTGCGCGGTGACATCCGCGACCTGCCGTTTGCGAACGGCACGTTCGGCACCGTCATCGCGCCCTACGGCATGCTCCAGTCGCTGCTTCGCGAACGGGACCTCATGGCCACGCTCGATGCCGTCTGGCGCACGCTCGCACCACGGGGAGTGTTCGGGCTGGAGCTGGTCGCCGACCTGCCCCAGTGGAAGGAGTACGAGCAGCGAATCAGCCTCAAAGGCCGACGCGGCCGCACCGGCCGGCCCATCACGCTCGTCGAGTCGGTTCGCCAGGATCCCGCGCGCGGGCTCACGCACTTCGATCAGGAGTTCGTGGAGGGCCGGGGGCCGAGTGCGGCCCGCCAGCAGTTCACCCTCACGTTCCGGACGGTTTCGGTGCCTCAGATGGCACGGCGGCTGGAGCGGTCGGGCTTCGAGGTCCGGGCGACGCTCGGGGACTATCGAGGCGGACCGTGGGACCTGCGGGCCGACGTCTGGATTCTGCTGGCCGAGAAGTCGGCCGCAGCCCCTCGTCGGCGGCGGTAGTCGCCGGGGCCTTGTCTGGTAAACTACAGAGTCCTCTAAACTTTCAGCCCGGGAGTTCGACCCATGTCCGGCCACTCCAAATGGCACACGATTAAGCACAAGAAGGGCGCCGCCGACGCCAAGCGCGGAAAGATCTTCACGCGCATCATCAAGGAACTGACCGTCGCGGCGCGCAACGGCGGGGGCGACCCTGCCACCAATCCCCGGCTCCGCACCATCATTGCCGAGGCGAAGTCGGTGAACATGCCCGCCGACAACATCAAGAAGGCCATCCAGCGCGGCACGGGCGAACTGCCCGGTGTCACGTACGAGGAGATCACGTACGAAGGCTACGGCCCGGGTGGCGCGGCGCTCATCATCGAGACGCTCACCGACAACAAGAACCGCACGGTGGGCGAGCTGCGCCACACGCTGGAGAAGTACAGCGGGAACCTCGGCTCGAACAACTCCGTCGCCTGGATGTTCGACAAGAAAGGCTACATCGTCATCGACAAGGCTGCCGCCGACGAGGAGAAGCTCCTCAACACGGCGCTCGAGGCCGGCGCCGACGATGTCCGGGACGATGGGGACAGCTGGGAAGTGCTGAGCGATCCGTCCAGCTTCGAGACGGTGCGCGACGCGGTCAAGTCGCTCGGCATCGAGCCCGCCAGTGCCCAGGTGGCCATGCTGCCTCAGAACTACGTCAAGCTCGAAGGCAAGGTCGCCAGCCAGATGATCAAGCTGATGGACCTGCTCGACGAGCACGACGACGTCAAGCAGGTGTGGTCCAACTTCGACATCGAGGAGAAGGAGATCGAGGCCTCGCTCGCGTGAAGGTCTTCGGCATCGACCCCGGCTCCGACCGCACCGGCTTCGGATGCGTGGAGAGCGATGGTCGTCGCCACCGTCTCGTACGGTGCGGCGCCATCCGGGCGATCGGTGCCACCTTCTCCGATCGGCTGGGCGCGATCTATCGCGGACTCGCCGCCGAGCTCGACGAGTGCCAGCCGGACTGCGTGGCCGTCGAGAACCTGTTCTACTCGACGAACGTGCGGAGCGCGCTCAGGCTCGGCCACGCACGTGGCGTGGCGATGCTCGCCGCCGTCCAGCACGGCCTCCCCGTGCTCGAGTACACCCCTGCCGAGATCAAGAGCGCCGTCGTGGGCTATGGGCGCGCCGAGAAGCACCAGGTGCAGCAGATGGTCAAGCTCCTGCTGGCGCTCGACCGCGTGCCGAGCCCGCACGACGCCGCCGACGCGCTGGCCGTGGCGATCTGTCACATCCACCAGGGCTCGACCGGCCAGCGCGCGCGTGCCGCCCGCGACGTGGCGGCGCGCGACGTCCGCACGCCGCCTCGGAGCTGGCGACAGTACCGTCCCGCCAGGAGCCTTGACGGCCCGAAGTCTTGAGCAATGAGTCACTTGTTTCTGTCAAGGCGACTGCCCCGCCGGAGGCGGGGCCAAAGTAATAGCCGGCCGGCGAGGCGGCCACCCGGACAAGTGTACGGGGTCTGAGACGAGCCTCGCTGGATGATTGCCTATCTCCGGGGACGCCTCTTCGAGAAGCACCCGACGCGCGTCATCGTGGACGTGGGCGGCGTCGGCTACGACGTGGCCGTACCGCTCTCCACCTTCTACATGCTGGGCGAGCCTGGCGCGGAGGTGACGCTCCGCGTGCACACCCACGTGCGCGAGGACCAGCTGGCGTTGTACGGCTTCGGGTCGCCGCTCGAGCAGGCGGTGTTCGAACGGCTGATTACCGTAGGCGGCATCGGCCCGAAGCTGGCGCTCGCGGTGCTCTCCGGCCTCGAGCCGCGCGAGCTCGTCGCGGCCATCGAGCGCGCCGACATCGCGCGCCTCACGTCCATCCCCGGCGTCGGCAGGAAGACGGCCGAGCGCATCGTGATGGAGATCCGCGATCGCCTGCCGGGGGTGCTCCAGGGTGTCCCGGGGGCCGCGCCCGTCTCGGCCCGCGATGCCGAACGCGAGGACCTCACCTCGGCGCTCGGCAATCTCGGTTACGATCGGCGAGCGATCGACAAGGCCCTCGACGCCGTGCTGGATCAGGCCTCCGGTGCGCCATTCGAGCAGACGCTGCGCGCCGCGCTGAAGGTGCTGTCCCGGGCGTGAGATGGTCGGTCAACGGACCCTGGCGGTTCCCTGAGCCATGAGCGATTCACGACTCGTCTCGGCCGCGCGCGTCGAGGAGGACGCGCAATACGAAGCCGGCCTCCGTCCGCGCCGGCTCGACGACTACATCGGGCAGGACCGCGTCCGCGAGAACCTGCAGGTGTCCATCGCGGCCACGACCAGGCGCGGCGAGGCCCTCGATCACGTGCTCCTCTATGGCCCGCCGGGCCTCGGCAAGACCACGCTCGCCTACGTGATCGCCAACGAGCTGGGCGTGCCGATCCGCACGACGGCCGGTCCCGTCATCGAGAAGCCCGGGGATCTCGCGGGCATCCTCTCCAACCTGCAGCCGCGCGAAGTGCTGTTCATCGACGAGATCCATCGCCTGGCGCCGTCCATCGAGGAGATCCTCTATCCCGCGATGGAGGACTTCGAGCTCGACATCGTCATCGGACAGGGGCCGGGCGCCCGGTCGGTCAAGGTACCGGTGGAGAAGTTCACGCTCGTCGGCGCGACGACGCGCGCGGGTCTCCTCACGTCGCCCCTGCGCGCCAGGTTCGGCATCGTCCAGCGGCTGGACTTCTATACGGTCGCGGACGTCGAGGAGATCGTCAGTCGGTCCGCGCGGATTCTGGACGTGCCCCTGGATGATGAGGCCGCGCGGGAGATCGCGGGCCGTTCGCGCGGCACGCCGCGCGTGGCCAATCGTCTGCTGAAGCGCGTCCGCGACTACGCGGAAGTCCGAGCCGACGGCCGGATTACGATCGAGGTCGCGCGCGCCGGGCTCGCACTCCTCGAGGTGGACGCGCACGGGCTCGACGAGGTGGATCGGCGGCTCCTGCTGACGATCATCGACAAGTTCGGCGGCGGTCCCGTGGGTCTCGGCACGCTCGCGGCCTCGACGAGCGAGGAGCCGGATGCGATCGAGGATATCCACGAGCCGTTCCTCATTCAGCTGGGATTCATCGAGCGCACGCCGCGCGGCCGGATGGCCACGGCGCGCGCCTACGATTACTTCGGGCGTGCCATGCCCGGAAGGGGACTGTTTTGACCGAGATGCTGCGAGCCAACCTGCCGGGAGCTGCGCCGATCCGGCGCGCAGAGATCAAGAGCCTCGCGACCTACGTGCCCCCGCGCCTGCTGACCAATGCCGACCTCGAGAAGATGGTCGACACCTCGGACGAGTGGATCCTGCAGCGCACGGGCATCCGGCAGCGGCACATTGTCGATCCCGGCGTGGCGACGAGCGACCTGGCCCGCGAGGCCGCGATCGAAGCCATCGCGCGCGCCGGGCTCACGCCCGCAGACATCGACCTGATCATCGTCGGCACGGTGACGCCGGACATGCTGTTCCCGAGCACGGCGTGTCTCGTCCAGGACAAGATCGGCGCGACCCGCGCCTGGGGCTTCGACCTCTCCGCGGCCTGCTCGGCCTTCACGTATGCGCTGACGGTCGGCAGCCAGATGGTGGCGGCAGGCGCCGCGAACCATGTGCTCGTGATCGGCGCCGACGTCATGTCGAGCATCATCGACTACACGGATCGTGCGACCTGCGTGCTCTTCGGCGACGGCGCCGGCGCCGTGGTCGTGGGACCGTCGAGCGATCCGGCCTACGGCGTCATCGACTTCGAGCACCGTGTCGATGGCAGCGGCGGCCCGGCATTGTGCATGCCGGCCGGGGGGAGCCTCAAGCCGGCTTCGCGCGAGACCGTCGACCAGCGGCTGCACTACGTCAAGCAGGAGGGCCAGGCCGTCTTCAAGTTCGCCGTGCGCAGTACCGGCGAGATCTGCGAGCGGCTGCTGCAGCGCAACAACGTGACCGCCACCGATCTGGACCTCTTCGTGTCGCATCAGGCCAACCGCCGCATCATCATGTCGGTCGCTGATCGCATCGGGATGCCCGAGGAGAAGGTCGTCATCAACATCGACCGCTTCGGCAACACCACGGCCGGCACCATTCCGCTGGCGCTCAACGACGCGGTCAACGACGGCAGGCTCAAGAAGGGCGACCTCATCCTGCTGGCCTCAGTCGGCGCGGGCTTCACCGTCGGCTCAGTACTCGTTCGCTGGGGCATCTGAGCCCGAACCGTCCGGGCGCGCTGTGGGTAGTGGCTTCCCATCACTGCGGGTAGCCGCTACCCAGCCCAAGGGCTTCCCGCCTCGACCTCTCCGACCGCACGCCACCGATCATCGAAGATCTGTTTGTGACAGTATTGCGTAAATGTATCATAATAGACCACTAAGATCTTGCATGTGGCCATGGACACCAAGTAAATAGCTGATAAATAGACTGTTAAGTCAAGTGTTCCTTTACAAGACAATGCCTGGATTGTGTTCAGATTCAGGCCTGTCACTGTAAGTGCCTGCTCATAGGCTGTTTACATACGCTGCCATCACGATTGAGCCGATAAGCTTGTTCTAGAGAGGCACATAGGACTGCCTTCCAAACGACAATCGTAATTGCACGTTCCGCACTGTAAAGTCGTCTCGTTTACCGGTTTTGCATGGGGTCAAGGGGCCGATTACAGGTCTGGCCCTTCAATTGCTAATTTGGTTGGCGAGATGTTGACCCTCCCCCCTTCGTCCATTCGTTTCCTCGCCGCGTTGGTCGCGTGCATATTGCTGCCGCTGACCTCGACGGCCGAACAACGCTTCGATCAGTCGCTCCAGGATGCCCGGCGCGCCGGGCGCTCGGCCAGGGTGATCGTCAAGGCCCGATCCGGGCAGGGCCAGGTGCTCCGCCAGCAGCTTGCCGCTCGCGGCCGGAACGTGACCGACGAGTATCCGAGCATCGATGCGGTTTCCGTCGAGTTGACGGCCGGTGAGCTCGACGCCGTCTGCGGAAGCGCGGCGGCCGACGGCTGCTCGGTCGATGCGGTGGTGACCCCCAGCGCATCGCTCAGAGACCTGGCGGCTGCGTGGGCGGCGGCCCGGTCGTCGAGCGTGCTGCTCGATACGCTTGGCTCGCCGACGTCCCTCCTCGCCGGCACCGGCGTCACGGTGGCGGTCATCGATTCCGGTATCCATCCGTCGCCGGCGTTCAGCGGGCGCATCAAGTACTTCCACGACTTCACCTCCAGGGGCCGGCGCTCGCAGCCCTACGACGACTACGGTCACGGCACGCACGTCGCCGGCCTCATCGGCGCGCGCTCGGACCTTCGCGGCGTCGCGCCGAGCGTCTCGTTCGTGGCCCTCAAGGTGCTGGACGGCAACGGCCGGGGTGTGACGAGCGATGTCATCAAGGCCATCGAATTTGCCGTCGCCAACCGCCGTCAGCTCGGCATCGACATCATCAACCTGTCGCTCGGCCATCCGATCTTCGAGCCCGCGGCATCCGATCCCCTGGTGCAGGCCGTCGAGAAGGCCACGCGCGCCGGCATCATCGTCGTGGCATCGGCCGGCAATCACGGCTCGGACGCTTCGGGCGAGACGGGCTATGCGGGCATCACGTCCCCTGGCAACGCCCCGTCGGCCATCACCGTCGGCGCCTTCGACCACGGCGAGTCGGCCCGCCGAGACGACGACCGCGTGGCGGACTACAGCTCGCGCGGGCCGACGTGGTACGACGGGCTTGCCAAGCCGGACGTGGTCGCTCCGGGCCATCGCCTGCTGTCCGAGCTCGCGCCTGCCGGTGCGTTGGCGACCACCTATCCCGAGCTCGTCAAGCGCGGGCCGGCGGGACGGCTGGGGCTGCAGCTCTCCGGCACCAGCATGGCGGCCGGCGTGACGTCGGGCGTCGTGGCCATGCTCAAGCAGGTGCGTCCGAACCTGACGCCAAACCTTGCAAAGGCGCTCCTGCAGTTCACGGCTGTCCCGATGCCCGTCAGTGAGGGCCGTGTCGACGTCCTCACGCAGGGCACGGGCGGATTGAACGCCGCCGGCGCGCTGCGCCTCGCGCTGGACATCAACACGAACATCACGAGGCTGCAGCTCCCGTGGGTGTCGCTGGCGCGTTGCAGCGCCACCAGCCGGCGGAACCGCGTCGAGACGTGTGTCTCGGTCTTCGACGGCGTCCAGTACTCGTGGGCCGGCAATATCGTCTGGGGCGACAACATCGTCTGGGGCGACTCGGTCTTCTTCAACCTCCCGATCTGGAGCCTCAACATCGTCTGGGGCGACAACATCGTGTGGGGTGACAACGTCGTGTGGGGCGACGGACTCCTGGAGAACATCGTCTGGGGGGACAACATCGTGTGGGGCGACAACGTCGTGTGGGGCGACAACGTCGTGTGGGGTGACAACGTCGTGTGGGGCGACGGACTCCTGGAGAACATCGTCTGGGGGGACAACGTCGTCTGGGGCGACAACGTGGTGTGGGGCGACCTTGCTGCGGCCAACATCGTGTGGGGCGACAGCACGGCCGGTGATTCGGGCTCGGCGGGTGGGAGGCAGTGATGGAGAAGAGGTCAGGCGGGTTCGAGATTCCGCGCACCGGTGGCGCGACCGCGCAGGCGCCGGCGCCAGGTCCCGCCGTCACCGTCACCTGGCGGGAGCAGTTGCCCGTCCTCACGTGCGGGAGGCTCACTCTGCGTGAGTTGGAGCCTGCCGATGCGCCGGCGCTGCTGACGCTCCTGACGACCGAGGAGGTGACGCGTTTCATCGCCTCGCCGCCTACCACGGTCGAGGCCTTCGAACGCTTCGTCGAGTGGACGAGACGGGAGCGCCACGCCGGCCGCTATGCGTGCTTTGCGGTCGTACCCGACGGCGCGTCGGAGCCGATCGGGATCTTCCAGCTGCGCTCGCTCGGATCGGGGTTCCAGACCGCGGAGTGGGGATTCGTGCTCGGTGCGTCCTACTGGGGAACCGGTGTCTTCGTGGAAGCGGCCCGGCTCCTCGTGAGCTTCGCCTTCGAGACGATCGGTGTGCACCGTCTCGAAGCGCGAGCGGCCGCGCTCAACGGACGCGGTAACGGGGCGCTTCGCAAGATGGGCGCCGTGCAGGAAGGCGTGCTCCGCCGGGGATTCTGCAAGGACGGCCGCCAGATGGATCAGACGCTCTGGTCGATCCTGGCCGACGAATGGCGGCAGGCGAGGGAGACGTGGGCCCCGGCGAGGGTCCACTGATGCGGCCGAGCTTCCTCGCGCCGGGCCTTGCGCGCCTGGCGACGGAATGGCGCCTGTCGCTGCCCGTGCTCGGGACCGAGCGAGTGACTTTGCGCGAAGTACGGGTCGAGGATGCGGCACCGCTCTTCGCGATGCTCTCAACCGAGGAGGTCGCGCGCTTCATCTCGCCGCCGCCGGCCACCCTCGAGGGCTTCGTGCGATTCATCGAAAGTGCTCAGCGGCAGAGGCTCGCGGGTGCGTGTGCCTGCTTTGCGGTCGTGCCGCCGGGCACCGACATGGCCGTCGGATTGTTCCAGGTGCGCGCCGTCGATGGCGCGTTCGGCACGGCGGAATGGGGATTCGCGCTCGGGTCGGCCTATTGGGGCACCGGTCTCTTCGTCGAGAGCGCCGGGCTCGTACTGGACTTTGCCTTCGGCACGGTCGGCACACACCGCATCGAGGCTCGCGCGGTCATCGGCAACGGCCGCGGCAACGGCGCGCTGCGCAAGCTTGGCGCCGTACAGGAAGGCGTGCTCCGCCGCTCGTTCTTTCGTCGAGGCGAGTATCACGACCAGCTGCTCTGGGCGATTCTCGCCGAGGACTGGCGTGCCGATCGTGTGGATTCCATGCCGTTGCAGGTGCACTGAAGCGCCACACTGCCAGCCAGAATCACTGTCGCGTCACGTTGAGGTCCGGGCATTTTCAGGGGTGCCCGGACCTCTTTTTTTACAGCGGAGGTTCAAAGCACGGAGGTTCAAAGCACGGAGGTTCAAAGCACGGAGGTTCAAAGCACGGGGGTTCAAAGCACGGGGGTTCAAAGCACGGGGGTTCAAAGCACAGGGGTTCAAAGCACAGGGGTTCAAAGCGCGGAGGTTCGCTGGCGGTACACTGTGAACGCGTGCGCGTTTCCGACTTCGACTTCGAACTCCCAGCCGAGCTCATCGCGCAGGAGCCGCCCGTCGAGAGGGGGCGGTCGCGCCTGCTTCATCTCGATCGGACGACCCACGCCGTTACCCACCATTGGTTCGACGAACTGCCCGCCCTCCTTGCGCCTGGCGACCTGCTGGTCGTCAACGACACCAGGGTCTTTCCCGCGCGGCTGATTGGACGCCGACTGCCCGGCGGCGGGGCCGCGGAGTGCTTTCTCGTCGCACCGGCCGGGGAGTCCGACACTTGGATTGCCCTCGTCCATCCGGGGCAGCGGCTGAAGCCCGGCTCACGCATGGTGTTCGAGCGCGACGGGCGCAGGCTCGACGCCGAGGTGCTCGGCCGGCACTTCCACGGGCGTCGCACCGTCCGCCTGCAGACAGCCGACGGCAGCGATGTCATGGACGCCGTTCACGCCATCGGCCATGTGCCCCTGCCACCGTACGTGCGTCGCGAGGATACGCCGGAGGATCGCGAGCGGTATCAAACGGTCTACGCGCGCGTGGAGGGGTCTATCGCGGCGCCGACCGCGGGCCTGCATTTCACCCCTGCTCTTCTCGACGCGCTCGATGCGCGAGGCGTCCACCGGGCCGCGCTGACGCTGCACGTCGGATACGGCACCTTCCAGCCCGTTCGGGTCGACGAGGTGGAGGACCATCGGGTCGAGCCCGAGCGCTTCGAGGTTGGCGCCGCAGCGGCCGCCGCCCTCTCGGCGGCGCTCCGCGACAAGCGGCGCATCGTGGCCGTGGGCACCACGACGACGAGGACGCTGGAGTCGTTGAGGGTCGGGGAAGACGGCACGGTGGCGCCGCAGGCCGGCGAGACCGGGCTCTTCATCAGGCCGGGCCATGCCTTCAGGCTGGTCTCCGGGCTCCTCACCAACTTTCACCTGCCGCGATCGTCGCTCCTGATGCTCGTCGCGGCGTTTGCGGGCCGGCAGCCCGTGCTCGACGCCTACCGCGCGGCAATTGCCTCGCGGTATCGCTTCTACAGTTACGGTGATGCGATGGTGGTTCTGTAGGGCTTTGGGGCTTTAGGCTTCAGGCTTTGGGCTTTAGGCTTTAGGCTGTCAGAGCCTAGAGCCTAGAGCCTAGAGCCTAGAGCCTAGAGCCTAGAGCC
>CAZJBN010000036.1:0-32827 GCA_964543955.1 uncultured Bifidobacteriaceae bacterium
GCGGCCGGCTCATAACTGGTTGGTCCCTGGTTCGAATCCAGGTGGGCCCATTCCCCCCAGGAGCTCACGGTTCAGAGTTCAAAGTTCAAAGTGCAAAGTTCAAAGTGCAAGGTTCAAAGTGGGTGCCCGGCTCGAACCGGGTGCCCGGTCGCCGGCTTTTGCACTACACTCTCCCCAGCGCTTTGCACCTGGCACTTGGCACCATTGCACTTTGCACTTTGAACTCTCTGTGATGCTCCCAGACCTCGAACGCCTCATTCATCTCCAGGATCTCGACTCACGCCTGGCCGCGGCCGAACAGACGATGAACGGCGCGCCGGAGCGTGAGGCCGCCCTCGATGCCCGGCTGGCCGCCGCCCGCGCGGCGGTGGACACGGCGAAGGCTGCCATTGCCGAGAACCAGAACGCGCGCCGCAGCGTGGACAAGGACCTGCTCGCCTCGCAGCAGCGGCTGGAGAAATACAAGGAACAGTCCATGGCGGTGAAGACCAACACCGAGTTTCACGCCATGCAGCACCAGATGGAGGCGGTCAAGGCCGAGATCGACCAGTTCGAGAGCCGCGTGCTGGAGGTGATGATGCAGGCCGACGAACTGGCGGCCAGCCACAAAGCCGCCGAGAAGGCGCTCGCGGCCGAAGAGACCGGCGTGGCCGCCGAACGGAAGGCGATGGAAGCGGAGCGCCAGCAAGCCGTCGCCGAGTCGGCTGCCTGCACCGCCGAACGGGCCGAGATCGTCAGGCAGATGGACCCGCACGTGGTCTCCACCTTCGAACGGATCGCGCGCGCCCGCGGCGGCATCGGTCTCGCCCGAGCCGAGAAGGAACGCTGCGTCGTCTGCCAGGTCCGGCTTCGGCCCATGGTCTACAACGAAGTGAGACGCAACGACGCCATCGTCCAGTGCGATTCGTGTCAGCGCATCCTCTACTACGTCTCGCCGGCGCCCGGCGCGGTCGACCAGCCGGCGCCGCCCGCTCCCGCACAGTCATGATCACCGCGTACTTCGACGGCGGCGCGCGGGGCAACCCGGGCCCCGCCGGATTCGGCGTGTACATCGTCGACGACCAGGGGCAGCCGCTCGCCGAGATCGCGCAGGGCATCGGCGTCGCCACCAACAACGTCGCCGAGTACAGGGGACTGGTCGCTGCGCTCCAGTGGGCCGTCGAGAACGGCATCGGCGAACTGCACGTCCGTGGCGATTCGCTGCTCCTCGTGCAGCAGATGCTCGGCAACTACCGCGTCAAGAACGAAGGCCTCCTGCCCCTCTATCGCGAAGCGCGCCACCTGTGTGCCCGCATCGGCCGCGTGTCGTTCGAGCACGTGCCGCGTGAGAGGAACAAGGACGCCGATCGCCTCTCGAATGTCGGAATGGACCAGAATCGATGATTGGCGATCGGTGATCCTCCCGCGCTCAATCTTCGATGTTCGGTATGGCAACAACCGCTGCCATCCGGCCGGCATTGGTTCCGTCGCGGCGGTAGGACTCGAACACCCCCGGGTATCGACACGTGCTCAGCCCGCACGACCAGATCGCCTGCGCGGTAACGCCGGCGCCTTCGAGCTGGTCGCGATTGGCCTGCCAGAGATCCAGGTGCGGTCGCGTGTCGTCCCGGCGGATGAACCACCGATCGACCAGCGCCGCCTCGTGCCCGGCATCGCGAAACGCGTCCCGTACTGACTCGCCGACCTCGTAGTCGTCCGGGCCGATGCTCGGCCCGATCGCTGCGATCACGTCGGCCGGCCTCGTGCCGAGCTCGCGTGCCATGGCCTCCACCGTCTCGCGCGCGATCCCTGCGCACGTGCCGCGCCAGCCGGCGTGAATCGCTGCGGACGCGCCGGTTCTCGTATCCACCATCAGAATCGGCACGCAGTCCGCCACGACGACAGCCAGGACGAGGCCGGGCTCGTCGGACACGATCGCATCGCCGTCCGGAATCCCGGCTGCTGTCTCCGGCGTCCAGCTGCCACGCCGTACGACCCGCACGGCGCGGCCGTGCACCTGCCGCACTCGGACAATGTCGCTCGTCGTCCGACCGATCGCGTGCGCGGCCTTCGTCCAGGCCGCGGCGGCTGTGGTCGACGAACCGGCTTCGCCCGCCCTCGACGGCGGCAACTCCAGTTGCGACGACGTAAACAGATGTTGCACGTGGGATTCGAGCGGCCGGCATCTGAGCGCAAGCCCCCAAGCCTCGGTGGTCCAACGAAATGCAGCCTCCGGCGTCGGCACGTTCATCGATCGAGTCCCGCGTGGTCGTCTACGGCAGTTGTCATCTCGTACGACGCGTCAGGGCTGGTGGCGCGAAATCCCGGTATTTCTCTGCTGGCATCGCTCTTGATTCTCTCCCGATCGGCGGCTCGACAACGAGCGCGCGCTCACGAATTCCGGATGTGGGCAGGCCGTCCATCACTTGCCGCGAGGCACACGACGCGGGCCTGCCGGACTGGAGACCAACATGGTGGTCAAGATCGTGCCGAACGACAAGGGCGGCCCTGCGGGCAAGCTGGCCGACGCGGAACTGCACTTCGACAGCGGAGACCTGCAGGGACTCAAGCTGGTGGGCTTCGCCGTCTGGGAGCGGCGAACAGGCGCCGGCAGGAACGTCACATTCCCCGCACGCGCCTACTCGGTCAACGGCGAGCGGCGCACCTTCGCGCTGCTGCGCCCGATGGGGGACACGGCAAGCCAGGACCGCGTCAGGGATCTCATTCTCCACGCGTTCGCGGCGTTCGAGGCGGAGGCTGCCGTCTCGAGCTGACTGGCGGGACGCCGGCCGCTGCTCACGTGTCGCTGAGCGCGGCGGGACCGGCGTGTCATTCCGGCGGGCAGGCCATTGCCGGCAACGCGCGTCCACACTCCGTCTTCTCCCCGCAGTGTCCGGGTCGAGGAGACACGTGCCGCACCGACGCCAGTGGCCGCTCCACCGGAGCACCGCCGATCGTCGGGGGACCCCTTCGCCCCCGGCGATCGGCGATTCGGGCAACCCTGATTGGTGGCCCCACCCGATTCGGGCAACCCTGAAGGGTTGCCCCCACAGGTGTCTCGACAGACGGGAATCGGGGACGGAGCTTCGGCTCCGCCATTCGCAGGAAGGCGAAACTCGACGTGACGACCAGACCGCCGTCAGCTCAACATCGGCAGGAGACGGGCGTTCTCCTTCGCCCGCTTTGGCGGCAGCGTCCATTCCGCGCGCGCGCCCTTCTCGAGCTCCGCCCTGAAGAACGAGTCCTTCATGCCGCCGTCGATGATGTCCCACGGCAGCACGGCGTCAGCGGACCGATCCCGGTAGATGTAGAAGTCCCCATCCACGTCCGCGTCCTTGACGGCCTTCCGCCATTGGCCGCCGTTCTGTTCCGCGAGCTCGACGACCGGCGCCACCCTGCGATCGCCGAGCGACAACAGGGCCTGGTAGTACGAATGGCGCTCGCTCTTGATATTGAAGTAGACGTTGTCGATACCGGACACGAGCGTGCGGAGCTGTTTCATCTTCCGCTCGATCGCCGCGCTCGTCTCCATGGGCATCCACTGGTAGGCCGTGCCGGGCTTGGGAACGAGCGGGTTCACGCTGGCGACAATCCGGCCGATGCGGCCACGGATGCGTGCGTACTTCAACATCCGTTCGCGCAGTTGCAGCGTGAGATCGCGGATCGCCACGAGGTCCTCGTCCTCTTCGTCCGGCAGCCCGATCATGAAGTAGAGCTTCAGGTTCTCGAAGCCGCTCGAGAACACGAGCTCGGCGGCGTCGAGAATCTCCTGGTTGGTCACCGTCTTGTTGATGACGCGGCGCAGACGGTCCGAGCCGGTCTCGGGCGCAATCGTCAGCGTCCGCTCGCCGCTCTGGCGCAGCAGCGAGACGATCTCGGGCGTCAGGTCGTCCAGCCGCAGCGATGCGGGCGAGATGGAATAGCCCATCTCGCTCAGGCTGCGCAGGATGCGCTCGATCTCGGGATGGTCGCAGAGCGCGATGGACACGAGCCCCGCGCGGTTGGCGTACGGCCTCGCGGCTCGTGCCAGATCGAGGATCCGATCGGCCGGAAACGCGCGAACCGGCAGGTAGTTGTACCCCGCCCAGCAGAACCGGCAGAGGTTCGCACACCCTCGCACCACTTCCACGAGGAACCGCGAGCCGAACTCGGTGTCGGGCGTGAAGATGCTGGTGACCGGAGGGTCGCACGCCTCCGTGGTCTTGAGCGCGGCCTTGCGGACCCTTGCCGGCGCGCCGGTGCCGTCTCGCGGCACCCACCGCGCGATGGGCCCTTCAGGCGTGTACTCCACGTCGTAGAACGACGGGATATAGAAGCCTCGCTCCCGGGACAACCGCCGCAGCGTCTCCGATCGCGACGTGGATCGGCAGGCCTCGACCAGCGTGGGAATGAGCACCTCGCCTTCGCCGGCGGCAATCACGTCCGCGAAGAGCGCCAGCGGTTCGGGATTGACGAAGGTCACCGCGCCGCCGACGACGACGAGCGGGTGCCGGTGGTCCCGGTCCGCGGCCCGCACAGGAATACCGGCCAGCCGGAGCATCGTCAGGACGTTGGTGTAGTCCCATTCGAACGACACCGAGAACGCGAAGACGTCGAAGTCAGCGACGGGCGCCTGGGACTCGAGCGTCACCAGCCGGGTGCCGGACCCGAGCAGCGCGGCCAGTTCCTGTCTGGGCGGCAGGAACACGCGCTCGCACACCGCGTCCGGAACGGCGTTGAACAGCCGGTACACCGTCTGGAGTCCCAGGTTGGACATCCCGACGAAGTAGGTGTTCGGAAACGACAGCGCAACGCGCAGGCGATCGGCATGCGGTCTGGTGACGAAGCCGACTTCGCGGGAAAGGGTGAGCCGTGCGGACTCTCGTTGGGCTCGATGGGTCATCAACAGATCAGGGGACCGTCGAGCTCGCCCTGCACCGGCGCCGCAGCTCGCGTGTCCCCTGGCTGTTCCTACTCTACCACCGCCGACCGGACGGCTCCCGCCCCGGAGGCGGGAGGCCGGGCGTCAGCCGTCGCTCCGGCGGAGGAACGCCGGCACATCGAGCACGGTCCCGTCCTCGGCGTCCCCTTCCGCTCCGGCCGGACGAGGCGACGTGTTCTGGCCAACCGCCGCTGCGAACGCCCGCCCGCCCGCCGGCATGTCCAGGGACGGACGCCGATTGATGATCGTGCGGTTTGCGGCCGCGTCCGTGCCGGTGGCGATCGCGGGGCGGTAGCTGGTATACGCGTTCATGTCCACGGGCGTCTGCGTGCCGAGTGCGCCAGGGGCCAGGCGCTCGGGACGGATGTGATCGAAGCCGGTGGCGATGACCGTGATCTTCACCTTGCCCACGAGCTCGGGGTCGACGACCGCCCCGAAAATGATGTTGGCATCCTCGTGCGCGGCCTCATGGATGATCGTGAGCGCCTCGTTGACTTCCATCAGGGACATGTCCGGTCCGCCGGTCACGTTGATGATGACGCCGCGGGCGCCCTCCACGGAGGCATCCTCGAGCAGCGGGCTCGAGATGGCCCGATTGGCGGCGTCGGTCGCGCGCATCGATCCCTCGGCCATGGCCGTGCCCATCATCGCCACGCCCATACCGGACATGATGGTCTTGACGTCGGCAAAATCCAGGTTGATGAGCCCCGGTACCAGGATGAGGTCCGAAATGCCCTGGATGGCCTGCCGCAGGACGTCATCTGCCGTGACGAACGCGTCGAGCATGCTCGTGCTGCGATCGATCACGGACAGCAGGCGCTCGTTGGGGATGGTGATCACAGTGTCCACGGACTCGCGGAGCGCCTCGAGCCCGACCTCGGCCTGCTTCTGCCGCTTCTTCCCCTCGAACGTGAACGGCCGCGTGACGACGGCAATGGTGAGGGCGCCGAGCTCGGTGGCGAGTGCAGCAATGACCGGGGCCGCGCCCGTACCCGTGCCGCCGCCGAGGCCCGTGGTGACGAACACCATGTCGGCGCCGGAGATGGCCTGAATGAGGTTGTCGGTGTCCTCGAGCGCCGCCTGCCGCCCCACGTTGGGGTCCGCCCCCGCGCCGAGGCCCTTCGTCAGCTTGCTGCCGATCTGAATCTTGATCGGCGCCGGGTTGGCGCGGAGCGCCTGCGCATCCGTGTTGGCGACGATGAACTCGACGCCAGAGAGGCCGGCCTGCACCATGCGCGTCACCGCGTTGCTGCCGCCCCCGCCGACGCCTACCACCTTGATCTTCGCACCCGCCCGCGCGGCCTCGTCGAGGGTCAGTCGCAGTGTGTCGTTGTCATACAGGTCCGCCATCACGCCTCCTCAGAAGAACTCCTTGAACACCGTCCGCAGCCGACCCATCACACGCGTGAACGCGCCGCCGCCCAGACCGACTGGCACCTGCACCCGATTCCGCTCCGCGTACTGGACCAGCCCCACCGCGGTCGAGAACGACGGGTTCCCGACGTGGTCGGCGAGCCCGCCCACACCGGTCGGGATGCCGCGTCGGATCGGAAGATCGAAGATCTGCTCGGCGATCTCGGACATGCCTTCGAGCACCGCTCCGCCGCCGGTGAGCACCAGGCCGGAGTTGAGGGACTTCTCATGGCCGGACTTGCTGATTTCGTCCCACACCAGGTGGAACAACTCTTCGGCGCGCGGCTGGAGGATGTCGGAGAGCAGGCGCCGCGCCATGACACGGGGGCGGCGACCGCCGACGCTGGCCACCTCGATGGTCTCGTCCTCCTCGACCATCCCGGACAGCGCGCAGCCGACACGGCGCTTGATCTTCTCCGCCTCGGGAATGGGCGTGCGCAGGCCGACGGCAATGTCGTTGGTGAAGTGGTCGCCGCCGACGGCGACGACCGCGGTGTGCCAGAGGCTCCCGCGCTCGAAGATCGCGAGGTCCGCGGTTCCGCCGCCGATGTCCACCAGCGCAACGCCGAGTGACTTCTCGTCGGTCGTGAGGACGGCCTCGGCCGCCGCGAGCTGGCTGATGACCGTGTCGCTCACCTCGACGCCGGCGCGGTTGACGCACGACACGAGGTTCTGGGTCGCCGTCTGGCTGCCGGTGACGATGTGCACGTTCACCTCGAGCCGGGCCCCCGTCAGGCCGACCGGGTTGCCGATGCCCTCGTGCTCGTCGACCACGAAGTCCTGCGGCAGGACGTGGATGATCTCGCGCCCCGCCGGCAGCGACACGGCGCGTGCCGCATCGATGGCCCGTCGCACATCGTCGCGGCTCACCTCGCGGTTCTTGCCGGCAACGGCCACCACGCCGCGGCTGTTGAAGCCCTTGATGTGGGGGCCGCTGATGCCGAGGTGGACCGATCCCACCTCGACGCCCGCCATGAGCTCGGCCTCCTCGATCGATTTCTTGATCGACTCGACCGCCGCCTCCAGGTTGACTACGACTCCACGCTTGAGGCCCTTCGACTCGGCCGATCCGATGCCGATCACGTCCAGCCCGCCCTCATCGACAATCTCGCCGATGACGGTGCAGACCTTGGACGTGCCGATGTCCAGCCCCACCACGTAGCGCTCACGCTGTGCCACGTTGCCTCCGTTCCGCCCCGCTACCGTCGTGCCGCCGCCGGCGCGGGCTGGCTCGCCGCGCCCTTGACCGGCTTCACGTACACCCGTTCCTGAAACCGCAGATCCACGTAGTCGATCGCGTTCACCCGCTCGCGCAGCGCGTCGCCGAGATCGATGTACTGCTGGAGCCGGTCGACGAACTCCTCGTCGCCCAGCCGCAGCAGCGTCGTATCGCCTTCGAGCATCACGACCGCATCGCGGGGGTCGCTGACGTCGATCTGCGAGACGAGCCGCAGCAGGTCCGGCCGCTCGCCGAGCGCCGCGATGAGCCGCGCCGCGAGCGCGGCCCGGCTCTCGTCCACCGCATCGGCAGCATCCGGAATGCTCGGCGCTCCCCTCCGATCCGATGCGCCCGAGCGCGCTGACCCTCCCTTGCCGCCCGCCGTCTCCTTCGTCGCGACGAGCCCGTCGACGATGGGCAGGTCGATGTCGGCGTAGGCCGGGCCGTACTCGTCGACGACCACGCCATACGCATCCACGAGGAAGAGCCCGTTGCCGATGCGCGCGATCGCAATCGGCTGGCGTTCACGAACCTCCACTTCCACCGATGATGGCAGCACACGTCTCAGCGTCGCCTCCTCGACCCAGGGCGATCCGAGCAGCCGTGCCTGCCACTCTTCCAGGCCCAACCCGACGATGTTCTGCCCGCGCAGGCCGTCGAGCAGGGCGTGAACCTCGCCCGTCGACAGGCGTTCGTTTCCGCTCACGGTGATCTGGCTGACCTGCAGCACCGGCGCCGTCGCCACGAACTGCACGGCTCGCCACGCCGCATAGGCGGCGAGTGCGACGAGCGCCACGACCCGCACGCCAAGCCACGCGTGACGCCATCGCGAGCTCTTCCTGCCGGACGGCTTGACATGCGAGCGCTTGAAGCGGCGATCCGCGGGGGCG
This sequence comes from uncultured Bifidobacteriaceae bacterium, assembly GCA_964543955.1. GTDB lineage: Bacteria > Acidobacteriota > Vicinamibacteria > Vicinamibacterales > UBA2999 > VFZN01. Next base: position 8,423 of record CAZJBN010000036.1, read on the forward strand.
GCCACAGGCGGCATGCTAGGCCTCCACCTTCCCGCCGTGGCGGCGCTCGAGCTCCGCGACCAGGGCCCCGGCCACGCTGCCGATGGATCCGGCGCCCAGGACCAGGACGAGGTCGCCTGGCTTCGCGATCGCCGCAACGGCGGCAGGCACGTCGGTCACCGCGCGCACCACGCGAGCGGGAACCGCACGCCGCTGGCTCACGACCGCAGCCAGCGCGTCGATGGTGACGCCGGGAATCGGCTCCTCGCTCGCCGGATAGATGTCGGCGAGCACGACCTCGTCGGCTGGCGCGAGGGCCTCTGCGAACTCGGCCATCAGATCCCGCGTCCGGGTGTACCGGTGGGGCTGAAACGCCACGACCACGCGCCCTGGCCGTGCCGCTCGCCCGGCGGCGAGGACCGCAGCAATCTCCGTTGGATGGTGGCCGTAGTCGTCCACCACGGTGACGCCGGCCACGACGCCGCGCTGTTCGAACCGTCGCTCCGCGCCGCGGAACCCGGCCAGCGCCGACGCGATCGCCGGGAACGGCACGCCCAGCTCGAGGCCGACGGCAATGGCGGCCAGCGCGTTGGACACCGAATGGCGCCCCGGCACCTGCAGCGTCAGCGTTCCGAGAGTGTCGAGACGGCCCGTGCCGTGGACGTCGCGACGGTACACGGCCGATGTCGAGCCGAACCCTTCGAGCCGGATGTCCCGGGCGATGATCTCCGCCTCCGAGGCGTCGATGCCGAACGTGATGGTCCGGCGCGTGAGCCTCGGCAGCACCGCTCGCAGCCCGTCATCATCGGCCGACGCCACGACGGCACCGTAGAAGGGTACCTTGTTGGCGAAGTCCACGAAGGCCTGCTGCAGGTCGGCGAAACCGCCGTACGCGTCCATGTGTTCCCGATCGATGTTCGTCATCACGGCAATCGACGGCGACAGTTTGAGAAACGAGCGGTCGCTTTCGTCAGCCTCCACCACCATGCACTCGCCGCGGCCGAGCCTGGCGTTGCTGCCGAAGGCGCTCAGCCGGCCGCCGATGACGGCCGTCGGATCGAGTCCGGCGCGTTCGAGCACGAGCGCGATCATCGAGGTCGTGCTCGTCTTGCCGTGCGCGCCGGCAACCGCGATGCCGAACCGGAGCCGCATCAGCTCCGCGAGCATCTCCGCCCGCGGAATCACGGGCACCCGGCGTGCGCGCGCCTCGACGAGCTCCGGGTTGTCGGCACCCACCGCCGACGAGTGAACGACGACGTCCGCCGCTCCCACGTTCCCGGCACGGTGCCCCACGTAGACGGTCACGCCGAGCGAGGCCAGCCGGTCCGTCACGTCGCTTCCGCGCGCGTCCGACCCCGAGACGGCGTAGCCGAGGTTCGCCAGCAGCTCGGCGATGCCGCTCATGCCGATGCCGCCGATGCCGACGAAGTGAATCCGGCGTGTCTTACCGAGCAAGGGCAACCACCCTGTCGGCGATGCGCGCCGCCGCGTCCGGCCGCGCGAGCGCCCGTGCCGCGCGCCCCATCTCGCGGACACGACGCCTGTCCGCAACCATGGCCCCGATCTCGGCGGCCATGCGATCGCCCGTCAGCACCCGCTGCTCGATCACGACTGCCGCGCCCGCCCGCGCGAACGCCTCGGCGTTCCTGCGCTGGTGATCGTCGGCCGCCGTCGGCAGCGGCACGAGAATGGCCGGACGTCCCGCCGCGGCCAGCTCCGACAGCGTCGTCGCGCCGGCGCGCGCGACCACCAGGTCTGCCTGCTTCACCTCGTGATGCATCTCGTCGATGAAGGCCTCCACGCGGGCGGCCACGCCTGCCCGCTCGTACGCGTCCCGGACCCCGTCGACGTCCCGCAGGCCGGTTTGATGCGTGATCGCCAGATCGAGCCCGGTGGCAGCCAGCCCCGATGCCGCCGCCACCATGGCCATGTTGATCGCGTGCGCGCCCTGAGAGCCGCCAACGATCAGAACCCGTGCCGCCGATTGCGGCTGACTGGATGCATGCTCGTCATTCGCCTCCTCTTCATCCGGCACGAAGAACTCCGAGCGGACCGGGTTGCCGGCGACGAACCCCGTCCGCGGAAAGAACCGCAACGCCTCCTCGAAGTTGACGGCAGCCGCGTCCACGACCCGCGCGAGCAGCCTGTTGGTCGCGCCGGGGAACGCGTTCTGTTCCAGCAGCAGCGTCGGCACGCGCCGCAGCCAGGCGAGCGCCACGACCGGACCGGACGCGAAGCCTCCGACGCCGATGACGACCGACGGCCTGCGCGTCGAGATCGCGCGCCACGCGTCGACGGCCGACAGGGGAAGCAGCATCGCTCCGCGGATCCGATCCGCGAGCCCCTTGCCCTTCAGCCCCGAGACGCGGATCAGATCCAGTGCGAAGCCCTCGTGCGGCACGACACGCGACTCGAGCCCCGAGGCGGTTCCCGCGAAGGTCACCACCGTGGACGGATCGCGCCGCTGCAACTCGCGCGCGAGCGCGATTCCCGGGTAGAGGTGACCACCCGTCCCGCCGCCGGCGATGAGCACGCGCACCGGTCACGCCGCTCCCGTCTCCGTGTCCACGTGCTGCGAGATGTTGAGCAGCACACCGACGGCCAGCAGGTTGACGAGCAGCGACGACCCGCCGTTGCTCACGAGCGGCAGCGGAATGCCCTTGGTCGGCAGCAGGCCGAGCACGACGCTGATGTTCACGAACGCCTGGAGCACGATCATCATCGTGATACCGAGCGCCAGGAACGAGCCGAAGCTGTCCGGCGCGCGAACGGCCGTGCGAAGCCCGCGCCAGGCGATCACCCCGAAGCACGCCAGGACCACGACGGCCCCCGCAAGTCCGGTCTCCTCCGCGATCACCGCATAGATGAAGTCGGTATGCGGCTCCGGCAGGTAGAAGAGCTTCTGCACGCCGCCCATCAGTCCCCTGCCGAGGACGCCGCCCGTACCCACCGCAATCAACGACTGGATGATCTGGAACCCGGCGCCGAGCGGGTCCGCCCAGGGATCGAGGAAGGCGAGCAGGCGCGCGACCCGATACGGAGCCTGCATCAGGATGACGTAGAGAACCGGGACCGCCAGGAGGACCGCCGCCGCGAGATAGCGATAGCTGAGGCCCGCCGCAAAGATGAGCGACCCGACGACGGCCAGGAGCGACACCGCGGTCCCGAAGTCGGGCTCGAGGAGGATGAGCCCCACCAGCCCGCCGACGATGATCCCGATGGGGAGCAGGACCGATTTGAGCTCGTTCACCCTGGCCATGCGGCGCTCGAGCATGAGCGCGCAGAAGAGGATGGCGATGAGCTTGGCGAGCTCCGATGGCTGGATCCCGAAGCCGGCGATGCCGAACCACCGCCTCGTCCCGTTGATCGGCGGCGAGAAGAGGACGGCCACCAGCAGGAAGGCAACGCCGCCCATGAGGATCCAGATCAGGCGTTCGTTGCGATAGGTGCGGTAGTCCACGCGCATGACGACCGACAGCACCGCGAACCCGAGCGCCGCCCACATCGCCTGCCGCGTGACGAAGAGATAGGGCTGCTGGTAGCGCTCGAGGGCCACGAGGGCCGACGCGCTGTAGACCATCACCACGCTGACGCAGAGGAGCAGCAGCGTGGCGAGGAAGATCCACTTGTCAGATTGCAGCTTTCGGGCCATATTCTGCGCTTCCTGGACTAAAGTCCGGCGGCGTCGACTCGATACACTGTCTGGACCGCGACACGGCGCTTCGCCGCGGCCCCTTCAGGTCGCACGTCGAAGCCGTCAGCAGTCGTCAGTCAACAGGGGGAAAGGGACACCAGTCTCGCAGACCGGGGTAGCCTGCGTTCCCAGCGACCAGCTCCCATTCGCTCCCAGCTGGCTGACGACTGCTCACGGCTCACATGCGGGGCTGCACCTCGTGTGCAAGCCGCCGGACCTCCTCCTTGAACCGCTGCCCGCGGTCCGCGTAATCCACGAACATGTCGAAGCTCGAGCATGCCGGCGCGAGCAGTACCACGCCGTCCGGCTGAGCCAGCACCCACGCCTGTCGCACCGCCTCGGCAAGACTGGACGCCTCGATGACCGGCACGGTCGCGCCGAGCGCCTTCGTCACGAGCGCCCGCGCTTCGCCAATCGCAACGACCGCCCGGCCGTGCGCGGCGAGCGGTCCCGCCAGATCGGCGAGATCGCCACCCTTGAACCGGCCTCCGACGATGGCCACCACGTTGTCGAAGCTCTCGATCGATCGGGCGGCCGCATCCACGTTGGTGGCCTTCGAATCGTTGACGAACCGCACGCTCTCGACCGTCCCCGCCGGCTCCATCACGTGCTCGAGTCCTCTGAATCCTTCGAGCGCTTCGACCATCGCGTCGTGTGGGACGCCGGCAAGCGACGAGATCGCGGTCGCCGCCACCACGTTGCTGAGCATGTGCCGGCCCGCGAGATGCACGGAGGTCAATGGCACGACGGCGGCCTCGCCCTCGGAGGTCCGCTGCCAGATGAAGCCCCGGTCCGCGTAGACGTCGGCGTCGGGCCGGGGTGCGGCCGCGTACTTCACCGTGCGCGCGGCGGTGCCGGACGCCAGCCTCACGGCGTCGGCGCTCTCGGCGTTGACGACCGTCCAGTCCTCAGACTGCTGGTTGGCGAAAATCCGCGCCTTCGCGGCCGCGTACGCCCGCACGTCCGGATGCCTATCCAGGTGATCCGGCGAGAAGTTCAGGAGCGCCGCGATCCACGGGTGGAACGTGTCGCTCGTCTCGAGCTGGAAGCTGCTCGCCTCGACGACGTGCACGGTCTCGTCCGTCGAGTCGTCCACCTGGGCGCTCAGCGGCACGCCGATGTTTCCGCCGATGAGGACTCGGCGTCCGGCGGCCACCAGCATGCGGCCGACGAGCGTGGTCGTCGTGGACTTTCCTTTCGTGCCCGTGATGGCCACGACCGAGCCGCGCAGCCAGCGCGAGGCGAGCTCGAGCTCGCCGATGACCGGGACGCCGCGCGCCCGCGCGCGTTCGAGCTCGGCGAGTTCGGTCGGCACGCCCGGGCTCAGCACGATGAGATCCGCGCGATCGAAGGTCTCCCCGACGTGGCCGCCGAGCTCCAGCGTCACGCCGGCTGCCCGCAGCACGCCTGCCTCCTCGATCTCCGGCTTCGTGTCGGTGAGGGTGACGAGAGCCCCGCGGCGGACGAGCAGCAGGGCCGCGGCGATGCCGCTTCTGGCCGCACCGACGACCACGACGCGCTGGCCGCTCACCGAGACATCACGCGTCGTCATCGCAGTTTCAACGTCGTCAGGCTGAAGAGCGCGAAGATGATCGCCACGATGAGGAAGCGCGCGATCACCTTGGGCTCTTCCCAGCCGATCAGTTCGAAGTGGTGGTGGAGCGGCGCCATCCGGAAGACGCGCCGGCCCGTGAGCTTGAAGGACGCGACCTGGATCACGACCGATGCGGCCTCGAGCACGAAGACGCCGCCGATGATGACCAGCAGGAGCTCCTGCTTGATGAGGATGGCGACGGTGCCGAGCGCGCCGCCGAGGGCGAGGGAACCCACGTCGCCCATGAAGATCTCCGCCGGGTGCGCGTTGTACCAGAGAAAGCCCAGGCTTGCGCCGACCAGGGCGCCGCAGAAGATCGTGAGCTCCGCGGCCGGCGGAAAGCGGACCAGGAGCAGGTACTCGGCGAAGACGGCGTGGCCGGTGACATAGGCGAGCGCCGTCAGGCACGCCGCCGCGACGGCGAACGTGCTGATGGCGAGCCCGTCGAGCCCGTCGGTGAGGTTCACGGCGTTGCTCCACGCCACGAGGATGAAGATCGCGAACGGCACGTAGAACCACCCGAGGTCGGGGATCCACTCCTTGAAGAAGGGGAAGATGAGCCGGGTGTTGTACAGGTTCTCGCTGGCGAGCGCCATCAGCACCAGCGCCACAGAGAGGCCCACCAGGATCTGAAGGCCCATCTTGTAGCGCGGCTGGAGCCCGCCAGTGGACCGCCTCGTGATCTTGAGGTAGTCGTCCAGGAAGCCGATGCCGCCGAATGCTGCCGTCGCGCTCACCGCAATCCACACGTACTGATTCGTCAGGTCCGCCCAGAGCAGCGTCGGCACGATCGCCGCTGCCAGAATCAGGAGCCCGCCCATCGTGGGCGTCCCCGCCTTCGCCCGGTGCGACTCGGGGCCTTCCTGCCGGATGACCTGTCCGACCTGGAAGTCCCTCAGCCGCCGGATCAGCGCCGGTCCGAAGACCAGGCTGATGGCCAGCGCCGTCAGACTCGCCGCCGCGGTGCGGAACGTGATGTAGCGCGTGACGTTCAACACCGACAGCTGCGGCTGCAGCGAAACCAGGAGGTGATAGAGCATCTCAGCCGAATGCCGCCGCGATCCGATCCACCACCACCTCTGTCTTCACGCCACGCGATCCCTTGACGAGAACGGCATCGCCCGGCTCGATCGCCCGGACGACCGCCTCCGCCGCCTCCGCGCTCGTCCTGAAGTGACTGACCGCGCCGGCGTCCATGCCCTCCGCCACTGCCGCACGGCCGAGCGCCTCGGCAGCATCGCCGCCAATTGTCACCAGCCACGACAACCCGGCTCGCGCCGCCGCCCGGCCCGAGGCCTCGTGCAGGTGCTGCGACCACTCCCCAAGCTCCAGCATCTCGCCCAGGACCGCCGCGCGCCGCCGGGCGCCGGTCTCGTTCGCCATCACGTCGAGCGCACGCGCCAGCGCCGATGGGCTCGAGTTGTAGCTGTCGTCGACGATCGTCACGCCGCCAGTCCTCACCACGTCGCCTCGCCGTCGTGCCGGCGACAAACGGCCTGCCCGCTCGACGACGATGTCGAGATCCACGCCCCTGTCGATCGCCACGGCGGCGGCGGCGAGCACGTTGGCCAGGTTGGCGCGTCCGAGGAGCGGCAGCTCGAACGGCCGGGACCCGACGGGCGTCTCGATCCTCGCGCGCGTGCCGGCCAGCCCGAGGTCCTGCACCTCCACGGCACGCACGTCGGCGACCGGCGACAGGCCGAACGTCAGCATCCGTCCGCGAAACGATCGCGCGTGGCGCATGACGCGCTCGTCATCGCCATTGGCCACGAGCAGCGTGTCGGCGCCGGCCTCCTCGAGAATCTCGGCCTTGGCCTCGGCAATGCGATCGGCCGAGCCGAAGAAGCCGACGTGCGCGTCGCCGACATTGGTCCACACGCGGATCCCGGGCTCGGCAATGCCGACGAGCACGCGGATCTCCCCGGCGTGATTCATCCCGAGCTCCATGACCGCCACATCCGCTCCGTGTCTCAACTCCATCAGCGACAGCGGAAGACCCAGGTGGTTGTTGAGGTTCCCCGGGTTCTTCACCACGGAGAACGTCGTTCCCAGGAAGTCCGCCACCGCTTCCTTCGTGGTCGTCTTGCCGGCGCTCCCGGTAATCGCCACGACGCTCGCGCCCGACTGCCGCCTGACCTCGCGCGCCAGGTCCTGCAGCGCGCGTATCGTCTCGTCGACCTCGATCACCGCCACGCTCGACGGCCCTTCGATCGCCACCGGCCGGCTCACCACGACGATCCCGGCTCCACGGACCGCTGCGTCCGCCACGAACGCGTGACCGTCGCGGGCGGCGACGATGGCGAAGAACGCCTGTCCCGGATGGATCGACCGCGAGTCGATCCCGAATCCCGTCGGCTCGAAGCCGGGATCGCCCGCGATCAGGCGCCCGCCCATCGCCCGTGCCATGCCCGCTGCCGTCAGCGGGACCCGACGTCCTGCCACTACCCCGCCTTCGATCGACCAGCGGATCGGTTCGCCAGCGCTGCCCGTACGACGGCCACGTCGTCGAACGGCAGCACGCGATCGCCAATCTGCTGGTACTTCTCGTGCCCCTTGCCCGCGATGAGGATCAGATCCTCGGGCGCGGCCATCGCCACGGCCCGCTCAATCGCCTCCGCGCGGTCCACGATGGGGATGACATCCGTCGTCCGGCCGCCCGCCTGTGCGCCGGCGGGAATGCCGCGTCGCACTTCGTCGATGATCCGCGCCGGATCCTCGCTTCGCGGGTTGTCCGACGTGATGAGGACCACGTCGCTCAGGCGCGCGGCGACCATGCCCATGAGCGGGCGCTTGGTCCGGTCCCGATCGCCCCCGCAGCCGAACACCGTAATCAGCCTCCGGCGGGCGAGCGGCCGCGCCGTCTCCAGCAGGTTCCGCAGCGCATCGTCGGTGTGCGCGTAGTCGACGACGACGGTCACGGAGTCGGCCGGCGTCGAGACGACCTCGAAGCGGCCGGGCACGCCGGCGAGTGCGTGCACGCCTTCGGCAATGGCCTCGAGCGGCAGATCCAGCGCGACGGCGGCGGCCGTTGCCGCGAGGATGTTGTACGCGTTGGGCCGCCCGACGAGCCTCGACCGCAGCGCGACGCTGCCGCGAGGCGTCTGGACGTCGAGCATGATGCCGTCGAGGCCCATTTCCAGGGAGCCGGGGCCCACGTCCGCGGGCTGCTGGATGCCGTAGGTGATCGGCCGGCTCGTGGCGGCGATCAGCTGGGCCGCGCGCGGGTCGTCGGTGTTGATGACACCGGGCGCCCCCGGCGGCAGCATCTCGAAGAGGCGCCGCTTGGCGGCGAAGTACGACTCCATGTCCGCGTGGAAGTCGAGGTGGTCGCGCGTCAGGTTGGTGAAGATCGCGGCGGCGAAACGCATGCCGTCCACGCGTTTGAGGGCGAGCGCGTGCGACGACACTTCCATCACCGCCGATCGACAGCCGTGAGCCTGCATCTCACGGAGGAGCTGCTGCACGTCCGGCGCCTCGGGCGTCGTCCGCGCGGCCTCGCGCTCTTCGCGGCCGACACGATAGGAGACCGTTCCCATGATGCCGGCCGGGAGGCCCGCGGCATCGAGCACCGCCGCGAGCAGATAGGCGGTCGTGGTCTTGCCGTTGGTGCCGGTGACGCCGACGACGGTCGTGCTGCCGCTCGGATGCTCGTAGAAGCGGTCGGCGACGAGCGCGAGCGCCAGCCGCGCGTCCGAGACGACCAGCCACGGCGCGCCGATGCCGGAGGGGGCGGCCGTCTCGGCGACGACGAGGGCGGCGCCCCGGGCGACGGCCTGAGCCGCGAAGGCCGCGCCGTCGGCCTTGAGGCCGCGGAGCGCGACGAAGACGGCGCCGGGGGCCACCCGGCGCGAATCGTAGGCGACCGATGCGACGGGGCGATCGTGCATGCCGTCGACCGGCGAGCGGTCGGCGACGAGCCCGTCGAGCGTGGCGAGAAGATCGGCGACGGTCACGGTTGAACCCCGGACATCACCGCCAGGCGCGGATCGCGCTCGAGCGTCAGCGTGCACACCATGCCGGGCTCGAGCGGCTCGCCCGGCTTCGGCTGCTGATCGATCACCATCCCGACCCCGCGAAGCCGTGGCGTCAGGCCGAGCTCGGCGAGCGAGCGCATCGCGTCGCGTGCGCTCAGGCCGCGCAAGTCGGGCAGCACGGACTGGCGGGCCGTGCCGGCAGCCATCGGCACGATCCGTGGCTGCGGATGTTCGGCCAGCACCGGGCGCACCGGGCTCGGCTGGCGCCGCTGCACGATGATGGGCGGTACGGGGTCGACCGTCTGCGCGACGCCGAGGTAACGCAAGCTGTCTTCGGCGATGCGCTGGAAGATGGGCGCCGACACCACGCCGCCGGTGTCGGGACCCGCGCTCGGCGAGTCCACCATCACGATCATCGCCAGCACGGGATTGCGCGACGGAGCGAAGCCTATGAACGACACGTTCTGCCGTGTTGCGGAGTAGCGCCCGTTGACGAGCTTGTCGGCCGTGCCGGTCTTGCCGGCCACGGTGAAGCCGGCCAGCCTGGCGCGGGTTGCCGTACCGCGGTCGACGACCTGCTCCATGATGGTCGTGAGCGTGGCCGCCGTCTCCGGCTTGATCGCCTGGCGCACCTCGTTCGGCGTGATGAGCGTGCGCACGCCGTCCCTCACGATGGCGCGGACGAGCCGCGGCTCGTACAGCGTCCCGCCGTTGGCCACCGCGCTCACGGCCGAGACCATCTGCAGCGCGGTGACGCCGATCTGGTAGCCCATCGACACCGACGCGAGCGCGCTGTCGTTCAGCTGCGCCGATTCCCAGACGATGCCCGGGCTCTCGCCCTGGAAGTCGCGGGACGTCGGACGCCCGAAGCCGAAGCGCCGGATGTACATACCCATCCGCTCCGCGCCCACGCGGCCGCCGATCTTGATGGCCCCGACGTTGCTGGACTTGACGAGCACGTCGGTGAAGGAGAGCGGGGCATACCGGTACATGTCCCGGATCACGCGGGCGCCGAAGCGGATCTGACCGGCGCTCACGTCGATCATCTCGGTGGTGCTGAACAGGCGCTCCTCGATGGCGGCCGACGCGGTGACGATCTTGAAGGTGGAGCCTGGTTCGTACAGATCCTGGATGGCGCGGTTCCGCCGCGCCACCTCGTCAGCGTCCCCGTACGCATTGGGATTGAACGTCGGCCAGCTCGCCATCGCGAGGATCTCGCCCGAGTGGGGATCCATCATGACGACCGTGCCGCCGGCCGCGCGGTGCTCGGCAATGCCCGCGCGCAGCTCGCGCTCGGCAATGTGCTGCAGGTGCTCGTCGATGGTCAGCTCGATGGACCCGCCGGCCGTCGGCGGCCGCTCGAGGCGGCTGAAGACCTTCTGGCGCGCGTCGGTCTGCACGAGCAGCGTGCCTTCCTTGCCGCGCACGACCTTGTCGTACGCGGCTTCCACGCCGTGGAGCCCGACGTTGTCGAGGCCGACATAACCGAGCAGGTGCGCGCCGAGTTCCCGGTTGGGGTAGAAGCGGCGGCTCTCCTTCATGAACCCGATGCCGGCGAGTTCGAGCGCGGCGACGCGGCGCGCCTCCGCGGGCGTCGCCCGGCGCTTGACATATACGAACGCCCGCCGCTGGGACAGCCGCTCCGCGAGCGCGGCCCGCTCCTTGCGCGAGCAGTCCTCGAACGCGGCGCAGAGGCGGTCCGCAGCCTCCCGCGCGTCGCCGATGTCGCTCGGCACGGCGTAGATCGTGTCCGCGTCGACGCTGTACGCCAGGAGCCGGCCGTGCCGATCGGCAATCTCCCCTCGTTTGGCCGGCGCGGTCACGGTGCGCATCTGCTGGCGCTCCGCGCGCGCGACCAGGTCTTCGTGGCTCACGATCTGCAGGAAGGCGAGCCGCGCCACGATCGCCACGGCCCACAGCGCGAACACGGCCGCCATGACGGCGACGCGCCTCCCGACGATCGGGCGCCAGTGGAAGACAGGCTGATCGGCCACAGGGTCTCCAGTCGCCTCAGCGCACGGCCACGACCGAGCGGGCCGGTGGCGTGGGGGCCACGACCCGCTCCAGCACCACGGCATCCCCGACGCCGGGCTCGACCATGCCGAGCCGTTCGGTCGCCAGCTTCTCGATCCGCTCCGGCGCGCGCAGGGTCTCGATCTCCAGGCGCAGGTGGCGGTTGATCTCGGCCTCGGTCGCGCGATCGCGCTGCAGCTGCTCGAGCTGGTAGCCGTGGCGCAGCAGCTCGAAGTGGTGCCACGCCGAGAGCATCAGCACCGCCACGAAGAGCACGCCGATGCCGACCGACTTCCACAGCTCGCGCTGCCGCCGTTCGTCCACCTCGCGAACGATCGGGTTGTTGCGGACATCCTTCCTGATGGCGTATTCGAAGGCCTCTGTGGTGTCCATCACGTCCCCTCTCGTCGTCCCAGCCGTTCGGCGCCACGGAGCTTCGCGCTCCGTGCGCGCGGGTTGGCCTTCACGTCCTCGTCGGCCGCCACGATCGGCCGCTTCGTCAGCACCCGGACCTTCGCACCGTCGCCGTGGCCGAGAGCGCGGAGCGCGTGCTTCACGACGCGGTCCTCGAGCGAGTGAAACGAGATGACCGCCAGCCGTCCTCCGCTCCGCGCGGCGGACGGCGTCGCCAGCCGCTCGACCGCCCTTCCGATGCACGGCTCGAGCCCGTCGAGCTCCTCGTTCACCCAGATCCGCAGCGCCTGGAACGTCCGCGTCGCCGCGTCGATCCGGTGCCAGCCGCCGCCCACGGCGCGCCGGACGATGGCGGCCAGCTGCGCCGTGCCGACGATCGGCGCCTCCTCACGGGCGCGCACGATGGCCCGCGCCACGCGCCGCGACCTGCGCTCCTCGCCGAACTGGTAGATCACGTCGGCCAGCGTGGCTTCGTCCACCGCCGCCAGCCGCTCCGCCGCCGTCTCGCCGCGCGACCGATCCATCCGCATGTCGAGCGGCTCGTCGCGCCGAAAGCTGAATCCCCGGCCCTCGGCGTCGAGCTGCAGCGACGAGACGCCGAGATCCAGCAGAATCCCGTCGACCGTCCCGATACCGTGCGCGTCGAGCACCGCGTCCATCCCGCGGTAGTCGCCGTGCACGAGCGTCACGCGCCCGCCGAACGCACCGAGCGCTGCTCCGGCCCGGTCGAGCGCGTCCCGATCCCGGTCGATCCCGAGAACCCGCGTCGCGCCGTGCTCGAGCAGCATCCGCGCGTGCCCGCCGAGCCCGACCGTGCCGTCGACGAAGACCCCGCCGCGTTCGGGCTGCAGCAGCGCCCGGACTTCCTCGACGAGGACCGGAACGTGCGCCGGGCGATCCGCGTCCACCTAGATCCCGAAGTCCGACAGCGCCTTCAACTCGTCGTCGGTGAACTCGTCGCCCGCGATGCGAGAGGCCAGGCGGTCGTGGTTCCAGACCTCGAGATAGTTCTGCTGGCCGAGGACGTCCACTTCGCCAGACATCAGCGCGCTCTCCCGGAGCCGCGGGTGGATCAGCACGCGGCCCTGGGAATCGATCTCGGCCACCTGGCCGTAATAGCTCGTGCGGGCCGCATACTTCTTGCGTGCGGGGTGCGTGCTCGGCATCTGCGCGAGACGCTGCTCGATGCCTTCCCAGATCGGCATCGGGTAGATGAGTACAGAGTCGCCGTCGAGGCTCGTCACGAACACCTCCGCGCCGTGCGTCTCATGGACGACCACGCGAAACGCATTCGGGATCTTGAGCCGGCCCTTCTCGTCGATCTTTGCCGGCGCGTTCCCTCGCAGCACAATTTACTCCACTTCACTCCACATCAGACCACTGGGATGGTAGGCGAGGGGTGGAGCGATGTCAACGTCAATGTCCGGACTAACTCATGTAGTTTCTGTCGTTTGCCTTTGTTTCGCCCACCGTGCGAAAGTGCGATGGTGGCGTCGCCAATTTTTTGACGTTTAGGGTAGAAGACTTACCCGGATCTGCACGACTTGGCCGACAGGCCAGGGAGCGGCGCGTGCTACGATTCGCGTTTCCGATTCCGGAGGCCGGGGTGTACGCCTGCACGGCCAGGGACCCTGACCCATGCTGCACGCGGCCCTCATCGGCGTTCGCGCCACTGGCAAGACCACGCTCTTCCACCTGATGACGAGCGCGCGCGAATCCGCGCGCGGCAAGGGCGAGATCGAGATCGGCATCTCGAGAGTACCCGACGCGCGTCTCGATCGGCTGACCGCCATCTTCAACCCGAAGAAGCACGTGCCGGCCACGATCGAGGTCACCGACATGGCGGGTGCGGCCCGGTCAGGCGCGGCCGCGCTCGTGGAAGTCGCCGGCTACAAGAACGCCGACGCGCTCGTGCACGTGGTTCGCGCCTTTCGCGACGACGCCGTCCCGCATCCGACGGGGACGGTCAATCCCGCGCGGGACGCGCAGGCCATGGAGGACGAGCTCATCCTCGCGGACCTTGGCGTGGTCGAGCGGAGGATCGAGCGCCTCGACAAGGACGCGAAGAAGGGCCGGTCGCCCGAAGCTGAGAAGGAGCGCGACCTGCTCGTCCGCTGCCAGGCTGCGCTCGAGGACGGGCAGCCGCTGCGCGCGCTCGGATTGGACGCCGACGATCGGCGCCGTCTCCGCGGCTTCCAGCTCCTCTCCGCCAAGCCGCTGCTCCTCGTCATCAACCTGGACGAGGCCGATGTCGCCCACGCCGCGAGCGTCGAGTCGGCGGCCGCGGAAGCGGGGCTGACGGGTTTCCTGATGAGGGCCGGCACGCGCGCCGTGCCGGTGTGCGCGAAGATCGAGCTCGAGATCGCCGCACTCGAGCCTGCGGATGCGTCGGCCTTCCTGGCCGACCTCGGGCTCGCCGAATCCGGGCTCGACCGCGTGATCCGCGCCACCTACGATCTGCTCGGCTATATCTCCTTCTTCACCGTGGGCGAGGACGAGTGCCGCGCCTGGTCGATTGCCCGGGGCACCGTCGCACAGGAAGCGGCGGGCGACATTCACAGCGACATCGCGCGCGGCTTCATTCGCGCGGAGGTGGTCGCCTACGACGCGTTCATCGCCCGCGGGTCGCTGCAGGCCGCGAAGCAGGCGGGCGAGCTCCGCCTCGAGGGCAAGGAGTACGTCGTGCAGGACGGTGACATCATCAACTTCAGGCATGCCACCTAGCCCGCCGGAAGGCCCGCCTCGCTCCGGGTCGGTCCGGACCATCGTCGTCTGCGAGACGCAGGTGCCGTTCGTCCGCGGCGGCGCGGAGCTGCTCGTCCGCCAGCTCGTCGACGAGCTCGGCCGGCGCGGCTTCGAGGCCGAGCGCGTGTCGGTGCCGTTCAAGTGGTATCCGAAGGCGGAGATCCTGACGCACGCGGCCGCATGGCGGCTGCTGGACCTCGAGGAGAGCAACGGACGCCCCGTCGACCTCGTCATCGCGACGAAGTTCCCGACCTATTTCGTCCGTCACCCGCGCAAGGTGTGCTGGCTCGTGCACCAGCACCGCGCCGCCTACGAGCTGGCCGGCACGATCTACAGCGACTTCGGGCACGACGAGCAGGACGTGGGCATCAGGGACCGGCTGATGGCGCTCGACGAGCAGATGCTCGGTGAGTGCGTGGGCCGCTATTCCATCTCGCGCACGGTCACCGATCGCCTCCAGCGTTTCAACGGCCTCGACTCGACGCCGCTCTACCATCCGCCGGCACTCGCGCCGCGCCTCGTCCCCGGCGAGTACGGCTCGTACGTGCTCTCGGTCGCGCGCCTCGAAGGCAACAAGCGCATCGACCTCGTCGTGCGCGCGCTGGCCCATGTCCCTCCGCCGACCTCGCTCGTCGTGGTCGGCGAAGGCAGCCACCGCTGGCTCATCGAACGCGCCGCCGAGGAGGCGGGCGTCTCCGATCGGGTCCGTTTCACGGGCGCCGTGGACGATGACACGCTGGCGGCGCTGTACCGCGACGCGCTGGCGCTGCTCTATCTGCCGTTCGACGAGGACTACGGTCTCGCCACTCTCGAAGCGTTCCTCGCCGCCAAGCCCGTGATCACCGCAACCGATTCGGGAGGCACGCTCGAGTTCGTCCACGACCAGGTGAATGGCTTCGTCGTGGATCCGTCGCCGGCGGGCATCGGCGCAGCCGTGGCGCGCCTGGCCTCCGACCGCGGACTCGCGGGCCGCCTCGGCGCAGCCGGGCGCGAGCTCGCCCTGGGCATCACCTGGGACACCGTCATCGACCACCTGGTGAGCCATGGCTGATCGGTCCACGGTGAGCGTCGTCATCCCCGCGTTCAACGAGTCGGAGATCATCGGACCGGTCGTTGGCGCCTTGAGCGCGGTCGGCCCCTGGCAGGAGATCCTCGTCGTCGACGACGGGTCGATCGACGACACGGGCGTTCGGGCCGAAGAGGCCGGCGCGCGCGTGGTTCGCCATCCCTACAACAAGGGGAACGGGGCCTCGGTGAAGACCGCCATCCGCACCGCGGCCGGCGAGTGGGTCGTCATCGTGGACGGCGACGGCCAGCATCGCCCGGAAGACGTCGCCCGCATCGTGGCCCGTCTCGGCGACTACGACCTCGTCGTCGGGGCGCGGTCGTCGAGCGCGCAGGCAAGCGCCGGTCGGCGCCTCGGGAATGCCGTGCTCAACCGCCTGGCCTCGTACCTGACGGAGCGCGAGATTCCCGACCTCACCTCCGGCCTCCGCGGCGCGCGCCGGACGTACCTGCTCGAGTTCCTGCACATGCTGCCGAACGGCTTCTCCACCCCCACGACGACGACGCTGGCGTTCATGAAGGCGGGGTACAATGTGCTGTTCGAGCCCGTGGACGTCCGGCCGCGGACGGGGACGTCCAAGATCCGGCTGGCGCGCGACGGGGCTCGGTTCTTTCTCATCTTGATCAAGGTCATCACGATCTTCAGCCCGCTCCGCGTGTTCGTGCCCCTCAGCCTCGCATCGCTCCTGCTCGGCGCCGTCTACGGCGTGTGGACGGTCGTGCACCAGTCCCGCATCCCGAACGGCGCGGTGCTGCTGCTCATGTTCGGCATCATGGTCTTCCTGGTCGGGCTCGTGTCCGAGCAGATTTCGACGCTCCGCTTCGAGGGCCGACGCTGACGCGGTCGCACATGAAGACGCTCGTCCTCATCCCGACGTACAACGAACGCGAGAACCTGCCGATTCTCGTCCGCGAGGTCATGGAGGTGCCGGGCGTCGAGGTGCTGGTCATCGACGACCAGTCGCCGGACGGCACGGGACGGATCGCCGACGAGCTGGCGGGCGAGTTCGCCGGCCGGCTGCACGTGATGCACCGCACGGGGCAGCGCGGCCTCGGCATGTCCTATCGTGACGGGTTCCGCCATGCGCTCGGCAGTGACGCCGACTTCGTCGTGCAGATGGATGCCGACCGCTCGCACGATCCGAAGTACCTGCCGGCCATGATTGCCGCCGGCGAGGCGGGCGCCGATCTCGTGGTCGGATCGCGCTATACCAACGGCATCAGCGTCGTGAACTGGCCGCTCCGGCGCATCGTCCTCAGCACGTTCGCCAACTTCTACATCCGCACGGTGACCGGCCTGCAGCTCCACGACTGCACGAGCGGCTACCGCTGCTGGCGGCGTGCCGCGCTCACGCGTCTTCCGCTCGACACCGTCGTCTCGGAAGGCTACTCGTTCGTCGTCGAGGTGACGTACCTGGCCGCCGCCAACGGCCTCACGATGGCCGAATCGCCCATCATCTTCATCGAGCGGCGCGAGGGCGCGTCGAAGCTCTCGTCGGGAGTGCTCATCGAGTCGCTCATCACGCCGTGGCGCCTGATGTTCCGTCTGGGCCGCATCCGGCCGCACGCCGGCCAGGGCGCGGGGTACACTCCACCGGGATCCGCGCGATGACGTCTTCCCCCGTCCCCAGCCTGAGCATTTTCTTTCCGGCCTACAACGACGGCGGCACGATTGCCAGCCTCGTCATCGGGGCCGTCAAGGCGGCGGGTGCGCTCACGCCGGACTACGAAGTCATCGTGGTCAACGACGGAAGCACCGACGACACGGCCGACATCCTCGACGAGATGGTCCGCGTCTACCCGGAGCACGTGCGCGTCGTGCACCACCCGAAGAACCTGGGGTACGGCGGCGCGCTCAGGACGGGCTTTGCGACCGCGTCGAAGGACCTCGTCTTCTATACCGACGGCGATGCGCAGTACGACCCTGCAGAGATCGCGCTGCTCTGGCCGGCGCTGACCGAGGACGTCGACTGGGTCAACGGCTGGAAGATCAGCCGCTCCGACCCGCTGCACCGCATCGTCATCGGGCGCGTGTACCATCACACGGTCAAGCTCCTCTTCGGCCTCACGGTGCGCGACGTGGACTGCGACTTCCGCCTGATGCGCCGGCGCATTTTCGACGTGGTGCAGCTCGAGAAGAACAGCGGCGTCATCTGCCTGGAGATGATGAAGAAGTTCCAGGACGCCGGTTTCCACGTCGCCGAGGTACCCGTGCACCACTTCCATCGGACCCACGGCAAGTCGCAGTTCTTCAACTTCCGGCGCGTCGGCCGGACCGGCATCGACGTCCTGAAGCTGTGGTGGGCGCTCGTGATCCGGCGGGAGCACCTGGCCGCCCAGCGGGCGCGAAGCGCGGCGGTCGGCATGCGCCAGCCGTCATGAGCTACGGGGAGTTCTACCGCGGCCGTCGCGTGATGATCACCGGCGGCCTCGGCTTCATCGGCAGCAACCTGGCGCACCGCCTCGCCGCGCTCGGCGCCGACGTGCTGCTGGTGGACTCGCTCATCACCGACTACGGCGGCAACCTCCACAACATCGACGGGATCGAAGACCGCGTGCGCCTCAACGTGGCCGATGTGCGGCAGGCCACGACCATGAACTACCTGGTGCAGGGGCGCGAGGTGATCTTCAACCTCGCCGGGCAGGTCAGCCACATCGACAGCATGAAGGACCCGTTCACGGACCTCGAGATCAACTGCCGCAGCCAGCTGACGATCCTCGAGGCCTGCCGCCATCACAATCCCGGGATCAAGGTCGTCTACGCCAGCACGCGTCAGATCTACGGCAAGCCGGACAGCCTGCCCGTCACCGAGCGCCATCTCGTGCGCCCGACCGACGTCAACGGGATCAACAAGGCGGCCGGCGAGTACTACCATCTCGTCTACAACAACGTGTTCGGCATCCGCGCCTGCGCGCTGCGCCTTACCAACGTCTACGGCCCGCGCCAGCTCCTCAAGCACAACCGGCAGGGCTTCATCGGCTGGTTCATCCGCCTCGCCATCGAGGACCGCGAGATCACGATCTTCGGCGACGGATCCCAGGTGCGGGACTTCGTCTACGTGGACGATGCAGTGGAGGCGTTCCTGCTGGCGGGCGCGACCGATGCGGTCAACGGCGAGGTCTTCAACGTCGGCGGCGACGAGCACGTGTCGCACCGCGAGCTCGTGACCCTGCTCACGTCGGCCGCGGGCACCGGCCGGTACACCTTCGTCGAGTGGCCCGCAGAGAAGAAGGCGATCGACATCGGCAGCTTCTATGCCGACTCGACGTCGTTCAGGACGCGGACCGGATGGCAGCCGGCCGTCCGCCTGGCCGACGGCCTGGCGCGCACGATCGAGTACTACCGTCCGCGGATGGCCCACTATGTCTGACTGGCGGAACGTGCCGTTCACCTCGCTGACACCTGGCGCCGATCGGGAGGACATCACCCGCGCGATCGACCGCGTCATCGAGTCCGGCTGGTTCGTGCTCGGCCCCGAAGTCGAGGCCTTCGAATCGGAGTTCGCCGCCGCGTCAGGCGGCGCGCATGCGGTGGGCGTGGGCACCGGCACCGATGCCATCACGCTCATTCTGCGCGCGCTCGACATCGGACCGGGTGACGAGGTGATCACGGCTCCCCTGTCCGCGGCGTACTCGGCGCTCGCCGTCATGATGGCCGGCGCGCGGCCCGTCTTCGCCGACATCGATCCCCGTCGCCTCACGCTCGATCCCGCGGCGATCGAGGCCGCCATCACGCCCCGCACCCGCGCCATCCTCCCGGTACACCTCTACGGGCAGGCCGCCGATCTCGAGGCGATGGCGCCCATCGCGGCGCGGCACGGGCTCGCGCTCGTCGAGGACTGCGCCCAGGCACACCTCGCGACCTGCGGGGGGTTCCCTGTCGGGGTCATCGGCGTCGCCGGCGCGTTCAGTTTCTATCCGACCAAGAACCTCGGCGCGCTCGGCGACGGCGGGGCCGTCGTGACCAACGACGCCGCGCTGGCCGCGCGGATCCGGCGGCTCAGAAACGGCGGGCAGACCTCGCGGTACCATCATGAGGAGGCCGGTTCCAACAGCCGCCTCGATGAGTTGCAGGCCGCCATCCTCCGCGCGCGCCTGCCCCGGCTGGCCGCATGGACGGCCCGGCGCCGCGCCATCGCCGGGCGCTATCGTTCGGCCATCCGTGCGGCCGGCGTCACCATTCCGCCTGAGCTCGATGCGGGCCACGTCTATCACCTGTTTCCGATACTGGCCGCCGAGCGCCTCGCGCTGCAGGCGCGTCTCTCGAACCAGGGCGTCGAGACGCTCATTCACTACCCCGTACCGATTCCCCGGCAGCCGGCGCTGGCCTCGACCGGGCCACGGCACTGCGCGGTTGCCGACCGCATCTGCGGAGAAGTGCTGTCCCTGCCGATGTCTCCCGTGCTCACCGACGCGGACGTCGATCACGTCGTGGCGGCCGTGAACGGGTAACCCGCCCCGAGGCCACAGACCCGAACAGCAGAGAACCGACAAATCACATGCGCATTCTCATCACCGGCGGCGCCGGCTTCATTGGATCCCACCTTTCGGAGGCGCTCCTCACCGCCGGCCACGAGGTGTTCGTGCTCGACGACCTCTCGACGGGATCGATCGACAACATCGCGCACCTCAAGACCAACGAGCGTTTCCACTACACCATCGACAGCGTCTTCAACGAGCCGGTGGTGGCCGAGCTCGTCGATCGCGCCGCGGTCGTCTTTCATCTCGCGGCCGCGGTCGGCGTCAAGCTGATCGTGCAGGAGCCGGTCCGCACGCTCGAGACCAACGTCCACGGCACGGAGGTGATCCTCCGGCACGCGGCCAAGAAGAAGAAGCTCGTCTTCATCGCCTCGACATCGGAGGTCTACGGCAAGAGCACCGACGTGCCGTTCCGCGAGACGGCCGACCTCGTGCTCGGCGCCACCACGCGCCACCGCTGGGCCTACGCGTGCAGCAAGGCGCTCGACGAGTTCCTCGCGCTCGCCCACTGGAAGGAGAAGGGCCTGCCGGTCATCATCGTCCGCTTCTTCAACACCGTCGGCCCGCGCCAGACCGGGCAGTACGGCATGGTCGTGCCGACCTTCGTGCGGCAGGCGATCGAAGGCGCCCCCATCACGGTCTTCGGCGACGGGACACAATCGCGCAGCTTCACGTACGTCGGCGATGTCGTCGGCGCCCTCCTCCAGCTGATGGTCGAGCCGCGCGCGATCGGCGAGGTGTTCAACATCGGGAACACCGAGGAAGTCACGATCCGCGGCCTCGCCGAGCGTGTGAAGGCCATCGTCGGCAGCGATTCGCCGATCGTGACGGTGCCCTACGAGAAGGCCTATGAGGCGGGCTTCGAGGACATGCCGCGCCGCGTGCCGGATCTGGGCAAGGTGGAGGCGCTCATCGGCTACCGCCCCGCGGTCGGGCTGGAGGAGATCATCCGGCGGGTGGTCGACGACCAGAGAGGCGTATAATCCGTCAGAAGGACACCGGCTCCATGACGCGCGCACTCCTGGCCCTTACCGTCGTGCTGGCCGTCGCCGCACCAGCCGCCGCACAGCAGCTCACGCTGAGCTTCAACGACGGCCTGGTGACGCTGCAGGCGACCGACGTGCCCGTGCGCACGATCCTCGCCGAGTGGAGCCGGCTCGGCGGCACGAAGGTCGTCAATGCCGAGAAGGTCAGCGGATCGCCGTTGACGCTTCAGCTCGTCGACGTGCCGGAGAAGCAGGCCCTCGAGATCGTCCTGCGCAATGTCGCCGGTTACATGGCGGCCCCGCGCCAGGCGGCCAACGGCGCATCACTCTACGATCGCATCCTCGTCATGCCCACGAGCAGCGCCCCGCGGCCCGCCCCGGCCTCGGCCTCGACAGGGAACCGCAACGGACTGCAGGGCACACAGCGCATCGTTCCGCCCCAGTCGGATACTGATGATGCCGTCGACGCCGACCCGGACGCCGTCAACGAACCGGTGTTCTCGTTCCCCGAGCCCGGCCAGCAGAACATCTTTCAGCCCGTCGGGCAGGCGACGCCGTTTGGCACGCCCATCGCGCCAGGCGCGGGCCAGAATCCGTTCGTCTCGTTCGGTCAGCCGAACCCGGCTGACGCGGCGGTCACGGTCAACCCGACGCCGCAATCGCCGGTGATCCAGTTCCCGGGACAATTCCCGGGACAGTTCCCCGGACAGGCACCGTTCACTCCCGAACCCGTGACGCCCAATACCGGCTTCGGCATCGTGGGCTCGCCGACACCCGGCGTCGTGACGCAGCCGGTGCAGCCCGGACAGCCAGTCCGGCCTCCCGGCGGCGCGTAAGCCGCACGACCGTCATACAATGGCGAGAGTCCGCACGCCTCGCGCGCCCGGCTCTCTCCCTGTTCATGGCGGACATCCAACCATACTCCCCTGACGATCGGCGCGGTCTCGAGCAGCTCTACCGTCGAACGTACGGACACGATGCCGTCGAGCGGCTGCGGCATCTCTGGGACTGGGCCCGCAGAAATCCGGCCATCACATCCGAACCGCCCTTCTGGGTCGTCCGCGAGGGCCCGACCGTCATCGCCGCCTGTCCGATGACGCCCGTGCGCGTCGCGATCAGCGGAACCGAGGTGTCCGGCGCGTGGAGCGCGGGACCGCTCGTCGTCTCGGAGCGCCAGCGTCAGGGGCTCGGCAGCGAACTGCTTCGAGCCTGGGAGCGCGGGACCGGCGTGGCGCTCGGCGGCGGTCTTTCTGCCGCGACACGGCAGCGGCTCGACGAGATGCGCTGGCCGAAGCCCCTGCCGCTTCCGTGTCTGGTGAAGCCAATCAGCCGCCGGGCGCTGCGCCGTCCGACGTGGCCCGTGCTTGCCAACAGGATCGTCTCGGCCGTTGCGCTGCCCGTCGTGAAGGTCGTGTCGCGCATCCGGCCGCTCCGCGAGGAGATGCAGGCCGTGCGGCGCTTCGACGAAGGCGCCGACGCGCTCTGGAACGAGATCGGTCCCCGGTTCGGACTGGCCGTGCGGCGGGACACGCGCTATCTCAACTGGAAGTTCATCGAGCCCCCTCACGTGCGGTACC
This sequence comes from uncultured Bifidobacteriaceae bacterium, assembly GCA_964543955.1. GTDB lineage: Bacteria > Acidobacteriota > Vicinamibacteria > Vicinamibacterales > UBA2999 > VFZN01. Next base: position 30,943 of record CAZJBN010000036.1, read on the forward strand.
AGGCCGCCGTCCTCAGGCGCGATGATGCGGTGGCCGGCTACGTGGTGTACAGGCACCTGCGCGAACCGCAGGGCCGCGTCACGCTCATCGCGGACTTCCTGGCCAGCCCGACCGACGAGCGCGCGCTGGCGACCCTGGCACGATGGGTCGACCGGGAGGCCCGGCTCGCCGACTCGGACAAGATCCGCTGCTACGCATCTCACGCCGTGTTCCGGCGGGTGCTTCGCCGGAACGGCTACTTCGTCGTCAAGTCGGACATCGACGTCACGGTCAGGGTCAACGCCGTGCCGGTGCCGAAGGACTTCTACGCATCGGGCGACACGTGGCACCTCGCGCTGGGAGACGGCGCACTCGACCATTGACGGCGACAGGCACAGGCAGACTGAGAGATCCCACCATGACACTCGAATCGAAGCTCAGCGGTGACATCGCAGCCGCCATGAAGGCGAAAGACCCCGTGCGCCTGTCGGCGCTGCGGATGTTGAAGACCGCGCTCACGAACAAGAGCGTCGAGAAGGCGCGCGCCCTCGACGAGGCCGAGGAACTGCAGGTCGTCGCGTCGCTCGTCAAGCAGCGCCGCGACTCCATCGAACAGTTCACCGCCGGCAACCGTCAGGACCTCGCGGACCGTGAGGCCGCGGAGATCGCCATCCTCGAGACGATGCTTCCACCGGCGGCCTCGCCGGACGAGATCGCGGCGGCCGTCGAGGCAGCCGTGACCGAGTCCGGCGCGTCGGGGCCGAAGGACGTCGGAAAGGTGATGAAGGTGGTGATGGCCGCGCTGGCCGGCAAGTCCGTTGATGGACGGAAGGTCAATGAGGCCGTGCGGCAGCGGCTCGCCCCATGAACCGCGTGCACAGACCCGAACCATTTCTGCGATCCGTCCGTCTATAGGTGTGAAAGGCCTAGTCAGCCTCTCACCATCCTCCTTGAGGCCTCCGCCGACCGGCTGAGGCCTCCTTTTTTGTTCAGCCTGCGCCGCCTCCCCGCGAGTCGGGCGCGCCTCGGCCCGCGTGCTACGCTTTCGGTCTCACATGCCCGACTCTGCCCCGCGCCTGGCCCGCTCCGCGGGCGTCATCGGCTTCGCGACGATGACGAGCCGGGTGCTGGGGCTGGTGCGGGATCAGCTGCTCGCGTACTACTTCGGCGCGCAGGATGCGATGGACGCCTTCCGCGTCGCGTTCCGCGTCCCCAACCTGCTCCGCGATCTCTTCGCCGAAGGGGCCATGAGCGCCGCGTTCGTGCCCACCTTCACGGGATACCTGGCCAGGCACGGCCGCGAACGGGCGTGGCGGCTCGGCCATTCGGTCCTGAACGGGCTGGTGCTGATCACGGGACTCCTGGTGGTCGCCGGAGTCGTCTTCGCTCCCGAACTGGTCCGGTTGTTCGCCGGGAGCTTTGCGAACGTCCCCGGCAAGATCGAGCTCACGGTCACGCTCGCACGCATCGTGCTGCCGTTCCTGACGCTGGTGGCCATCGCGGCAGCGCTCATGGGCATGCTCAATGCCCTCGGCCACTTCTTCATCCCCGCGCTCTCGCCCGCGCTCTTCAACGTCGCCAGCATCGTCGTCATCGTCTTGTTCGTGCCGGTTGCCGGATCGTTCGGCCTCGAACCCATTCACGTCGTGGCCATTGGCACCCTGATCGGCGGGCTCGCGCAGGTGGCCATCCAGTGGCCGCCGCTCCGGCGGGAGGGCTATCGGTACGCCCCGATCATCGACTTCAGGGACGAGGGGCTGCGGCGGGTGCTGTTCCTGATGGGCCCGGGAACCGTCGGCATGGCCGCCACGCAGATCAACGTGTTCGTCAACACGGTGCTCGCCACCGGCCAGGGCACGGGCGCGGTGTCGTGGCTCGACTACGCGTTCCGCCTGATGTACCTGCC
>CAZJBN010000037.1:0-32543 GCA_964543955.1 uncultured Bifidobacteriaceae bacterium
ACGACCTGTTCGGCATCGTGTTCGAGGGCCACGCCGATCTCCGGCGCCTGATGATGCCGGAGGACTGGGACGGACATCCGCTGCGAAAGGATGCGCCGGTGCAGTTGCGCAAGGACGCCTCCACGTACATGCCGCTGCAGATTACCGAAGAGGAGTTCCGGGCCAACCTCGAGCGTGACCGTTACGTACGGCCGCGCCCGAACTGATGGCCGACGCTGCTGGCCGTGTGGCGGCGGGGCTGCGTGCCGCGGCGGCGCTGCACGAAGCGACGGCGGAGAAGTGTGCCGCGCCGATAGCCGAGGCGGCCGCGCTCGTGGTGCGGGCGCTGGCGTCGGGCGGACAGGTGCTGGTGTTTGGCAACGGCGGCAGCGCGGCGGACGCGCAGCATTTCGTGGCCGAGCTGGTGGGGCGTTACGAAGCGGGGCGTGAACGGCGGGCGCTGCCGGCGCTGGCCCTGGCCTCGGACGCCAGCGTGGTGACCGCGCTCGGGAACGACCTGGGATTCGATCGGGTCTTCGCGCGGCAGATAGAAGCGTTCGGACGTGCCGGTGACGTGGCGCTGGGGATTACCACCAGCGGGCGTTCGCCAAACGTGCTGAGCGGGCTCGAAGCGGCGCGGCAGCGCGGACTCGCCACCGTTGTCCTGACCGGACGATGTGAGGGCATGGTGCTGCCGGCCGATGTGCACGTGGCGGTGCCGGCCGACCGGACGCCGCGGGTGCAGGAAGTGCACGGCACACTCCTGCACCTGCTGTGCGAGTTGATCGAAGAGGCATTGGGAGAGTAGGCACGCGGGTTCTGACATGGCGATACGCACCGAAACGATGACGGTGAACATGGGGCCCCAGCACCCCAGCACGCACGGCGTGCTGCGGCTGGTACTGGAGCTCGATGGCGAGACCGTGGTCTCCGTCAGCCCCACGATCGGGTTTCTGCACACCGGCATCGAGAAGACCGCCGAGCAGAAGAAGTGGCAGCAGGTCATCCCGCTCGTCGAGCGCATGGACTACCTCGGCCCGCAGTCCAACAGCCTCGCGTTCTGCCTCTCGGTGGAGAAGATCCTGGGCGTCGAGATGCCGCCCCGCGTGCAGGCCATCCGCGTGCTCATCGCGGAGCTCCAGCGCATGAGCAGCCACCTCGTGTGGTTCGGCACGCATGCCATGGAGATCGGCGCCGTGACGGGCATGCTCTACGCCTTCCGCGAGCGCGAGATCCTGATGAACCTCAACGAGATGCTCGCCGGGTTCCGCTTCTTCCCGAGCTATATCCGGGTGGGCGGCCTGCGCGAGGACATCCCGCGTGGCTTCAAGGAAGCGGTGAGCGCGTTTCTGGACCGCTTCCCCGGCAAGCTCGACGAGTACGAGACGCTCATCACGAAGAACCCGATCTGGATGGACCGCACGCGCGGGGTCGGCGTCATCAGCCGCGAGGAGTGCGCGAAGTGGGGCCTCTACGGGCCCATCGCGCGGGCGGCCGGCAGCGACTACGACGTGCGCCGCGCCTTCCCGTACACCGGCTACGAGGACTACGACTTCGACGTCATCGGCGCGAGCAACGGCGACGTCTACGACCGCTACCTGGTGCGCGTCGCCGAGATGCGCGAGAGCGTCAAGATCTGCCGGCAGGCGCTCGAGCGGATTCCGCCGGTGGGCGAGTGGGCGATGGACGACAAGCGGATCGTGCCGCCGCCCAAGGACCAGGTCTATACGGAGATGGAAGCGCTCATCCAGCACTTCCTGATCTACTCGCAGGGCTTCAGCGTGCCGGTCGGCGAGGCGTACGTCCCGGTCGAGGGGCCGCGCGGGGAGCACGGGTGCTATGTCGTGTCCGACGGCGGCAACCGTCCGTGGCGCGTGCACATGCGGTCACCGGGTCTCATGGCCTGCCAGGCGCTGCACAAGTTCATCGTCGGCGGGATGATCGCGGATGTCATCGCGGTCATCGGCTCGCTCGACGTCGTGATGGGGGACGTGGACCGATGAGTTTCCATCCCGCCATGCCCTACGGCACCGGGCAGTGGCACCGCTCCCAGCGGGTCACGCTGCCGGAAGGACCGGAGTTCCGGTTCACGGCGGCCAATCGAGAGCAGTTCGAGGCGTTTGCGGCCCACTACGACCCGGCACACCGCCAGTCGGCTGTCCTGCACGCACTCTATCTCGCGCAGGAGCAGCAGGGATACATCTCCGCGAATGCCGCGCGCCACGTGGCGGAGGTCGTCGGCTGCACCGCGGCCGAGGTCGAGGACGTCGTCTCGTACTACGTGATGTTCCATCGCACGCCGGTCGGCACGTTCGTGCTGCAGGTCTGCACGACGCTCTCGTGCGCCCTGGCGGGCGCGGAGCGCGTGGTGGAGGAACTGGAGGAGAAGCTCGGCATCCGCCGCGGCGAGACCGATCCGTCGGGCATGTTCACCATCCAGGCGATGGAATGCCTCGGCGCCTGCGACCGCGCGCCGGTGATGATGGTCAACAACGACCACTGGCACGAGGCGCTGGCGCCCGGGCACGCCTCGGGCCTCGTCGATCGCATGAAGGCCGACGGGCTGAAGGCGCTGAACGGCTGCCATCTCGACATCGAGCACCGGCCGGAGAGCGACTGGCGCGGAAAGACGACCACGCCGGTCGCGCCGAAGGCGGTCCCCGACTACGAGCCCGTGCTCACGAAGTACGCGTTCACGCCCGGCGGGAACACGCTCGAACACTACAAGGAGCACCAGCAGGGATACGAAGGGCTCCGCAAGGCTCTCGCGATGACGCCCGAGCAGGTGATCGACGAGGTCAAGAAGTCGGGCCTCCGCGGTCGCGGCGGCGCGGGCTTCCCGACGGGCCTCAAGTGGCAGTTCGTGGACAAGAAATCGCCACGGTCGAAGTACATCGTCTGCAACGCCGACGAGAGCGAGCCGGGAACGTTCAAGGATCACCTGCTGATGGAGAGGAACCCCCACCTGCTGGTGGAAGGGTGCCTCATCGGCTGCTACGCGATTGGATCCGGCGCCGCCTACATCTACGTCCGCGGCGAGTTCTACCATCTCTTCCCGGTACTGCAGAAGGCGATCGACGACGCGCGGGAGGCGGGGCTGGTGGGGAAGAACATCCTGGGCACCGGGTTCGACTGCGAGGTGTACCTCCATCGCGGCGCCGGTGCGTACGAGGCGGGCGAGGAGACGGCGCTGCTCGAGTCGCTCGAGGGCAAGCGCGCGCAGCCGCGCTTCAAGCCGCCGTTTCCGGCCGTGGCGGGCGCCTGGGGCTGTCCGACGGCGGTCAACAACGTCGAGACGCTCTGCAACGTGCCGCTGGTCATGACGCGCGGATCCGACTGGTATGCCGCGCTCGGCCCGGAGAAGAACGGCGGGCCGAAGCTCTTCTGCGTCAGCGGACACGTCAAGCGTCCCGGTGTCTTCGAGGCGCCGATGAAGGTCACGCTCGAGGAGCTCATCTTCGCCTACGCCGGCGGCATGCGCGACGGCCACACGCTGAAGGCGGTCATCCCGGGCGGCTCCTCGGTGCCGATCCTGATGCCGGACCAGATTGCCATCCCGGCCAGCTTCGACGCCGTGCAGCAGGCGGGCTCGCTCCTCGGCTCGGCCGCGATCATGGTGCTCGACGAGACGACCGACATGGTCTGGCTCGCCGAGAACCTGCTGCACTTCTATCGGCACGAGTCCTGCGGCAAGTGCACGCCGTGCCGCGAGGGTACCGACTGGCTCTACCGGCTCCTGCACCGCATGCTGAACGGCGAGGGCACCGCCAAGGACATCCCGCTCCTCGAGAGCGTGGCCCAGCAGATCAACGGCAAGACGCTCTGCGCCTTCGGCGATGCGGCGGCCACGCCCGTCCTGACGACGATCAAGTGGTTCAAGCCCGAGTTCGAGCGCTACGCCGCGGGCGACGTCCCGGCAGCCGCGGACTACCGCGCGGACCAGCCCGCCTCCCACAAGGCCATCGTGGGGTCGCACTGAGATGAATCCCGTGATCGAGTGGCTGATCGCCCCCGAGACGATCTTTACCGTCACCGTTGCGATGATCGTCTTCGTCTCGCTGCAGCTGTCGGCGGCCGTGATGGTCTATGCGGAGCGCAAGGTCGCCGCATTCATGCAGCAGCGCTACGGTCCGTACCTCGTGGGGCCGAAGGGGCTGCTGCAGCCGATCGCCGACATCGTCAAGCTGATGTTCAAGGAGGAGCTGAGGCCCAAGGCGGCCGACGCGCTCCTCTTCTCGGCGGCTCCCGTCATCTCCGCCATCGCGGCGTTCGCGGCGTTCGCGCCCGTGCCGTTCGGCGCCTCGACGACGTTCTTCGGCCTGCTGGACGAGCCCATGCCGCTCGTCGTGGCGGACGTGAACGTTGCGGTCCTCGTCATCTTCGCCATCACCTCGATGGGCGTCTACGGCATCGTGCTGGCCGGCTGGTCGAGCAACTCGAAGTACTCGCTCCTCGGCGGACTCCGCAGCGCGGCGCAGATGATCTCCTACGAGATCGCCTACGGCGTCTCGCTGGCCACCATCGTCATGCTGGCGGGCTCGCTCTCCCTTCGCGAGATCGTGGACGCGCAGGCCGGCTACTGGTTCGGCGTCGTGCCGCGGTGGTACGCGTTCGTCAATCCCATCAGCTTCCTCATCTTCACCGTGGCGGGCATTGCCGAGACCAACCGCGCGCCCTTCGACTTCCCCGAGGCCGAGCAGGAGCTGGTGGCCGGGTACCACACCGAGTACAGCTCGATGAGCTTCGCGCTGTTCTTCCTCGCCGAGTACATCAACATGGTGACGGTGGCCGCGGTGGCCACCAACCTGTTCCTCGGCGGCTGGCACGGTCCGTTCATCCCCGAGGCGTACGGCTGGATCTGGTTCCTCATCAAGGTGGCCGTCCTCTGCTTCGGATACCTGTGGCTGCGCTGGACGCTGCCGCGCTTCCGGTACGACCAGCTGATGGCCTTCGGGTGGAAGCTGCTCCTGCCGCTCGCCACGATCAATCTGCTGCTGACAGCGGCGGGGGTGCTGTACCTTGGTGTTTGATCAGCTGCTCTTCTACGTGTTCGCGCTCATCGCCGCGTTCGGGGCGCTGCTGGTCATCGCGCAGCGCAATCCCATCTACAGCGTGCTGTCGCTGATCGTGTCGTTCTTCGGCCTCTCCGGCCTCTACATCCTCCTCGAGGCGCCGTTCGTCGCCGTCGTGCAGATCATCATCTACGCCGGCGCCATCATGGTGCTGTTCCTCTTCACCGTCATGCTGCTGAACGTGCCCCGCGAAGACGCGGCGGAGTGGGACCGCACGCATCCGTTCTATCGGCCCTGGCCGGTGCGCATCGGGGCGGTGCTGGCGGTCCTGATGGCCGTTCAGCTGGCCTGGGCCTTCTCGCGCACGCCCGGGCTGGGCGCCGGCGTGGCGGACGAGCGGCCCGGCGTCTCGTCGGTCGCCGAGCTCGGCCGGGTGCTCTTCACCGACTACATGTTCGCGTTCGAAGTCACCTCCATCCTGATCCTCATCGGCATGATCGGCGCGGTGATCCTGGCCCGCAAGGAGCGCTGACGATGCCCATTGGTCACTATCTCGTCCTGTCCGGCCTGCTCTTCGCGATTGGTTCCGCAGGCGTGTTCCTGCGCCGCAACGTGATCACGCTGCTCCTCTCGGTCGAGATCCAGCTGAACGCGGTGAACCTGGCCTTCGTCGCCTTCGCCCGCCAGCAGGGCAGCGTCGACGGCCAGATCATCACCTTCTTCGTGATGACCGTTGCCGCCGCCGAGGCCGCCGTGGGCCTCGCGCTCATCATCGCGCTGTTCCGCCATCGGGAGTCGCTCAACCCCGAGGCGTTCACGTCTCTCAAATGGTGATCCGGTGCTCGCGCTGATACCCCTGCTTCCGTTCGCCGGCTTCCTCGTCAACGTGGCGATCGGGAAGCGGCTGTCCCGATCGGTGTCGGGCGGGCTGGCCTGCGCCGTGATGGTGGCGTCGTTCCTCGTGGCCGCCAGCCAGGTGTGGGCGCTCACCGGCATGGCGCCGGAGAGCCGCCAGATCGTCCAGACCCTCTATACGTGGATCACCGCGGGCGATTTCTCCCTCGACCTGTCCTTCAGGCTGGATGCGCTCTCGGCGGTCATGGTGCTCGTCATCACCGGCATCGGATCGCTCATCCACATCTACTCGACCGCCTACATGCACGAGGAGACGGCGCCCGAGTACGCGCGGTACTTCTCGTACCTGAACCTGTTCGTCTTCTTCATGCTGCTGCTCGTGCTCGGCTCGAACGCCCTCGTGATGTTCGTCGGCTGGGAGGGCGTCGGCCTCTGTTCGTACCTCCTCATCGGCTACTACTACCAGCGGCCGTCGGCGGCCGACGCGGCCAAGAAGGCCTTCGTCGTCAACCGCGTCGGCGACTTCGCGTTCATCCTGGGCATGCTGCTCATGGTCGTCACGTTCGGGACCATGGAGTTCACCGCCGTGGCCCAGGCCGTGAAGGCCATGCCGCCCGAGGTCACCTTCGGCACGCTGTCGCTCATCGCGCTGCTGCTCTTCATCGGCGCGACCGGCAAGTCGGCGCAGCTTCCCCTCTACGTCTGGCTGCCCGACGCGATGGAGGGCCCCACGCCGGTCTCCGCCCTCATCCACGCCGCGACCATGGTCACCGCGGGCGTGTACCTCATCGGGCGTAACGCCGTCCTCTTCGAGCACGCGCCCATCGTCCTCGGCATCGTGGCCGTCATCGGCGCGGCGACCGCGCTCTTCGCGGGGACGATCGGCCTCGTCCAGAACGACATCAAGCGCGTGCTGGCGTACTCGACCGTGTCGCAGCTGGGCTACATGTTCCTGGCCGTGGGCGTCGGCGCGTTCGGCGCGGGCATCTTCCATCTCTACACGCACGCGTTCTTCAAGGCCTGTCTCTTCCTCGGATCCGGCGCCGTCATCCACGCGCTGCACGGCGAGCAGGACATCCGGAACATGGGCGGCCTCAGGAAACACCTGCCGACCACCTACTGGACGTTCCTGATCGCGTCGCTCGCGATTGCCGGCGTGCCCTTCCTCTCGGGTTTCTTCTCGAAGGACGAGATCCTGTTCGAGACGTTCCGGCACGGCCACCAGGTGCTGTGGTTCGTCGGCATCATGACATCGCTCTTGACGGCCACGTACATGTTCCGCCTCGTCTACCTGACGTTCCATGGAACGGAGCGTTTTGCGCTCGCGTCGGCGCATGCACCTGAGCACCCAGCAGCCGGGCACTCCGGGCACCCTGGACGCCCTGTTCATCTGCACGACGCGCCGCCCGCCATGGCCACGGCGCTCATTGTCCTGGCCATCGGCTCGGTCCTGGCCGGCTACGTCGGCATCCCACACGCGCTCGGCGGACACAACGCGCTTGGCGGATGGCTGGCGCCGGCATTTGCCGCCAACAACTGTGGCGCCCCGGTGACGACAGGGGCGCTGGCCGGAATTGCGATGGAGAACTGCGCGCCGGCGGCGGATGCGGTGAGGGCCGTCTTCGAGCAACCGGCGGCAACGCAGGCGCCGGCCGCGGCCGAACCGGTGGCCGCGCCGCTGCAGGAGCCCGGCGCTGGCGTCGCAGAGGAGCACGGAGACGAGACGGCGCTGGAACTCACGTTGATGGCCGTGTCGTCGTTCATCGCGCTTTTCGGCATCGGCCTGGCGCGCTACCTGTGGATCCAGAACCCCGGCATCCCGGTCCGGTTGGCGGGTGCGTTCCCGGGCGTCTACCGCCTCCTCCTCAACAAGTACTACGTGGACGAGGCCTACGATGCGGCCCTCGTCCAGCCCATCAAGGCCGTGTCGACGGTCGGATTGTGGAAGGGCGTCGACGTCAGACTCGTGGACGGCGCGGTGAACGCGGCCGGACAGATCATCGGCGGACTGGCGGCCGTGCTGCGCCTCGCGCAGACCGGCTCGGTCAAGAGCTACGCGGCGGGCACCTTCGTCGGCGTCGTGGCGATCCTCGCCTACTACCTCTGGAGATAAGCGCGCTGTGACCGGCCTTCCGCTCCTCTCGCTCGCGATCGCGCTGCCCGTCGTCGGGGCCGTGTTGCTGCTCTTCATCGGCAACCGGGACGGCGCCAGGGACGGGCTGATCCGCAACGCCGCCCTCGCGGTGTCGCTCGTCACCTTCGTGGTGACGCTCCTGCTGTGGGCGGGCTTCGACGCCGGCCCCACGGCCGAGGCGTTCCAGTTCGTGGAGCGCGCGCCGTGGATTCCCGCGTTCAACATCGAGTACTACCTGGGCATCGACGGGCTCGGCCTGATGCTCATCGTGCTCACCGCGTTCCTCACGCCGATCGCGCTCCTCACGTCGTGGGAGAGCATCACCACGAAGATCAAGGAGTTCTCGATCTTCATGCTGGTGCTCGAGGCCGCGATGATCGGAGTGTTCTGCGCGCTGGACCTCTTCCTCTTCTACGTCTTCTGGGACATCCTGCTCATCCCGATGTATTTCCTCATCGGGATCTGGGGCTACGACCAGCGCATCTACGCCGCGGTCAAGTTCATCCTCTACACGATGGCGGGGAGCGTGCTGATGCTCATCGCCATCATCGGCCTGTCGTGGCTGCACCACTCGGCCACCGGGCAGTACAGCTTCGACGTGCTCCGGCTGTACGAGTTGGAGATTCCCGCCGGCACGCAGTACTGGATGTTCCTCGCCTTCGCGGTGGCGTTCGCCATCAAGGTGCCGCTCTTCCCGTTCCACACGTGGCTGCCCGACGCGCACGTGCAGGCGCCGACGCCGGGCTCGGTCATCCTGGCGGGCGTGCTGCTCAAGATGGGCGGGTACGGCCTCATCCGCTTCGCGTTCCCGCTCTTTCCCGAAGCAGGCCTCTACTTCGCGCCCGTGCTGGCCACGCTGGCCGTCATCGCCATCGTGTACGGCGCGCTCGTCGCCATGGTCCAGCCGGACATGAAGAAGCTCGTCGCGTACTCCTCGGTGAGCCACATGGGCTTCGTGGTGCTGGGGATCTCCGCCATGAACGCGGAGGGCGTGCAGGGCGCGTCCTATCAGATGCTCGCGCACGGCGTCAGCACGGGCGGTCTCTTCGCGCTCGTCGGCATGCTGTCGGATCGGCGCCACACGCGGCTCATCAGCGAGTACGGCGGCGTCAAGGCGACGATGCCCCGCCTGACGGCGGCCTTCCTCGTCATCACGCTGTCCTCGATCGGGCTGCCGGGCCTGAACGGCTTCGTCGGCGAGTTCCTGACCATGCTCGGCGCCTTCAAGTGGGACCCGCGCTTCGTCGTCGTGGCGTGCACGGGCGTCATCCTCTCGGCGGTCTACATGCTCTGGATGTTCCAGCGCGTGTTCTACGGTCCGGTGACCCACGACCACAACCGGCGCCTGCCCGACCTGTCGTTCCGGGAGTGGGCCATCGTCGCGCCGCTGGCCGCCATGGCCATCCTGATGGGTGTCGTGCCGAACGTGTTCCTCCGGCCGATGGAGCCCGGCGTGCAGCGCATCGTCCAGCGCGTGCAGGCCCATCAGGCGTTGACGGTGGATGCCCGGACCGCCCCGGACCTCCCCGGCCCCCCCCGGACCTCCCCGGACCTTGCCGGACCTCCCCGGACTTCCCCGGACCTCCCCGGACCTGTCCGGACCTTTCCGGCCGCCTTCTGACCCATGGCCACCTACACCTTCGACGCTGTCATTCCCGTCATCTGCGTGGCGCTCGCCGGACTGGTCGTGCTGCTGGCCGAGGCGTTCCGCGGGCGGAACGAACGCATGCCGCTCGGCGGGCTCGCGATCATCGGCCTGGCGGGTGCGGGCGCGGCGTCCATCCTGCTCTGGGGCCGCAACGCGACGAGCTTCGGCATGATGACGGCCGACAACTTCGCGCTCTTCATCAACGTGGTGCTCGTCCTCGTCGGCATCTTCACCGTCATCTTCTCGGCCGACACCGTCGAGCGCGACGGGCTGCCGGCGGGCGAGTACTACGGCATCCTGCTCTTCGCGATTGTCGGAATGATGCTGATGGCGCAGGCCACCGACCTGCTGCTCATGTTTCTCGCGCTCGAGACGATGTCCATGGCGGTGTACGTGCTCACGGGCATCCAGCGCGAGCGCGTGCAGAGCACGGAAGCGGCATTCAAGTATTTCCTCCTCGGCTCCTTCGCGAGCGCGTTCTTTCTCTACGGCATCGCGTTTCTCTACGGCGTCACCGGTTCGACGAGCCTGGACCAGGTGGGCTCGGTCATTGCCGCACAGTCCATGAGCGGCAACCCGATGATCCTGCTGGGCGTCGGCCTGCTGCTCGTCGGCTTCGCGTTCAAGATTGCCGCCGTGCCGTTCCATATGTGGTCGCCGGACGCCTACGACGGTGCGCCGGCGGTCGTCACCGGCTTCATGTCGACCGGCGTCAAGGCCGCGGCCATTGCGGCCTTCGCGCGCGTGTTCCTGTCGGCGCTCGAACCGATGATTGAGAGCTGGACGCCGGTCCTCTGGGTGATCGCCGCCCTCACGATGGTCGTGGGGACGGTGGTCGGCGTGGCACAGACGAGTCTCAAGCGCATGCTCGCGTACTCGAGCATCGCGCATGGCGGCTACCTGCTCATGGGCATCCTGGCCGCCAGCGATGTCGGCAAGGCGGCCATCCTCTACTACCTGGCCGCGTATGCGCTCACCAACCTCGGGGCGTTCGGCGTCATCGCGCTCCTCGGCTCGAAGGAGCGCCCCAACGACGATCTGCGGGACTACGCCGGTCTCTGGCACACGCACCCGGTGCTCGCGTCGCTGATGACGTTCTTCCTGCTGTCGCTCGGCGGCTTCCCGCCGACGGCGGGCTTCATCGCCAAGTGGTTCGTCTTCAGCGCCGCGGTCGGTGCCGGCTTCTACGGCCTGGCGATCATCGGCGTGCTGACCAGTGTCGTCTCGGTCTTCTTCTACCTGCGCATCGTCGTGATGATGTACATGTCGGAGCGCGACGCCAGGCCGGTGCCGCCACCGGTGACCGGGATGGCGATGGCCGGCCTCGTGTTGTCCCTGATCGGTGTGCTGTACCTCGGCGTGCTGCCCGCGCGGGTGCTCGACTGGGCCCAGGCGTCGGTCTCGACGATCTTCTAGGCCTCACGTCGTTCGGTAGGCCGCGCTTCGCGCGGTGAGCCTCACAGCGTTCGGTAGGCCTCGCCGCGCTCGGTGGGACGCGTGCGCGGGCCTGCGGCGTCGACAAATCGTAGACATTTCGCGGACATCCTTTTACGGATCGCCATCGGCCCAGGCTGTGATACGTATGGCGCGCGACCCGGGCGGCGCGCATACCGGCTCGACTCGCCTGTCGCGTGGAGGAGAGCACATGAAGCGTGTTGCGGTCCTGATGACACTCGCGATCCTCGGGAGTCCCGCGCTGGCACTGGCGCAGGGCGATCCGGGCATCACCAGCGCCGAGCCGTTCAAGCTCGGCACGTTCGAGATCGGCGGCGAAGAGCGCATTGGCATTGTCCTGAAGGACGAGATCGTCGTGGATCTGAACGCGGCGAACCGGGCCCTGCAGCGTGACCCGGCCTATCCGCCCATTCCGATGCCCGAGAACATGGTCGAGCTCATCGGCCGCTACGAGTACGGCATGAAGACGCGGCTCTACGAGATCGTGAACCATCTCGTGGCGACCAACCGGCTGACGGCATCGCCCCGGCCGGCCTACATCCACAAGGTGAGCGACGTCGACACGCTCGCGCCCCTCATGCCCGGCAAGATCATGAACGCCGCCGTCAACTTCTACAGCCACGTGGGCGAGACGGGCACGGCCGAGGAGCAGAAGAAGGCCGAGGCCGAACGGCGCGCCAAGCGCGGCGTGCCGTACCTCTTCCTCAAGCCCGCACGCGGCGCCGTCGTCGGGGATGGCGACGAGGTGGTCATCCCGTACGGCCGCGACCGCATCGACTGGGAGGTCGAGCTCGGCATTGTCATGGGCCGCACGGCCAAGTACGTGCCGGCCAGCAAGGCCCAGGATCACATCTTCGGCTATATGGTCACCGTCGACGTGTCGGACCGCGGCGGCCGGCCGCCGGGTGGGTTCGGCAGCGGCTCTGACTGGCTGGTCGGGAAGGGACACGACACGTTTGCGCCGATGGGTCCGTGGATCGTGCCGAAGGAGTTCTACGGCGACCCGATGAAGCGGCTGCGTCAGACGCTGACCGTGGACGGGAAGGTCATGCAGGAGGCCGGCGCCGCCGACATGATCCACTCGATCTACGAGCTCATCGAGTACGGGTCGTCGATCATCACGCTCTTCCCGGGAGACGTCATCAACAACGGCACCTCGGGCGGCACCGGCATGGGGCAGGCCTATCGCGGTGAGGAGCGTTTCCTGAAGCCGGGCGAGAAGATGGTGGCGACCATCGACGGCATCGGCAGCATCACGCTGCCCGTCGTTGCGGGGCCCGAGCCGCCTCCAGGGACGGGATCGTACCTGCCGCCCGTCAGTTCGTATCGGAAACAGTAGAAGGACAGGTGCCCGGGGTGCCCGGGTGCACACGTGCACGGGTGCCCGGGGTGCCCAAGGTGCACAGGTGCCCTGGGTGCCCAAGGTGCCCGGGTGCCGAGGTGCTCAGGTGCTCCGGGCAGGGCTGCGGACCGGCGATGTGACACAATTCGCCGGTCCGCATGCTGTACATCGCGCTTCTGCGCGCCGTCAATCTTGGTCCGCACAACAAGATCGGGATGACCGATCTCCGTGCGCTCGTCTCGGGCCTTGGCTTCGGCGGCGTGCAGTCGCTGCTCCATACCGGCAACCTCGTCTTTGACGGCGGACGGGCCAGGGCTGCCACGCTCGAGCGAAGGCTCGAAGTCGCGCTCGAAGAGCAGATGGGCCTCTCGACGAACGTCTTCGTTCGGACGCCTGGCGAGTGGAAGGCGATGATGGCGGGCAATCCGTTCGCCCGCGAGGCGGCGGAGCAGCCCGCGCGCCTGGTCATGCTGTGCCTCGAGTCGGCGCCCGCCGCGTCTCGACTCTCTGCGCTCCGCGCATCGATTGGCGGCCACGAGCGCGTGGCGACGTTCGGCGCACACGCCTATGTCGTCTACACAGACGGCATCGGCACCTCGCGCCTGACCATGGACAGAATCGAGAGGGCGCTCGGCACTCGCGCGACCGGCCGCAACTGGAACACCGTCGTCAAGCTGGCGGCGCTCGCGGGCGTAGGGCCGGCGTCGTGACGGGGGGCGTGACTCCGGAAGAGGACGCCTTCACGCTCAACGTGGGCAAGCTGGAGTCGCTCGGGCTCGGCGGGAGCCTCGAGACCGGGTATCGATTCTCCCCCTGTGGCGAGGCGCTTCCCGGCAGCCATGATGTTCCAGGCGCTGGCTGACCTCACCGTCGTCGTCCACGCTGCCTTCGTCGCGTTCGTCGTGCTCGGCGGGCTGCTCGTCGTGCGGTGGCCGCGCGTGGCGTGGGTGCACCTGCCGGCCGTGGCCTGGGGCGCCTGGATCGAGTGTGCCGGGTCGATCTGTCCTCTGACTCCGCTCGAGAACTGGCTTCGCCAGCGGGCCGGGCAGGCGGCCTACGACGCGAGCTTCGTGGAGGAGTATCTCCTGCCCGTTCTCTATCCCGCCGCCCTCACCCGGGAGTTGCAGGTGGCGCTTGGCGTTCTCGTGCTGATCGTGAACGCCGTTCCCTATGCCATCCTCATCCGCCGTGGGCGGGCGGCCGGCCGGCGTGACACGGCTCGACCGTGAGTCCTCCAAGAGCGGCTTGCCGACCACGATGATGCCGGCCTGTGACACAATGCGCTCCGTTTCGATTCCGGCCGGCGGCGGACGTTCATCGTGAGCGACTACAGGCATCGTCAGCTCGGCACCATCATGCTTGCCTTCATGGCGCCTGCCGTGATCGTCGCGGCTGTCGTGATGGCCCGCTCGCCGGAGGCGGCCGACGCGCGGCTTCTCGTGCTCGGCGTGGTGCTGGCCGTGACCGCGATCACGGTTCTCCTCTCAGGCTGGCTCACGGTCGAGGTCACAGGCGACAGCCTGTCGCTGCGCTTCGGTGTGGGCCTGGTGCGACGCCGCTTTGCGATTGGCGACGTGGCCGGCGCGAGGACGGTCAGAAACCGGTGGTATTACGGCTGGGGCATCCGCTACACGCCGCATGGGTGGCTCTTCAATGTCTCCGGGCTCGACGCCGTCGAGATCGATCTGGCCACAGGACGACGCTATCGGATTGGCACCGACGAACCGCAAGCGCTGCTGGCGGCGATCGAGCGTGCGAGGGCCGAACATGCGAGCCGCCAGCGCCCCTGGTGAGGTGCTCGTCCACCCGATTCGCATGATCCTGACGACCCGCCGCCTGACGCTCCGGCCCGTCGCCGCAGACGATGCGCCCTCGTTGCACGAACTCTGGTCGAGTGCTGGTGTTCGACGCTTTCTCTGGGACGATGAGAGCATCCCGATGGCACGGACACGTGCAGCTGTCGACCTCAGCCATCAGCTGTTCGAGGCGCGCCGCCACGGCCTCTGGTGCGCGCGGCTGAAGGATGCGCCCGAACTCTGCGGCTTCGGCGGACTCTGGCCCTTCCGCGACCCGCCGGAGTTCGAGCTCGTGTACGGAGTGGCCGAGCGTCTGTGGGGCCGTGGGCACGCGACGGAGATTGCCGAAGCAATCGTCCGCCATTGCACGCGGACACTGGGGATGCCGGCGGTTCGTGCGAGCACGGACATCGGGAATGTCGCGTCGATTCGCGTCCTCGAGAAACTCGGCTTTCGTCTGCTCGAGCGACGCACCGCTGAGGGCCTCGACACCGTGTTCTACGAATGGCAGGGCGCCGTGCGCGACTCGGGCGGCGACGGAGCCGCCGACCCGGTGGAGGGAACATGACGGCAGACGGCAGCGCAACACAGGCGCGATGGGGCATCGCGCCGTATTTCATCGTGGACGACGTGGCGGCGTCGGCAGACTACTACCGCGACAAGCTCGGCTTCCGCTACGAGCGGCTGTGGGGCGATCCGCCGGCCTTCTGCATGGTCATGCGCGGCGGCATCGTCATCATGCTGAGCCAGATTGCCGGGGCAGGCGGCGCGCGCCCGAATCGACTGGCCGACCCCGATGGGGAAGCCTGGGATGCGTACATCTGGATTGACGACGCAGACGCGCTCCATGTGGAGTTTGCCTCCAGGGGAGTGACCATCGCGCGCATGCCGTGCGATCAGCCGTACGGCTGCCGGGACTTCGAAGTCGAGGATTGCAATGGCTACCGATTGTGCTTCGGACGGAACATCGGGATCTGATCGTCGTCCCTCCGGCCCTGCGCCATGCGGACAGCCGCTCTCTACGACTGGCTCCTGCTTGGGCCGGATGTGCGGCCGCAGCGGACCGTGTACGATCTTCAGAACGCCGCCCGGCGCATTCGACAGACGAACGACCGGCAGGCCGAGGCCCTTGCCGCGGCCAACGTGCTGGCGGCGCCGACCGAGGAGGCGATGCTCGCGGTGTTTTCGAAGAGCGAGCGGTGAGACAGTCATTCGAGGGCCACGATGCACGATCCACATCTCATTGCCGACCAGATCGAGCGCGCGTTTGCCGGGGAGCCGTGGCATGGTCCAGGCACGGCGAGCCTGCTCGCCGGCGTCACTGCCGGCCACGCCTCCCAGCGAGTGGTCGAGTCCGGCCACACCATCTGGGAAATCGTTGCGCACATGACGAACTGGCACGACGAAGTGCGCGAGCGGCTCGATGGCAAGGCGCCATCGCTGCCGCGCGACGGCGACTGGCCCGAGCCGGCCGCCACCTCCGCCGAGGCATGGGCAGAGGCGCGCCGTCGGCTGGAGTCGAGCGTTCGCCAGCTGGCGGAAGCTGTCCGTCAGCTCGACCCCGACGAGCTGCGGGCCACCGTCGGCCATGAGCACAGTCAGCCCCTCGGCACCGGCGTGACGTGTCTCGAGATGCTTCTCGGCGTCCTCCAGCACGATGCCTATCACAGCGGACAGATAGCCATCCTCGCACGGGGGCTCCACGTCGACGGTTGACCGCTCTCTCACGGCCCGGCTGTGCCCGCCGGCTTCTCCGCGCCTGCCGGCCGCGATAGAGTGAATCGGTCGTCCGTCTCCAGCCCCGCCGCGGCCGGAGCGCCAAACGAAAGGTGTCGTGTGAGCCTGTCGGCCGTCGATCGTGAATCGCTCGCGTACGCGAAGCAACTGCTCGAGAACCCCGGTCTTGCCGCGCGGATCACCGGGATGATCGGCATGCCGGTGGAGAAGGCATTCGAGCTGCTCCCGGAGTCGTGGTCGGACGTGGTGTCGCGGGCGACGCGCAAGTCGCTCGACACGGCGCTGCACCTGGCCCTGACCACGCTGGACGATCGGCCGCGCGCGCGTTCGCGCGATACGCTGCATCGACTGGCGGTGGCGGCGACAGGCGCGGGCGGCGGCGCGTTCGGCCTGGCCGGGCTCCCGCTGGAGCTCCCGCTCTCGACGACGATCATCCTCCGATCCATTGCGGACATCGCGCGGAGCGAGGGCGAGGCCCTCGAGACGCCCGAAGCGCGGTTCGCCTGCCTCGAGGTCTTCGCGCTCGGCGGGCGCTCGACGCGTGACGATGCGACCGAGTCGTCGTATTTCCTGGTGCGCGCGGCGCTCGCGAGGTCCATTTCCGAGGCAGCTCAATACATGGCGCAGCGCGGGCTGGTTGAAGAGGGCGCGCCCGTGCTGGTCCGCCTGATCGCGCAGCTCGCCTCGCGATTCGGCGCCAACGTCTCGCAGAAGATTGCCGCCCAGGCCGTGCCTGTCGTGGGCGCCGCCGGCGGTGTCGCGGTCAACGTGATGTTCATGGACCATTTCCAGGACATGGCACGCGGGCATTTCATCGTCCGCCGCCTGGAACGGGCCTATTCGCCCGCCCTCGTCAGGGCGGAGTACGATCGGCTGTGAGCTCCGCCGGAGCCTGAAGGGCGGTCGAGATGCCTGTCACCCTGTCGTTCGGCGCCGCGCTGATCCTCGTCGCGGTGGCCTGCCTCAGCAGCAGCGGCCAGCGTGGCAACCGCGACTGGGATGCCGCGCGCCGCCGGATGGTCGACGAGCAGCTGCGCGCGCGGGATATCTCCAGCTCGCGCGTGCTCGACGCGATGCGCGCGGTGCCGCGTCACCTCTTCGTGCCAGAGCACCGGCGCGACGAGGCGTATCAGGACTCGCCCCTGCCCATCGGCCACGGCCAGACGATCTCGCAGCCGTACATCGTGGCGTTCATGTCGGAGGCGCTCGACGTCGAACCAGAGCATGTGGTCCTCGAGATCGGCACCGGATCCGGGTACCAGGCGGCCGTGCTCAGCCTGCTGGCGAAGCAGGTCTACACGATCGAGATCGTGCCGCCGCTTGCCGCGCAGGCGCGCGAGACGTTGACCGAGGGGGGCTACCGGAACGTCGAGGTCCGGACCGGCAACGGCTACCTCGGCTGGCCCGAACACGCCCCGTACGATCGGATCATGGTCACCGCGGCGCCGGACGAAGTGCCGGAGGCGCTCGTGCAGCAGTTGAAGGTCGGCGGCCTGATGGCGATTCCGGTGGGCGTCGTGTTCCAGGAACTGCGGATTCTTCGACGCACCGAGACGGGTATGGACCTCCTTCGCACGCTGCCCGTGCGCTTCGTGCCGATGACGGGGAAGCCGCCTGGCGCCAACGGAGAAGACAACCAATGAGGACGGTCATCGTTGCCGCGGCGCCCCTGCAGGCGGCAGCGCACGGAGTTGCGGGCGAGTGACGCGGGCTGCCTCGGGCTTCGTCCGGGTGGATTGGGGGGTGGCGGGTTGGTGAGGGCCACGTGATCGTCCTCGCGTGGTTCGCGGCGCTCGCAGGGCTTGTCGTGGGCTTCACGGCCACCCTCGTGGGGGCCATGAAATCGATCCCCGTGATGCACTGGCAGGAGGCGCTCATCGCGGTGCCGCTGCCGGTCCTGGCCATCGTCCTCGCCAGCCTGCGCTTCTTCAGCGTGCCGACATTCAGCCAGCCGCAGCGCCCGCGCTGGCTTGCCGCGGGACTGCCCATCCTGTTCGGCGTCCTGACCCTGCTGTTCGTGGCGGCCAGCTACTTCAACCCGCCGGTTGGTCCGTCGTGACGGGCGGGTTGGCGGACGACGTCGCCGCGGGCCTGCTCGGAGGACTGGCCGTGAGATCGCGCAGGGTCCGGGATGACGGAGATTGGCGAAATCGGCGTTCTGGTTGAGAATGCCGACATGGCCGACACTCGCTCGTTCATGCAGGCAACGCCACCACGCGCGGCGTCGCGCCGGGTAATCGCCGTCACCACGCTCGTCGCGGCGCTCGGCCTGGTGGCGGCGTGTGCGGGCAGTGCGGCCGACCCCGATCCCCGCGAGGCCGAGGCCGCCCGCGCCGCAGCCACCGCGGCGCTCGCGGATCGCTGGTGGGCGCACATGGAGTTTCTCGCCAATGACAGCATGCGCGGGCGCGAGACGGGCAGCCCCGAGCATCGCAAGGCGGCCGACTACGTCGCCGAGCGCTTCGCGCGCGCCGGTCTCGAGGCCGCGGGCACGTCCGGCTACCTGCAGCCCATCGCGTTCGAGTCGCGCCGCATTGTCGAGGAGGATTCCAGCCTGGCCCTGGTCCGTGGCGGACGCACGCGGCCGGTGACGCTTGGCGAGGAAGCCACCTTCAGCATGCGGATCGACCCAGCGCCGACCGTCGATGCGCAGCTGGTGTTCGCCGGGCACGGCCTGGCGATCCCCGAGGTCGATCACGACGACTTCGACGGGCTCGACCTCGGCGGCAAGGTCGTTGTCTATCTGGCCGGCAGCCCCGCGTCGGTGCCAGGCCCGCTCTCGGCCCACTACCAGTCCGCGGCCGAGCGCTGGGCGGCACTCGCGCGACGTGGCGCGATCGGCACGATCGCCATTCCCAATCCGAGGAGCATGGACGTGCCCTGGGAGCGCTCCTCGCCGAATCGGCTGAACCCGTCCATGGCGCTTGCCGACGAGTCGCTGAGTGACACCGCAGGCCAGAAAGTGGCGATTACGTTCAATCCCGCGGCCGCCGAGCGGCTCTTCGAAGGGTCGGGCCATACGTTTGCCGACCTCTTGAAGCTGGCCGGCGAGGGCAAGCCGCTCCCGCGCTTCGCCCTGCCGCAGTCGCTTCGTGCCGAGGTGGCGGTGGAGCGGCAGCACGTCGAGTCCCACAACGTCGTGGGACTCCTGCGCGGCAGCGACGCGACTCTCGCCGGCGAGCACGTCGTCGTCACCGCCCACCTGGACCACGTCGGTGTTGGCGCGTCCATCGACGGCGACGCGATCTACAACGGCGCCATGGACAACGCGTCGGGTATTGCGACCCTGCTCGAGGCGGCGGCCTATGTGGCTGCGGCCCGCCCGCGCCGCCCCGTCGTCTTCGTGGCGGTGACGGCAGAGGAGAAAGGGCTGCTCGGCTCGCGGTACTACGCCCGCAACCCCACGGTGCCGCGGGAGGGCATTGTCGCGAACATCAACATGGACATGTTCCTCCCGCTCTTCCCGATGAAGTCGCTGATGGTGCTCGGGCTCGAGGAGTCGGATCTTGGAGACGAGGTGCGTATCACGGCACAGGGCATGGGCATTGCCGTCCAGAACGATCCAGAGCCGCATCGCAATCGCTTCATTCGAAGCGACCAGTACAGCTTCATCCGCGAGGGCGTGCCGGCGCTGGCGATGAAGGTGGGGTACGAGCCGGGCTCCGCGGAAGAGGCCATTGCGGCGGCGTGGACCAGGGAGCGGTATCACGGTCCGGCCGACGATCTCGATCAGCCCATCGATCGGACGGCCGCGGCGACGTTCACGGATCTCGTGGGCCAGCTCACGGAGCGAGTCGCCAACCGGGATCGGCGGCCCGAATGGCGCGCGACGAGCTTCTTCAAGCGGTTTGCCGTCTCCCCGCCGGCGCCGACGACCGACTGATCGCGGGCAAGGTCAGCCCGGTTCGCGGGGCCACTCGAGGAGCCGCACCATGACGTCGGCCTCCTCCTCGGTCACCGTCCTCAGATCCAGCACCACGCGCTGGTCGACAATGCGCGCGATGATGGGAGGGACGAGATCGCGGAGCTTCTGTTCGATTCGCGCCGCCGACCAGCCGTCCCGCTCGAGCGCGACGAGCACGGTCGCAAGCGCCAGGCCCGGCGCGCTGCCGCCCCCGACGGCCGAATGACCGCTCACGAGATCCACGTGCCAGCCGGCCGCGACGAGCGGCCCGGCCAGCGCTCGTGCCCTGGCCTCGATCGCCTCGGCGTCCAGGTGCAGCATGCGTACGGCAGGCACGGTCAGGCGCGCGCGCCCGGCCAGGTACTCGAGGAGCGTCCCTTCGAGTGCGGCGTACGTGAGCTTGTCGACACGGAGGGCGCGCATCAGCGGATGACGGCGGATCTGTTCGACCAGGTCACGCCGGCCCACAAGGATGCCTGCCTGCGGTCCGCCGAGCAGCTTGTCGCCGCTGAAGCAGACGAGGTCCACGCCCGCGTGGATGGAGGCGGCGACCGCCGGCTCACCCGCGAGATCGTCGGCCAACTGGCCGCTGCCGAGGTCTTCGACAATCGGGACGCCCACTGAATGCGCGGCGGCGACGAGCGCGGGCAGACCGGGACGTTCGGTGAACCCTTCGATGCGGAAGTTGGACGGATGCACGCGAAGGACGAGCGCGGTCCTCGCGCCCGCGGCGGCGGTGTAGTCGGCAACCCGCGTCCGGTTGGTCGTCCCCACTTCCCTCAGCGTTGCGCCCGATTCGGCCATGACGTCCGGGACGCGGAACCCCGCGCCAATCTCGACGAGCTCGCCGCGCGAGATGATGGCCTCGCGCCCGCGCGCGAGGGCGGCCAGGGCCAGCAGCACGGCTGCCGCGTTGTTGTTGACGACCACGGCGGCTTCGGCGCCTGTGAGCGTCGTGAGCAACGATTCGGCGTGGACGGCGCGCGAGCCGCGCGTTCCGGTGGTGAGGTCGTACTCGAGGTTCGCGTAGCCGCGGGCGGTGGCGGCAAGGCGATCGATGGCCGCCTGGGCCAGCGGTGCTCTGCCCAGGTTGGTGTGGAGCACGACGCCGGTCGCGTTGATGACGGGTCTGAGCGAACCACCGAAGTCCCGGGCCAGCCGCGACGCCGCCCCGGCTTCGATGCGGGCGGCGGCCTCCTCCGCGTCTCCCAACCGGACCGCGCCGCCAAGAACATCCGCGCGCAGGGCCTCGACCGATGCGCGGATGGCGTCGCGAACGGCGCGCGGCCCATACCGCTCTTCGAGGGCCCTCATTCCCTCGCGCTGGAGCACGGCATCGACGGAGGGAATCACGCGTGGAGAGGACACGCCGGAGATCCTAGCGTGCTTTGAACCCTTCGTACCTCGAACCCGTGTGCTTTGAACCCGTCGTGACTTCCTGTTACGATCCGTCCTTCATGACGCAGCGCACGACCCGTCCCCTCGAGCGCTTCTGGCCCTACGTCGAGCGGCCGGAAGAGCCCACGGCCGAGGAGTTGGCCGCGCTCGACCCCGACCTGCACACCGCGCTCTTCGGGCCGCGCGAACGGCCGTTCTCCATCACGCTGGTGTTCGGTCCCTTCGAAGGGCCGGAGTACGCCCGCGCGGTCGCCATGGCACGCCAGTCGGCGGAGTACAGGGCCGTCGGTTCCGGTGAGCACCTGCGGCACCGGGCGCGCTTCTTCCCGGGCGAGGTGCTCGCCATGCGCGACCTGTACGAAGTGGTGGGCGCCCACTGGACGACCGAGATCCTGGTGGACGACAAGCCGATTCCGTTCGGGCGCGAGCTGTGGGTCCCGCTCGTCTGGTTCCTGTTGCTCCCGTGATGCGCGCGACAGTACGTGGGCGGACATGCCTGACGCCGATGGCGACGGCATCGTCCAGGGCTTCTCGCGGCGATCGTCTGGCAGGCCACCCGTGTGGCGCACTGCCGCCGGGCGTGTCCGAGGTGTAGCGACGTGTCCAGGGAACGAACCGACTTCGATCGGGAGCTGATGGCGCTCGAGGCCGAGCTCAAGCGGCTCGAGGCGGAGTACAACATGTTCTTCGCCGGTCGTGCGCCACGCCTGCCGTGGGAACAGCGCAAGCGCCTCGATGCGCAGATGAAGCGCTTCGATCGGATGCACATCCAGAACACCGGGGATCGCTTCAGGTTCCAGACGATTCAGTCGCGGTGGGCGGCGTTCTCCGAGCTCTGGGAGCGGCAGCTCAAGCTGCAGGAGCAGGGCAAGCTGCACGTGCGCGGTGGGCGTGCACCCGCCGTCGCGCGGCCGCCAGTCGAACCGAAGAAGGCCGGACAGCCCGCGACCAAAGAGGCCGGTCAGCCGGCGGCCAAAGATACCGGCAAGCCGGCGCCGGCACGGCGCGAGGCCGTCGTCGCCGCCGCGACGCTGTCGGATCCCGTGGCGCAGGAAGACAAGGTCAAGCGTCTCTACGACCAGCTGGCCGCGGCGCGCAAGGAGGCCGGCGAGAAGCCCATCGAGTACGACCGGTTCGCCGCACTCGTTCGCGCACAGGTCGACAAGCACGGCGCCGGCGGCCGCGACGTGGCGTTCCGAGTGGACGTGAAGGATGGGAAGGTGAAGCTGACGGCGAAGGCGGCGGGAGAGACATGAGCGACTGGCGTCGGATGAGGGCACCCGACGCCAGTTGCGGTCAAGAGCGGCTCAGACGCGGGTGACGTTGCCCGCCTGCGGACCCTTGGGTCCATCGACGATTTCGAACTCCACCGGCTGTCCCTCTTCGAGGGAGCGGAAGCCCGAGCCCTGGATCGCCGAGTAGTGCACGAAGACGTCGCTCCCGCCCTCGCGCTCGATGAACCCATAGCCCTTGGCGTTGTTGAACCACTTGACCTTGCCTGTAATACGCATCGTTCTTTTCCTGCTCTCGGTGGCAGAGCCACCGTGTCGAACCGACCTCGCCCACGCCGTGAAAGCGCGAACGGGGCACAAAAAAAGGCCGCACTGCGCGGCCTTCCGGGTCCGGTAACCTGGACCGCGGTGAAATCATACCGGGGCGTTACATTTGGTGTCAATCGCAGACATACGAATCATGAAGAGAGCCATCCTCAGTGTGTCGGACAAGACCGGCCTGCTCACATTTGCACGTGGTCTGTCCGACCGCGGTTTCGAGCTCGTCTCGACGGGCGGCACCGCGCGCGCACTCGCAGACGCCGGACTGCCGGTCGTGAACGTATCGGACGTCACCGGGTTCCCCGAGATGATGGATGGGCGCGTCAAGACGCTGCACCCGCTCGTGCACGGCGGCATCCTCGCGCGG
Organism: uncultured Bifidobacteriaceae bacterium; assembly: GCA_964543955.1. Lineage (GTDB taxonomy): Bacteria > Acidobacteriota > Vicinamibacteria > Vicinamibacterales > UBA2999 > VFZN01. The sequence continues at coordinate 23,181 of CAZJBN010000037.1, forward strand.
CGTGATCACCCGGAGGATCTGCAGAAGGCTGCCGAGCACGGCATCGGCCTCGTCGACCTCGTGGCCGTCAATCTCTATCCCTTCGTCGAGACCGCCAGGAAACCGGACGTCGCCTTCGAGGACCTCATCGAGCAGATCGACATCGGCGGGCCGAGCCTCGTGCGCGCGGCGGCCAAGAACTTTCGCGCTGTCCTCGTCGTGGTCAGGCCGTCGGACTACGGCGCCGTCCTCGACGCGCTCGATCGCGAGGGCGGGCCGACGCCGGCCTTCCGCTTCGGCCTTGCGCAGACGGCGTTCGCGCACACGGGCGAGTACGACTCCGCCATCGCGGGCACGCTGGCGGATGTCACGGTGGATGGCGACCGTTTCTCGCGATCGGGCAACTCTGATCAGCCTTCGGCAGGGCTGCGGCAGTCCGCCGAAGCGTCAGCGGCGGCGGACGGGCGGCCCCCACAGGAGACCCGTGGAGGCAACCCTTCAGGGTTGCCTGATGATCTCGCCCCGCCGGTGCTCACCCTCGAAGCCCGTAAGGTCCGCGATCTGCGCTACGGCGAGAACCCGCATCAGCCCGCGGCGTGGTACACGCTCGATGCGGGCGGTGGGCTTGGCGCCGCGCGCGTGCGCCAGGGCAAGGAGCTGTCGTTCACCAACCTCATCGACCTCGATGCGGCCGCGCGCATTGTCCTCGAGTTCGAGGAGCCGGCCGCCTGTGTCGTCAAGCACACCAATCCGTGCGGCGCCGCCACGGGTGCGGCGATTGCCGAAGCTTACGTGCGCGCACGCGAGGCCGACGGCCTCGCCGCGTTTGGCGGCATCGTCGGGTTGAACCGTCCAATCGACGAGGACACGGCACGCGCGATTGTCGCGACGTTCATCGAAGCCGTCATCGCGCCCGGCGTCGACGATCGAGCGGAGGCCATCCTCCAGACCAAGCCCAACCTCCGCGTCGTGACTGCGGACTTCGGCGCGCTCGCGTCGGCCGGCGGGCCAGCGGCGTACCGGCGCGAGATTCGATCGGTGCTCGGAGCCGTGCTGTTGCAGGAGCGTGATCAGGTGATCGAGGCGCGAGCGGCCTGGCCGGCCGAGGGCCTCCGCGTGGTGACGAAGCGCGAGCCGACCGGCGACGAGTGGCAGGCGATGCGATTCGCCTGGCGCGTGGCGGCGCACGTCAAGTCGAACACCGTGATCTTCACCGACCGCGTCCGCACGCTGGCGATCGGCGCGGGGCAGATGAGCCGCGTGGACGCGGTGAAGGTGGCCGTGGCCAAGGCGTCCGGCTGGAACGCGGCAGGCTCCGGCGCGCTCGACGGCAGCGTCGCGGCCTCGGACGCGTTCTTCCCGTTTCGCGACGGCCTGGATGCCGTCGCCTCCGCAGGTGCGCGTGCCGTCGTGCAGCCCGGCGGATCCGTCAGGGATGCGGAAGTGGTTGCCGCGGCCGACGAGCACGGCCTCGCGATGGTCTTCACCGGCCGCCGGCACTTCCGGCACTGAAAAAGGGGTCAGCCGCCTGACCCCTTTGTCTCACCACCGCTGGCGCAGCTCGGCGGCGGTCACGGTGGCCGCGCCGAACCTGCCGACGACGATCCCGGCGGCCTGGTTGGCCAGGGCGGCGGCTTCGGCCGGCGAGGCGCCGCCGGCGACGGCAAGGGCCAACGTCGCGACGACGGTATCGCCCGCACCCGTCACGTCGGACACCTCGCGCGCGGTGGCCGCAAGCGATCCGTCGACGCCGTCGCACGACAGCCACATCCCCCGCTCACCAAGCGTAATCAGCACACCCTCCACGCCCGCTCGCGATCGGATCTCGTGCGCGGCCTCCCGCGCATCATCGAAGGTCCGGATGCGCCGGCCCGACGCCGCCTCGGCCTCCATGTGGTTCGGCGTCACGAGCGTGGCGCCGCGGTAGTAGTCCAGATGGGGCACCTTGGGGTCGACAATCAGCGGCACGCCGCGCGCGCCGGCCGATGCCACGAGGTGCGCCACCGTCCGCCGCGTGACGACGCCCTTCTGGTAGTCGGACACGACCACCACGTCGATACCGTCGAGGTGCTGGTCGATGACGTTCATCAGCGCGTCTTCGATCGGCGCGTCGGTGTCCACGTCGGTCTCGTAGTCGATGCGCGCGACCTGCTGATTGCGGTTCGTCACCACCCGCACCTTCGTCGTCGTCCGCCGGTTGCAGGACACGAGGGCACTGGCGGGCACGCCGCGCGCCGTCAGTTCCGCGGCCAGGCGCCTGCCATCCTCGTCGTCGCCGACCGTGCCGATGAGCGACGCCGCGCCGCCGAGGGCAGCGACGTTGTGCGCGACATTGGCGGCGCCGCCGAGGCGGAACTCCTCGCGGTCGAAGACGACCACGGGAACGGGCGCTTCGGGCGAGATGCGGCTCACGCGGCCCACGACGAACCGATCCAGCATCACGTCCCCGACGACGAGCAGGCGGGCGGCGCCGAAACCCGAGATGAGCTGATGCGCGCGTTCTGGCGCGAGCGCTGGCAACGGGGACGTCATCGCGGCAGACGGTCGTCGCGGACGGCGGCAAACGGCAGCGTGATGAGCACGAGCAGCAGCATCAGGAACTCGGAGTCGCCGAAGTTGTACTCGAAGAGTCCTGCCACGAGCATGGCAACCATGCTGCCCAGACCGGCGGCTGCCAGGGGGCGGGCGCGCGGGTCGCGGAGGAGCCGGACGAGCCCCGCCAGCGTCATCCCCACGAAGCCGACCCACACGATGAGCGCGGGAATGCCGCGCTCGGCGGCAATCTGCATCGGCACGTTGTGCAGGTGCGGATTGCTGGCCTGCACGGCCGTCGCGACGCGGTAGTCGGGATAGACACGCCCGATCATGTCCGGGCCCACCCCCGTCAGCGGATGGTCGCGGACGATGGCCAGCCCTGCCTGGAACATCGCCACCCGATCGCGGTTCGTCGGATCGTTCACGTCGACGATGGATTGCACGCGGGAGTTGAGGACGTCTGGCGCCACGAGGAACATGACGCCGGCTGCCAGCGGAACGAGCGCCACCAGCCGGACGTCCCTGGTCAGGAAGATCGCGACGGCGCCGGCGGCTGCGCCGAGCCACGCGCCGCGGGTGAGCGTGAGTGCCAGCGACACGAGCAGGGCCGGGAGCACGAATGCGGCCCAGAGGCGATCGCCCGTGCCGTAGAGGAGCCGCGCCAGGCTGGCGCAGATGACCAGCATCAGCGTGCCCGAGTAGGTCATCCAGTGCGACAGCGTGCCCTGCATGCGCCGGCCCAGGTTGTCGTAGTTGAGCACGCCGTACTGCACGATACCGATGAAGGCGCTGGCGGCGCCGACCGTGATGATGACCGTGAGAATCCGATCGGCGCGCGAGCCGCGCGCGAGGTCGTAGACGACCGGCACGATCATCAGGAGGACGAGCTGCTTGCAGTCGGGCACGCTGACCGACGGGTCGAGCGAGAAGCCGGCCGAGACGAGCGTCAGCGCGGCGTACACGACCAGCGGCCAGAAGAAGCCCGGCGCCTCGAGCGACTCGGCGCGCGAAAGGTGTGCGGCCAGCCAGCAGAGCACCGCCAGTCCCAGCAGGATCTGGGATGCCGCAATCGAGAACTGCATCGTCGCCACCAGCCCGAGGAGGGCGAGGAGGCCGACGATCTCGACGCGATCGCGGGCGGGAACACCCGCAGTGAGCGGCAGCGAGTTCATGGGTGTGCGAGCGCCACGGACGATCTTACAGGGCGCCGCCGCCTTTTGTACCTGCGGCAGGCGGCCCGGTTCATCGCCGGTCGAGTGCCCTCAGCGATGCCGCCAGGGCCATTTCGACGGTGATGCCGGTCAGGCAGCGGAAGTCTCCAGGGACGCAGTGGCGCTGGTGGCAGGGCCGGCAGGGCAGCGGCCCGACATCGACCGCGATCGAGGGAATCGCCGGGTCGCGCCACGGAAGCGAGCGCTCGGGCAGCGTCGGGCCGAAGAGTGCGACGACCGGCGTCCGTGTCGTCGCCGCGATATGGAGCGGACCGCTGTCGCCGCCGATGTAGAGGGCGGCGCGCTCGACGAGCGCGCGCAGTTCGGCCAGGTCGAACTCGCCGGCGCGGACGATGCGGGCGCCGGAGGCGGGGACGACCCGCCCCGCCCCGTCCGCCACCGCACGAGCCGCATCCGCCTCCGAGGGACCCGAAGTGACGACGACGTGCAGTGGACGGTTGCCGGTCGCGAGGGCCGCGGCGAGCGCCGCGAAGCGGTCGATGGGCCAGCGGCGGAACGGATTGCCCGCGCTGACGTGGAGGACGGCCAGCGGCGCGCCGGACGGGACACCCGCGGCGGCGAGCCGTTCGGCCACGCGCGCGCCGGCCGCGGGGTCGAGGGGCATCAGGACGGCGTCTCGCGCCGGATCGGGAGGCGCGATGCCGAGCGGCGCGATGAGATCCCACTGGTTCAACACCGAGTGGCGCGGAGGGACCAGCGAGCGCGACCACGGCACGCGTGTCGTGTACGCCCAGCGCCGGCCCGGCAGGTCGTAGCCGATGCGGACCGGTGCGCCCGACGCGCGGGTCAGCCACGCGGCACGGGGACCGCCGTGCAAGTCGATCGCGATGTCGAACCGCTCGCGCCGCAGGCGGCGCGCGAGCGCGACGTCGTAGCGCATGCGGCCCAGGCCCCGCGGACGCTCGACGATGACCACCTCGTGCAGGTGAGGATTGTCCCGGACGACGGGGGCGGCGGCGGCTTCGACGAGATAGGTGAGGCGGGCGTCGGGGTAGTGGCGAGCCAGCGCCCCAATCGCCGGCGTCGTGAAGACGACGTCGCCGATGAGGCGCAGGCGGACGAGCAGGAGGCGGCGGGGCGTCAGGGCTCGACCGTGGCCTCGTCGATGAGCATCACCGGGATGTCGTCCTTGATCGGATAGACGCGGTGACACGTGCCGCACTTGAGCGCCGTCCCGTCCTTCACGAGCGTGACCGGCGTCTTACAGACCGGGCACGCGAGAATCTCCAGCAGTTCCTTGTCGACGGGCATAGGGGGACTATACACCGGGGGTCGAAGCACTGGGGCTCAAAGCACAGGGGCTCGCCACGCGTCCGTGGTTTGAACGCCGCGCGTTGAACCCTTGTGCTAACCCGTCTGTCGGGTCATGATCGCCTCATGCCATTCATCCGGGCGCTGGTGGCGGCTGTCCTTCTCGCTCCTGCACTGGCCTCGGCGCAGTCGGCCCCCGCCGTGTCCTCCCGACTTCCGTCGGCCGACGCCTACTACGAGTTCATGCTCGCCCGCCGGCTCGAGTCCGACGGCGACACCAGGGGCGCGCTGGCCGCGCTCGAACGCGCGCAGAAACTCGACCCCGGCTCGGCCGCGCTGCACGCGGAACGCGCGGCGCTGCACGCGCGCGAGAACGACGGCGACCAGGCGCGCACGGCGGCCGAGCAGGCGCTCGCCATCGAACCCGGCAACGTCGAGGCGCATCGCATCCTCGGTCTCGTCTACTCCGCCATGTCGGACGCGGGAGCGCCTCCTGTCGCCGGAGAGACGCCGACGACGCTCCGCCGAAAGGCGATCGAGCACCTCGAGGCCATCCGCTCGAGCCCGCTGATGTCCACCGACCTCAACCTGCAGGTGACGCTCGGCCGACTCCTGCTCCGATCCGACCGCGCCGATGAGGCCGTCACGGTGCTCGAGGGCGTCGCCTCGCAGGCCCCGTACGCGGCCGAGCCGCACGTGCTCCTGGCCGAGGCCTTCACCGCCCAGGGCCGCTATCAGGATGCCGCCGAGTCGCTGACGCGCGCGGCGGAGATCAATCCGCGCCACTACATCACGCTCGGCGATCTCTACGAGCGGCTGGGGCGTTGGGCCGGCGCGGCCGAGGCCTACGGCGAGGCCGTGGCCAGCATCCGCACTCCCAGTCGGGACCTGAGGCTCCGCTGGATTACCGCGCTCATCAACACCCCGGGTGGCGAGGGCGCACAGAGAGCCCGGGACGTACTCGCGGACCTGTTGAAGGGGAATCCGAACGACGCGAGGCTTCTCTATCTCCTGTCCTCCGCATCACGCGAGCTGGGCGACGGGGCAGCCGCGGAGGACGCGGCGCGCAGGATCCTCGCGGTCGATCCCGCAAGCATCGCCGGGACCAGCGCGCTGGCGCACGCGCTTCTGGACCGCTACGCCTATCGCGAGATCGTCACGCTCGTGACGCCGCTGGCCAGCGACACCGCGCGCGCCAGGGGCAACGAAGATCAGGCGGCCGGCGCGCTCGTCGCGCTCGGCGCCGCGCACCAGCAGCTGGGCGAGTACGCGAGTGCCATTGCGGCATTCGAGGCCGCGCGGGCGCTCGTCCCCGGGAGTTCCCGCTACGAGCTGCACGTTGCCCAGGCACACCTCGGCGCGCGGCAGTTCGACGAGGCTGACGCCGTGGCTCGACAGGCGCTGGCGCGATCGCCGGGCGACGCCCGCTTCCTGCGCGTGCGGGCGCAGGCCCTGTCGGGAAACGGCCGCGGTGTCGAAGCCATCACGCTCCTCGAGGACGCGAGCACGTCCCCGCCGCGCGATCCCCAGATCGCGCTCGGCCTCGCCGATGCCTACGCCGCCGAGAAGCGCTTCGACGATGCCGTGCGTGTCGTGGAGGAGGCGGCAGCCCACTACGGCAGCAACGCCACCTTCGCGCTGCGGCTGACCGGCTTGTACGAAGAGGCCGGCCGCCCGGCCGATGCGGAACGCGAGCTGCGGCAGATGCTGGAACGCGACCCGCTCGACGCCGTCGCGCTCAACTACCTCGGCTACCTCCTGGCGGAGCGGAACGAACGGTTGCCCGAGGCGCAGGCGCTGATCGAGCGCGCGCTGAAGATCGAGCCCGGCAACCCCGCGTATCTCGACAGCCTGGGCTGGGCGCTGCTGCGCCAGGGCAAGGTCGACGAGGCGGCCGGGCCGCTCGCACGCGCGGCCGCGGCGCTGCCGGCCAACTCCGTCATCCAGGACCATTACGGGGATCTGCTGGCGCGCCAGGGAAAGTGGTCCGAGGCGTTGGCCGCCTGGGAGCGCGCGCGTGCCGGCGACCTCGAGTCGATCGACCGATCGACGCTCGACAAGAAAATCCGGGATGCCGAGCGCCGGCGGTAACGTCGGACTGCTGGTCGCTGCCGCGCTGGCTGTCGCGGGGGCGCAGTGCGCGTCCCGCCTGCCTCCACGTCCGTCCGGGACCCCAAGCGATGCGCCCGACGCGCCAGCGCACTTTCTGTCAGCCACCGCGCACTGCGCAGGCCTCCAGAGCCTGACGTCCGAGCTCGGCCTCTCGGGTCGCGCCGGAGAACACTCCCTCCGCGGCCGCATCATTGCCGGCCTCGAAGCCGGCGGCCACGCTCGCCTCGAGGGTGTGGCGCCATTCGGCCCGCCGATCTTCATTCTCGTCGCGCGCGCAGAGGAGGCGACGCTGCTGCTGCCGCGCGACCAGCGCGTCCTGACCTCGACCACCGTGTCGGCCGTCCTCGAACGACTCACGGGCCTGTCGCTGGGCGCCGACGACCTGCTGCGCGCTCTGACCGGCTGCATCGGGGCCGGGCTCGACGTGGGCGAAGGCCGGCAGTGGCCGGGCGGCTGGCGTTCGGTGCGTGCAGGGAGCGGCGAAGGCGGGCACGTGGTCTTCCTGCGCGAGCACGCCGGCAGGTGGGCGGTGGCCGCCGTCGACTCCGGCCGCTGGCGTGCCGATTATGCGGACTTCCTCAACGGCTATCCACGAACGGTGCGGCTTCGATCGACCGACGGGCACGTGGATCTCACCGCGCGCGTGCAGCAGCTCGACGTAAACACCGGCATCGAGCCGAGGGCGTTCGAGGTGATCGTGCCGCCGGACACGACGCCGATGACGCTGGAGGAGTTGCGCTCGGTGGCACCGCTCAAGGCGACCGGATCGTGACCAGCCTCACGCTTCCGTCCTTCGCGAAGATCAACCTCGACCTCCGCATTCTCGGCGTGCGGCCGGACGGCTATCACGACCTGCGCACGATCTTCCAGTCGCTGGCGCTGGCCGACCTCGTGACCGTGACCCGCCGCAAGGGGCCGTTCCTGCTGGTCTCGAACCGCGCCGACGTGCCGACCGACCGCCGCAACCTGGCGTGGAAGGCCGCGTCGATCCTGTGGCGTACGGCCCGCCTGGGACGTGGCGACCCGACGGACCTGGAAATCACGCTCGAGAAGCGCATTCCGAGCGAGGCCGGACTGGGCGGCGCCAGCTCGAACGCGGCCGTCACCCTGATGGCCCTCAACCGGCTGTGGAAGGTCGGCCTCGACCCAAGCGCGCTCAGCCGCCTGGCCGCGAGGCTGGGCGCCGACGTGCCGTTCTTCCTGGTTGGCGGTACGGCGCTCGGGCTCGGACGCGGAGACGATATTTACCCGCTGGCCGAACTGCCGCGCGTGAACGTCGTGATGATCCGTCCCGGATTCGGCGTGTCCACGGTCGAGGCGTACCGCTGGTACGACGAGAACATCCGGCGGCGCGCGCGACGTCCGGCCGACCGCGAGATGCCTGCGGGCTGGCCGTCGTGGGCTGCCTCGCTGACCAACGATCTGGAACCGCCGGTCACCTGGCACCACCCGACGATTTCCCGCATCCGCCAGATGCTCGTGGATGCCGGAGCCGTCCGGGCAGCCATGACCGGGTCAGGATCCACGGTGTTCGGGCTCTTCGAGCGTCCGGACGCTGCCCGCCGGACGGCCCTGGACCTGGCCCGCCCCGGATGGACCGTGGTCTGGACGCGCACGCTCGGCCGGCGGGAGTATCTCAGAAAGACCACGCAGTTTCTCGCGCGCGCGGAGACGAAACGCGCGACCTGACGGTCCGACGCCGGCCCTCGCTTGCCGGTTGCCAAGTCGCCAGAATTCCATATACGATAAGGGTTTGCCCCGGTGTGCGGAGGCGCGGCAAGCGCTGATCCTTCGGCCACCAGCTGTCATATGCGACCCAGCGGATTCGGCGAACTCAAAATCTTCTCGGGGAGCTCGCATCCCAAGCTCGCTGCCGACATTGCCGAGTTCCTCGGGTGCGGGCTCGGCCAGGCGCGGCTTCGCCGGTTTCCCGACACCGAGGTCTCGTTCCAGATCGACGAGAACATTCGCGGAACCGACGTCTTCATCATCCAGCCGACCTCTGCGCCGGTCGATCAGCACCTGATGGAGCTGATGATCATGGTGGACGCCTTCCGGCGCTCGTCGGCGGCCCGTATCACGGCCGTGCTGCCCTACTACGGCTACGCGCGCCAGGACCGGAAGGACAAACCCCGCGTGCCCATCTCGGCCAAGCTCGTCGCCAACGTGCTGAGCGCCGCGGGCACCAACCGCGTGCTGACCATGGACCTGCACAAGGCGCAGATCCAGGGCTTCTTCGACATCCCGGTCGACC
>CAZJBN010000038.1:0-27276 GCA_964543955.1 uncultured Bifidobacteriaceae bacterium
GGTATAGCGAGGCTACGGGAGGCTCTCCTCTTACGCCGGGCAACATCACGGTAAAGGTAGAGAGTCTCGATCCAGATGGTGCGGTGACCAGAGTCGATTTCTACGTGAACGGTGCATACGCGACAACCTCCTACGCACATCCGTTTTCGTGGCTGGCGACGAATGTGCCGGCCGGGAGCTACATCGTCCAGGCGGTCGCATACGACAACAGTGGATTTGGCACTGTCTCGGGTAGTGTACAAGTCACGGTAAGCTCTACAGGAGGAGGAGGAGGCGGCGGCGGCGGAGGCACCTCTTATTCACTCGATCCTGGCGAACGCTTGTATGCAGGTCAGTACGTTTACTCAGCCGATGGCCGGTTTGCCCTTACCTATCAGTGGGATGGCAACCTTGTCCTTTATAGCCAGTCGGGAGCCTTGTGGGCGAGTGGGACGAGCTCTTCAGTAGGACACGCGGAGATGCAAGTGGATGGTAACCTCGTCATCTACAACGGATCGGGGAGTCCGATCTGGGCAACAAACACAAATGGCTACTACGGTGGGCATCTAGTCATTCAGAATGACGGCAACGCGGTGCTCTACGCGCCGGGTGGTTTCGCGGTGTGGGCCACGAACACCGGCGGTTGGTAGGGCCGCTCGCCGCATCATGCTGGTCTGCGGTCATGACAAAGACGACAAGGCGTCAGGTTCTTGGTAAGCATCGGACAACGAATTGACAACAGACTGTCGACGGTCTCGCCGTTCACCAGCATGGCGATGTCAGTGGTCAACGGATACACAACGACGGTCGCCAGGAGGTCCTCGACGAACGCTTCGCGTCGCGCTCGCCGTTCGGCCGTGTTCGCACGGTGAATGCCGTGGAGGAGTTCAACGACACCGGCGGCGGACAGAGCGGCCTCTTGGTTGCCGGTGGTATCGATGACGCGTTCGAGAAGGGCTTGCACGCTGTCACCGCGACGCTCGGGCCGCGATCGGGACACTCGAGTCGAGAATCAGTCCCACGCAGGCGGGGTGAGCGGTTCGCGGTGGCTGCCGACCACGACCTCAAGGTCGCGGCTGAACTCGTCGTCGAGCGTCGCCTTGGAGCCGCGTTCCTTGGCGAGACGGAGCGACTCGGACAGCAGACGGACCTTGGGTGCAGCTGGACTAATCACGGCAAATGGCTTCAGCGTCTCCCTCGATCACGACTTCCGCCCCAGCACGCACGCGAGCCAGGAGTGACGGAAAGTCACTCGCCGCTTGAGCCTCTGAGACATGGATTGCGGACTTGCTCATCAGCTTCGATTGTAGCTCCCGGTGCAAAGGGTACTCCATGTCACACGCGCAGTGCCAAGCGTTCTCGGCCGGCGAAAACGTCAGTCCAACTTCAGTCCACAAACGCCCAAACACCGCCGAAAACCGAGGATCACCAGAGACCAGAGAGCAAGACGAATCAACAACTTACAGAACCCGACGGAATCTGCAAAACCTCCATCCCCGGTTCAAATCCGGGCGGCGCCTCCACCCTACATTGGTCCATTCTCTCTCCCCGGTCCTCTCAGCGAGGGTTGCGCCCGCCGCCGATCGTGCCGGCGTTCCACCAGCGGCAGGGCGTGCCGTTTGACGAGAGCCAGACCAGCCTCCGCTGACTCCGGGCGATGACCACCCACCGGCGTCGCCGCAATCCAGAGCGCACTCAGGATACGCCCGCGGGCGGCCTCCTTCACCAGGGCGGGAGCGTCTTGTGCAGATAGCGCCGAAGGTACGGATCGCCGGACTGGAGGAGCTCGTTGGCGCCACCCTCGAAGGCGATACGACCGTCGCGCAGCACCATGAAGTCGGCAAGACACGCGGCGTCGTCCTGCGAGGGAACAATCCGGACGCCGCCGTTCACGCGCTCGGCCCTGTGCGTCGCGATGTAGAACGCGTCGCGAATCTGATGCGTCGCGAAGATGGCCGTCACGTGCTCGAGGTCCCGCAGCTTGACGATCTCGTCGTTCACCGTGATTGACAGGATCGGATCCAGGCCCGTCGTCGGATCGTCGAACAGCAGCAGACCCGGCCTCGAAGCCATCGCACGGGCAATGCCGACCCGGCGACGCTGGCCTCCAGACAGCTCCGACGGCAACCGGTCTCCGAAGTCGCCGAGGCCGATGAAGCCGAGGACGTCCCGCACACGCCGCTCGATGGCCTCCGGCGGCAGCCGGTTCTCCTCGAGCTGATAGCCGACGTTGTCGGCCACGGTGAGCGAATCGAACAGCGCGTTCTCCTGGAACAACATGCCGATGCTGCCGCGCACGCGTAGCAGATCCCTTTCCGACATCACGTCGATCCGATCGCCGTTGACGTACACCGCGCCTGCGTCGGGCTTCAGCAGACCCATGGTCAACTTCAGGATGGTCGACTTTCCGCTGCCGCTCGCTCCAAGCAGCATCCGCAGGCGTCCCTTGGGAACGCTGAAGCTGATGCCGCGCAGGACGACGAGGTCGTCCCAGGCGAACCAGACGTCGTCGAACTGCACCGCGGCCGGAGAGACCAGGGCCGGCGTCGACTCGGCGGCCGTCGCCGCGCAGGCGCCGACCGTGAGCGTGGACGGGGATGGCGAGAACGTCATGACCATGGCAGAGCCTCACCAGGCGACCTGAAGCCGCGCTATTGGGTGATGCGCGAACGTGGACAACCGCATCAATCCAGCCAAAGCCGCGGCGAGAACGACGGAGCGGCAGACGACCACGTCATTGGCCTCCGGCTGCGTATCGGTCGTGCAAGAAGCGCACCGAAGCCGGTGGTGCCGTCCCACGGCATCCCATGGAGTAGCGGCGGCGGGCAACCGCCGCCCCGTTCTGGATGCATGCGTGGCCAGCGGGGAAAATTACCTATCGATCGGGACTCTTCCCCAACGCTGACCTCTTCGAGAAGCGATACTCCACGACCGAGTGCGGCAGATGGCCAACGAGCCTGAAGTGACCAGAACGGGGGCCAAACGGGCGAGGCCATTCTCGACGGCAGGCGTGTGGTGCCGACCTGCCGAAGGATCTCATCGATGAGGCGGCCGCCGAGCTTGCAGCGGCATTGCCGGAATAGTGCGTGTATCGGGCGAACGGCTGGAGAAGGGAGAAGGGAGAACGGAGAAGGGAAAAGCGAGAAGCAGGGTCTTCCGCTCGGACTAGCGGTAGTCGTCCCGCGTCGGTGTGAAGACGTCGAGCACCGAGCACGCGGTCAGCGCACGGGCGGCATGGGGGGTGTTCGGCGGGATCACGAACGTCGAGCCGGCCTCGAGGACGTAGGCCGTGCCGGCCACTGTCAACTCGAGCGTGCCGTCGAGCACGTTGACGACCTGCTCGTGTGGGTGGTCGTGCTCGGGCGCGGCAGCGCCGGCAGCGATGTCCACCCACGAGTGAGTCGTCCCCACGCTGTGGACGAACCGGGCGCGATAACCGGGGAAGATTTCACGGACGGGCAACTGGGCGCGGATGACCATGCCGCCAGTTATAACATCATGACTGGTGCGCCAGCGGCTCAACGCTCGATTCTCACCAGGCACCCGTCCGCGGAATGCTCTCACGCGAGGTAACGCTTCGATGCGACGTCAGACGCTGGCGCGACCGTTCGTCACTGCAGCGTCCGTGACCGTATCGAAGCGCGAAGCCGCCGGCATCCCGCCCTTCGCAAGTACAAGATCGCCGATCGGAGGTTCGCATGGCTCTGGCCCCTGTCATCCGTCGGGCCGAACGTTCGGACGCGCATGAGATCGCTTTGGCGCATCGCGACTCCATCCAGTCCATCGGGCCCTCGTATTACCCTGAGGAGATCGTGGCGCACTGGCAGGAAGCAATCGAGGACCAGCTCTACCTCAAGGCCATGGATGGCGGGGAAGTGTTCTTGGTCGCTGTCGGCGACGTCGACGGCCGACGCGCGGTCCTCGGGTTCGCCAGCGATTACTGCATCGAGGGCCCGAAGCATGGCACCTCGGTGTACGTCCGCGGTCGGTCAGCGCGTCAGGGCATCGGCACGGCGCTGCTGGCGAAAGCCGAAGCGCACGCGATCGCCAACGGGGCAACGAGCTTCGAGATTGAGGCCTCGCTCGCCGGCGTGGCCTTCTACGAGGCCAACGGATACACCGAGGTGCGACGCGGAGAGACGCGCCTGACGACGGGCCGTTCCATGGAGTGTGTGTTCATGCGGAAGGTTCTCGCCGGGCTGCGGGAGTCCTCTACCTCCTCTGATACGCGCGGACCGGCTGAACAGGGCGTCACGTGATGGTGCGAAAATGCCGGCCGCGATACCTTGACTTGCCCTGGCCAACGGCCCATAGTCTCAACGGACCCACGAAAATGACACCAACCAACGCGGGAGCGGGGACGCTCCTGCTGCGCGCATGGGGACGTGGGGACACTCAGGCGCGCGCGTCGCTGTTCCGGCATTCGACGATCGGCACGGTCGACCGGTGAGCGGCCAGCCCGACTGGGCGCGCGTCGACACGGTGTTTCGGTCGGCACTGGAGCAACCGCACGATCGACGGTCGTCGTTTGTCGCCGGCGCGTGCGGGAGCGACGGCGCTCTACGCGCAGCAGTCGAGTCGCTGCTGAGCGCTCATGGCGCCACCGGAGCGCGTGCATCCGCCGATGCGGTCGTGTCGCTGACGACCGCTTCGCTCGGCGAGCTCGGCGCAGCGGATATCGACCTGAGGCCAGGCGCCCGCGTCGGCAACTACGACATCATCAGCCTGGTCGGCCGCGGGAGCATGGGAAGGGTCTTCAAGGCCAACGACTCGCGTCTCGGTCGTGCGGTCGCGCTCAAGGTGCTCGCGGCGGACCTGATGCTCGACCCGGCGTCTCGCGCCAGGTTCGATCGCGAGGCGAGGACGATCGCGTCCCTGAACCATCCTCATATCTGCACCATCTTCGATGTCGGCCAGAGCGGGCGATTCGAATACCTGGTGATGGAGTATCTCGAGGGCGAGACGCTGAAGGAGCTCCTCGACCGCGGTCCCCTGCCTGTGGCTGACGCGCGCCGGTACGCCGCCGAGATGATCGACGCCCTGGACACTGCTCATCAACGCGGTGTCGTACATCGCGATCTCAAGCCCGACAACGTCTTCATCACCGACAATGGATCGAAGCTGCTGGACTTCGGCATTGCCAGGATGATCGCGCACGATGTCAGCGCGTCGGCCACCGTCGGCATCTACGCCACGCAGCAAGGGTCCGTGATCGGGACGGCCGGCTACATGAGCCCTGAACAGGCGCGCGGCCAGGCAGTCGACAAACGGGCTGATATCTGGGCGTTTGGCTGTGTCCTGTTCGAGATGCTCAGCGGCCGTCCCGCGTTTGCCCGCGGTACGGTCAGCGACACGTTGGTCGCCGTGCTCGAGGGCGAACCTGAATGGAGCCTCCTGCCGGCCACGACGCCGCAGTCGCTCGTTCGACTGATGCGCCGGTGCCTGGAGAAGGACCCCTCGCGGCGTTTACGCGATATCGCCGATGCGCGCCCTGACGTCGAGGATTCCGACGAGGGTGCGATTGCGAGCCGAACCGTTGTCCGTCCTTCCTCGCGTGCCCGGATCCTCCCGTGGGTCATTGCCACCGGCGCGATCGGGCTGGCGATGATGCTGGTGACTCAGGCCCGGCCCGACATCCCACCGCCGTCCCCGCTGCGATTGTCCGTCGTGCCACCCGAAGACACGACCTGGGCGCCATTCGATGCATCCGGTGCCCCGCAATTCGCCTTGTCGCCGGACGCGAGGCAGATTGCCCTGGTCGTAGCCGACTCCACCCGCCTCGCTCGATTGTGGGTGCGGGCTCTCGATTCGACGGGCGGCCGCACATTGGCTGGGACGGACCGTGCGAGCGGGCCGTTCTGGTCACCGGACGGAACAGCCATCGCGTTTTTTGCCGATCGCAAACTGAAGAGGATTCTGATCCAGAACGGTTCGGTCCAGGAACTGGCAGAGGCCGCCCAAAGCGTGACGGGCGGGTCCTGGAGCCCTGACGGTACCATTCTGTTCGGAAGGCCCGGCAGCGGATTGGTGCGGGTGTCGGCAGACGGGGGACCAGTCACGCCGGTCACGGACGTCAATGCCCCGGGCGGCGATCTCTCCCATGCCTGGCCGCAGTTCCTTCCCGATGGCCGGCGCTTCCTCTTCTACGTGAGGAACCGCGACCGTGCCGTCAGTGGCACGTACGTGCGCTCCATCGATGCGCAGGATCAGCGACTGGTTCTCGCGTCCGCCACGCGCGCGGTACACGCGGCGACCGGCCATCTGTTCTTCGAGCGCGCGGGCAGCCTCATGCAGCAGGCATTCGACGACTCGTCGGCGACGCTGACGGGACAGGCCGTCGCCCTGCCGGACCGTGTGGTCGCCCTGAGCGGACCCTCGTGGCTGCCCGTGTCGGTGAGTGCGAATACCCTTGCGTACTGGAGCGGGGACGGTCGGCCGACGTTCAACCTGGACGTCGTGGACCGGTCGGGTCGCGCGATTCAGCAGGTATTGCCGCCGGGACAATACGTCGGCCTCGACCTGTCGCCGGATGGTTCCCGCGCGTTGGTGACCGAGCGCATCGACTCGCAGACTGACCACTTGTCCATGATCGACCTGCAGTCCAGCGTGCGCGAGAGGGTCACGCTGGTCCCCGGCATCGCGCATTTCGGCGTCTGGGGGCCCGACAGCCGGGAGGTGATCTACAGCGCACTCGAACAGGGCATGCCCCGGCTGTATCGCAAGGTCGTGCCCGGTACCAGTCCGGAAGTTGCGGTCGTGCCGTCCGAGCAACAGGCGAACATGTTTCCCACCGACTGGTCGACCGACGGCCAATGGGTTCTGTACTCGGCGCCAGGCTCGATGGCGTGGGACGTCTTCGCCCTTCGGCTCAGCGATTCGACCGCGTATCCCGTCGTCCACTCGCCTCAGAATCAGATTCAAGCGCGGCTGTCTCCCAACGCACGATGGATCGCATACGCGTCAGACGAATCCGGGCGCTTCGAGGTGTACGTCCAGTCGTTCGACGATGCCAGTGGCAGGACGTTGGTGTCGACGCGAGGTGGGTCCCAGCCGACGTGGCGCCGCGATGGTCGCGAGATCTTCTACATCGCCTCGGACGGGGCGATGATGGCTGTTCCGGTCACGAGCGAATCACGATTCGAGCACGGCCCAGAGGTCGCGTTGTTCCAGGGACAGCCGCAAGAGGTGCAGGCCCCGTTTGCCCCGCGCTATGCGGTGGCCGCTGATGGCAGGACGTTCCTGCTCAGGTCCGAATTGGCGATGGGCCCCTCCCGCACCATCACCGTCGTCACGAACGTCCTGCCGAACCGCAAGTGACGATGGCGGGACGAACGAAGTAAGGCTCAACTCGAGCGCAGACCCCGACCTCACCGTCCTCGAGCATGAATGGCGGTGTGCACGGCGACTTTCAATCGGCGTGGTCCGCGGACGATCCTGCCGGCACGACCGCGCACGATGGGCCAGGACCCTCGAAGCCTTCGCCTGGGCGCTCTACGCAAACCGACGACCGAGCGAGGCCAGGAAAGAGACGTGCAGCACGTCAGCCGTTGCCGATTCAGCGCGCGCACGTCTCCAGGGAATGACCGCTACATCTTCGCCCTGAACCTCCGGGTCCGTGCAGCGAGGGTGGTCAGCCACTTCACCTCCAGGTCAGCGCGCGTTCGGAAGAGGTCGACCCACGCTGGCGGGAGGACGGCGAAATCGATCTCGTGGCGGCCCCAATCAGGACGACGGCCATCGTAGTCGGCGACGCCGTAGTCGCGCGCCAGTTCCCAGGAGCCGTAGAGCATTCCCGTGCGCCTCCGCACCTTCGGGTCGGCGGCGAGTGCGGCGATGGCGCGTCCCACGAACAACGGTGATTCCGACGCGAGGAAGTTCGGATCGTCCCTGCCCGCATCGCGCCAGTTGTCTTCCGTCACGCCGAGGTGCTGCAGCATGGACTCCGAGCGCAGGAATCCGGGAGTGACCGCCACGACGGCGATGCCATGCGGCGCGAGCTCGGCCGCCCAGAAGAGCGGAAGCACCTTCTGCGCCAGCTTGACGGCCTGTGACATCGGAGTCCCGCCGCCACCCAGCATGTCGTTCTCGGTGACCTCGATGATGAGCCCACGCCTGGCGGGCATCATCGCCAGGGCGGCATGCCTGGCCGTGATGATGCGCGAGGTGAGGCACTGACGAAAGACCGCGTCCGCGTTCGTCAGATCCGCCTGCCAGAGAAAGCCGTATGGGCCCATCAGCGGATCTTCGCCCGCCACGCTGTCGACGACGATGTCAATCCGCCCGTGGGCGCTCGCGATGCGCCGGAAGAGCGCTTTGACCTCGCGTTCACTCGTGTGGTCGACTCGACGCGCGAAGGCGTTGCCGCCGGCAGCCCTGATCATCGCCACCGTCTCATCGATGGTCTCGGGCCGCCCGTACGGGGACGGTTGACCCTTGACGCTGCGGCCGGTGCAGTAGACCGTCGCGCCAGCATCTCCGAGCGCCCGGGCGATGCCGCGTCCGGCGCCGCGTGTGGCGCCAGCCACGAGGGCCACGCGTCCCGTCAGCGGCTTGTGGGTGGAGGCTCTCTTTGCCATATGCGTGAAGCCGCGCGACACTGCGGCGAGCGTGCGTTGATCGTGCCTAACTGGGGAGCCCGAGGGCCAGGGCGAGCGAGGCCAGAGCCAGCTCCTCGCCTTCGCTCACCTTCCGGAAGCCGACGCCCACGATGCCGCCCTCGCGCGCGGCGCCTGCCGAAGCGCGGGCGACATCCAGCAGGAACCGTGAGAACACCGGCGCCTCGCCGGGCGCCCTGGCCGCCACGAGCGCCGCGGCCGCCTTGCAGCCATCGATCAGCGCCTCCTGCGCCTCGGCCGGGTTGTTTGGAATGGCCGGCAACGTCGGACGCAGGCCCTGCGAGAAGCGGGCGGCCAGCGTCCGCACGACCTCGCTCGAGGAGGCTGCCCCTTCGGTGATGGCCTTCCCGGTGGCGGCCGCTTCGTCGGCAATGCCAACCTTGCTGCTCAGGTCGCCGTAGGTGACGGCCAGTCCCGCCATGAACGGTGCCGGTTCGATGCGCTGCCACTCATCGGCAGGGAAGTCCTTGTCGGTTGCCATGTGTCCTCCGAATTCCTGCGCGCTCGCGCGCCCGATCGTCTGTTCGCCTTTCGACCGCACGAAACGGAGCGCCGATGTCGCGCGCGCAGCATAGCATCGCAGGATGAGCGCGGTCACCGCCGACGCCGGCGTTGTCGACGACTTCAATGGACGAGTCGGCACGTACGACTGGCCGGAGATTGGTCGTCACCTCGACGAGCACGGCTGGGCCCTCATGCCCCAACTGCTGAGCCGCATGGAGTGCGTGGCCGTCCGTTCCCTGTACCAGGACAGCCACTGCTTCCGCAGCCGCGTTGTCATGGCGCGCCACGGCTTCGGGCGCGGCGAGTACCAGTACTTCGCGTATCCGCTTCCGTCGCTCGTGGCGGCGCTCCGCGCCTCTCTGTACCCGCGCCTCGCGATCATTGCGAATCGATGGAACGAGTCGATGGGCGTAGAGGTTCGCTATCCGCCCGCGCACCACGCCTTTCTCGATCGCTGTCACGAGGCCGGGCAGACGCGGCCGACGCCGCTCCTGCTGCAGTACGGCGAAGGCGATTTCAACGCGCTTCATCAGGACGTCTACGGCGAGCATGTCTTCCCGCTGCAGGCAGCCGTCCTCCTGTCGGCGCCGGGGGAGGACTTCGCGGGCGGCGAGTTCGTCGTGACCGAGCAGCGGCCGCGGATGCAGTCGCGCGTCGAAGTCCTGCCCCTGACCCAGGGAGACGCGGCCATCTGGGCCGTTCGTCATCGTCCCGTGACTGGAACCCGCGGGCCCTACCGCGTCAGCATGCGGCACGGCGTCAGCCGCATCCGGTCCGGACACCGCCACACCCTCGGCGTGATCTTCCACGACGCGGCGTAGCCTTGGCGACGCGCGGCTACGGCCGCCGGGCGCCGTAGCACGCAAGGCGCATGAACCCCCGCGCTGCCGCGCGTTCGGCCACCTGCCGTACGTCGTCCAGGCCGCCGTCCCGCATCACCCCAAGGACGATGGCGACGGCGTTGTCCTCGAGCTGCCCATCCGCGTGAGCCGCCGCTGCCAGCCCCCGTTTCCCCTCCTCCACGAGATCCACGAGTCGAAGATGACCGCCCGGCCTCAGGACGCGAACGACTTCTCGCAGCATGGCCTGCTTGCCCGGTCGGTCCAGGTGGTGAACACGAGCGACGAGACGACCGCGTCGAAGGTCCCGTCGCCATAGGGAGCGCGTCGGCACAGCCGCGGTCGATGCGCACGCGCACTCCCGCCCGTGCCGCACGCCGCTCCGCCCGTCGGAGCGCTCCTGGATCGGGATCGATGGCCGACATCCCGACGTGCCAGCGCCCGGCCAGCGAGACGGCCAGCTTGCCCGTGCCGCAACCGATGTCCAGCACCTGTCCTCCCTCGGCCACTACCGGGTGGTCGTCCAGAAGCGCCTGCCGGGCGCGGTCGAGGCCGAGCAGCGCCGTCAGCGGGTCGTACAAGGGCAGCAGCCAGTGGCGCCCATGGCGGGCAGGTACGTGCGTTCCTTCGACTCGGGCACCATCACGTCGACTGGTCCTGTTCGGCCCGGGTGGACGCGTGCCGCGTCTTCGCCGTCATGCCGTCTCCCGGCGCGTGTGCCGCCGGGCCAGCTTGCTCAGCTCTCTCAGCCAGAGCACCGAACTGGCAACGGCCACCGCACGCAGCCAGTCGCCTGCGGAGAGCGTGACGGTCCCGAACGCCTGCTGCAGGAACGGCAGGTGTACCACCGCGAACTGGAGGGCGACCGAGGTGGCGACCGCAGCCCAGAGCCAGGCGTTCGTGAAGAGGCGATAGAAGGCGCTTCGGTCGTCGGACCGCGCGTTGAACACGTTGAAGATCTGGAACAGCATCAGCGTCGTGAAGGCCATCGTCTGTCCGTAGCGAAGATCCCCGGTGCCTTCGATATAGCCGCCGGGAAGCGACGCGTCGAGCACGAACAGCGTGCCGATGGTCATGACGACTCCGACGAACGCAATGCCTCGCCACATCCTGGCCGTCAGCACGCCCTCGGTGGCCGGGCGCGGCGGCCGATCCATGAGGCCGTCGTCTGCCGGATCGACGCCGAGGGCCAGCGCCGGCGGGCCGTCGGTCACGAGGTTGATCCAGAGAATCTGCGTGGCGAGCAGGGGCAGCACCAGCCCCGAACTGCCCGCGCCGAGGCCGATCTGGTCCGCCAGGAGCACGCCGAAGAACATCGTCAGGACCTCGCCGATGTTCGACGAGAGCAGATAGCGCAGGAACTTGCGGATGTTGGCGAAGATGGCCCGGCCCTCTTCGACCGCCGCGACAATGGACGCGAAGTTGTCGTCGGCGAGCACCATGTCGGCCGCCTCCTTGGAGACCTCCGTGCCGGTGATGCCCATGGCCACGCCGATGTCGGCGCGTTTGAGCGCGGGTGCGTCGTTCACCCCGTCGCCCGTCATGGCCACGATCGCCCCATCTCTCCTGAGCGCATCGACGATGCGCAGCTTGTGCTCGGGGTTGACGCGGGCATAGACGGAGACCTCGCGCGCGGCTTCGTGCAGCGACGTGTCGGTCATCGACTCGAGCTCGGTACCCGTCACGACCCGCTCGTTGTCCGTGATGCCGAGCTCTCGTGCGATGACCGACGCCGTCCGCGGGTGATCGCCGGTGATCATGATCGGCCGGATGCCGGCGCGCCTGGCAACCGTGACGGCGTCGCGAGCCTCATCGCGGGGCGGGTCGATCATGCCGATCAGGCCCGCGAAGGCGAGGTCCTGCTCGACGTGCGGTCCGGCCATCGCCTTTCCGGCGTTCGATGCCGTCTCCGGGAGCCAGCGCAGAGCCACGCCCAGCGTTCGCAACGCCTGGTCTGCGAGTCCGTCATTGGCCTGCAGGATCTCCGCGCGCCGTCCGGGTGTCAGCGGCCGATGCCGGTCGCCGACGATCTCGGCCGTGCACCTCGTCAACAGCACGTCTGGAGCGCCCTTGCTGAAGACGATGGACCGTCCATCCTCCGCGTCGGTATGCACCGTGCTCATCAGCTTGCGCTCGGATGAGAACGGCACCTCGCCCACGCGAGGGAGGCGCGCATTCAGCACGTCGGCGTCGAGACCGGCCTTGCGCGCGGCGACGAGCAGCGCGCCCTCGGTCGGGTCGCCGAGCACGTGCCATCGTCCGTCCCGCTCTTCGACGCCGGCGTTGTTGGCGCGGTCCGCCGCCGCCAGGGCACGCTCGAGCTCGATGCCGAGCGCGCCGTCGAGGGGTCCGCCCCCATCGCGCTCGACCTCGCCGGTCGGTTCGTATCCGGTACCGCCGATACTCACACGTCCACTCGCCGTCACCACGACGCGGACGGTCATCTCGTTCTTCGTGAGGGTGCCGGTCTTGTCGGAAGCGATGACGCTGGCCGAGCCGAGCGTCTCGACCGCGGCGAGGTGACGCACGATGGCGTTCCGCCTCACCATGCGCTGCACGCCGATGGCGAGGACCGCGGTGACGACCGCGGGCAGGCCCTCCGGAACGGCCGCGACGGCGAGTGCCACGCCGAGAATCAGGACGTCGATCGTCGCGGAGAGTCCCTGGATGTCTTCGACGGCGAGGATGGTGCCGATCATCACGATGGCAATCACGACCACCACGATGCCGAGCGTCCTGCCCACGCGGTCCAGCTCCTGCTGGAGCGGCGTCGCCTCGTCTTCGGTCTCTTCGAGCAGGCCGGCGATGCGGCCCATCTCGGTCCGCATGCCCGTCGCGGTCACGACGGCAGCACCGTGGCCGTAGGTGGCCATCGTGCCGCTGAAGATCATGTCGGCGCGATCACCGAGCGACGTGTCGTCGGCGACCGCCTCCGTGTCTTTCGTCACCGGCAGGCTCTCGCCGGTCAGCGCGGCTTCCGCGGCCTGAAGCGCGGTCGACTCGATCACCCGCGCGTCGGCGGGAATGGTGTCACCTTCCTCGACGAGGATGACGTCGCCCGGCACGAGAGCGGCCGCGGGGATCGACTGGCGCTCGCCGTCTCGAATGACCGTCGCGCTGGCGGCTGACATGGCCCGCAGGGCAGCCACGGCTTCTTCGGCCCGCGACTCCTGCAGGTAGCCCATGACCGCGTTGAGGATCACGACCGAGAGGATGGCGAGCGCTTCGTACGGGAGGGCGGTCTCCCGCTCGTACAGCCAGAGGCCCGTTGAAATGGCCGTTGCGATCAGGAGCAGGACGACGAGCACATCCTGAAACTGGGCGAGGAAGCGTCGCCAGCGCGGAACCGGCGGGCTGGTGGCCAGCTCGTTCGGGCCGAGCGTGTCCAGGCGGGCGCGCGCCTCGTCGCTGGTCAGCCCGCGCTCGAGGTCCGTGCCTGCCGCTTCGGCGACGTCATCGACCGAGAACCGATAGGCATTCGAGAGATGCGTCGCCTCGGTCGTCTCGACAGGTTCGCCGGGCTCGATGGGTGTGGACACGCGAGGGCTCCGAAACGTGAGGACAGTGCGGTTCGACTCGTCAACCCTATTGTCCCATCGAGTCGTCGCGCAAATGACGCGAATGAAGCGACGGCCGAATACCTTCCATGAGACTGGAATCGAGAGGCGAGTCGACACCGGTCGCGCAGCGTGCCGTAGACGCCACGCTCCAGGTCAGGAAGGTCCGCGCAGGTAGCCGCGTCGCGCGGTGACGACGCCTCGTCTGCCATCGAGCCGCACGTCGATCGCATGCCAGCCGCCAGGCTCCACGCCCCGGGGCGTATAGGAAAGGATGTAGCGGCTCTTGAATTCGCTGACGACGCGCACGAAGGTGTCGCGCAGCTGATCGCTTCGTTCGGCCACGAGCACCGAGCCGCCCGTATCCTCGGCGAGGAGGGGCAGGAAATGGCGGCCGAAGCTGTAGGGCGCTTCGCGGAACCAGTCGCGTTCCAGACGGTTCTGCCGCGCTTCGCGTGCGTTCCGCTGCTCGGTCTGACGTCGCATCGTCACGCCGTAGATCACCACGTCGCTGCGCCGGGCGGCATCGATGACGGTACGTGGATCGAGCCAGCTGCTGGTGTCGGCGCCATCGCTGAAGAGCAGGAGGACCACGCGGCTGTCGACCCGGTGGCGTGCGACGAGCGCCGCGAACGTGGCGTCGTAGAGGGCCGTCGCGCCGCCAGCCTCCACGGCTTGTACCGTGGAACGCACGAGCCCCGGGTCGTCGGTGGGTGCTGTGGCCAGGTCCAGCTGATGCGAGAAGGTGAGGAGTGAGAGCCTGTCCCGTGACGAGAGCGCCTCGCCGGCTGCGCTGATCGCCGTGCGCAGGTGCTCGAGCGGCTTGCCCTTGACGCTCTCGCTGACGTCCAGTACCAGCATCAGGGTCACGGGCACGTCGCCAAGGGCGATCGCATCGATGTGCTGGACGACGCCGTTGTCGCGCAGTTCGAAGTCCTCGGCCGTGAGCCCGGCGACCGGCCGGTTTCGATCCGTCACGAGCACATCGACCTCGACGGCATCCACGCCGGACCGGAAGGTCTGGCCCGCGCTGAGATCGAGCCCGGCAGCAGCGATCAGCGCGAGCGCACACGTCAACCGACCGAAGCGGCCGGTCACGGCTGCACCTCCGAGCGGAGTTCGTCGAAGATCAGCTGGCCGACCAATGGATAGGCCAGGCGGAAGTCGGACCACGGGTCGTTCCCCTGGCGCACGCCTGAGGCCGACAGCAGCGGATCGACGAGATCGGCGGCGGCATCCGCCTGGCCCGCCGAGTAGCTGAGCTGCGCAATCGCAAGGCGTGCCGACTGCGCCACCGGGTCGAGCGCAAGGGCCTGGCGATAGAGGCGCTCGGCTTCCTGCGTATCGGCCTGCCGCTCGCGGATTCGGCCCAGCACCAGGCAACCGACATAGGCGATCGATCGATGAAGGTCGTCGCGCGCCAGCAGCGTCGACAGGCGCTGGACAGCCTGAGCATCACGTCCCATTTCGGCTTCGACGTCCGCCAGCCTGAGCGCTGCCTCGGCGGCGGCTGGATCGGCCGCGAGGGCTTGTGTCAGGAACCGGACGGCCTCTTCCTGCTGCTCTCGCCGCGTCCGCTGTGCGGTCCTCAGCGTCCAGTTCGGTCCCGCCGGCAGATTCGCGCGCCGGGTGCTGAACCACCCGGCGGCTGTGAGGATCTGAACGTCGCCCGGTACGCGGTTGACG
The DNA here is from genome assembly GCA_964543955.1 of uncultured Bifidobacteriaceae bacterium. Lineage (GTDB taxonomy): Bacteria > Acidobacteriota > Vicinamibacteria > Vicinamibacterales > UBA2999 > VFZN01. The sequence continues at coordinate 15,181 of CAZJBN010000038.1, forward strand.
GCGTCCTGCAGGTACATGGAGGCGATGGCCGGCGACACCAGGCTGGTGGTGACGAGCGTTGTCGCGAGGTACCAGCGCGGTCTGAAGGTTGGCGAGACTCCGTCGGCGCGGTCCGACACGTCGACGAAGGCGCGGGCCATGTTGAAGTGCGTGGAAGCGAGCTTGGCGTCTCCTCCCCTCCAGAGCGAGAACGCCGCCCGCGCGTGCATCAACGAGGCCGTCCTGTACAGGCTGCCGCTCGATGTCGAGCCACCGCCGACAAACGTGCTGCCACGCTTGACGAGCAGATCCGCGACCGCCAGCCATCGGCCGGGTGTGTCGGTCAGCAGCTGAACGACCGCCTCATCAGGCTGGCCCGATCGGTACTTCTCGACGATGGCCATGTACTCGTCCGCCTGCGTTCGCGCCTCCTGACCCGCCGCGAGCGCGGTCGCGGAGTGGGGGAGTGCCAGGCACAGGACGAGAGCGGGCACCTCACAGCCTCTGCGTATCATCTCCATGACAGTGTAAGGTTAGGCATGGCCTGCCCGACAACTCTGCGAGCCGCCAGTGCCATGACAGCGGCGATCGCGGCCGCCTGCTGGCTCGGCGGTGCGGTGCCAGCCGCCAAGGTCTCAACCCAGGCCTCGGGGGCGGTCACCCTGTCGATTGACGCCCGGTCGCTCCAGCCCGGCGAACTGATGGTGGTCTCCGCCACCCTTCCCGAAGGCGCGACCGACGTGAGCGTCACGGGCCTGGGCCAGACCGCGAGCGCCTACAGGGTCGAGGCGACGCGATGGCAGGCCCTGCTCGGCATCGACCTCGACACGCCGATCGGCCCTCACCCCATCCGGCTGGACGCGAGACTCGAGTCGGCGCCGCGGACGGTGGAAACGTCGATCGACGTCCTGCCCAGGGAGTTTGCGACACGGCGGCTGAAGGTGGCCCCCGAGTTCGTGAACCCCCCGCGCGCCGTCCGTGAGCGCATCGCACGAGAGTCGGAACTGCTCGCCTCGGTGCTCGGCCAGTCGGCGCCCGAGCGCCTCTGGACCGGCGCGTTCGTGCGGCCCGTCCCGCACCGCGCCAACAGCCGGTTCGGGACGCGGAGCGTGTTCAACGGCGAGCCGCGCAACCCGCACTCCGGCACCGACTTCCTGAGCCCGGCCGGGACGCCTGTGCGCGCGCCGGCAGCGGGCCGAGCCGTGCTCGCCCAGGACCTGTACTTCAGCGGCCGCACGGTGATCATCGACCACGGCCTCGGGATGTTCTCGCAGCTTCTGCACCTGTCGCGCATCGACGTCCAGGCAGGTGAGCCGATTGAGGCAGGTACCGTCATCGGTCTTGTCGGCGCCACGGGCCGCGTGACCGGCGCCCACCTCCACTGGAGCCTGCGCGTCGCCGGCGCCCGTGTCGACCCCCTCGGCGCTCTCGAGCTGCTGGGCACTCCTGCCACGCCATGACCGGGCCGGCGTGCCCGTTCGTATGCATTCCGGCCGGGCACTTCCTGATGGGCAGCGACGAGGGCCAGGACGACGAGCGGCCCGTGCATCGCGTGTGGGTGAGCGCGTTCGACCTCGCGGTCTGCCCGGTGACACGCCGCGAGTATGCGGCGTTCCTCGCATCGACCGGACACGAGACGCCCCGTGACTGGCAGCCTGGTGAGCTCGACGGCGACCTGCCGGCCGTTGGCGTGAGCTGGCTGGACGCGCAGGCGTATTGCCTGTGGGCCAGTCGCCGGGGCGATCGCCATCGACTCCCGACCGAAGCGGAATGGGAGCGTGCGGCGCGGGGCGGGGTCGAAGGCCAGCGCTACCCGTGGGGCGACGAGATGCCATCGTGGATCCCCAACGGCGGCCGTGGTCCATTGTCCGGCCCCTGGCCGGTCTCGTTGGGTCCGCCCAACGCCTACGGCCTTCACGGCATTGCGGCCAACATCCACGAATGGTGCGCAGACTGGTACGGGGCTGCCTACTACGCCTCGTCGCCGGAACGAGCCCCAGGCGGTCCTCGCTCGGGCGTGCGTCGCGTCTCGAGAGGCGGATCCTGGCGCCACGCGGTCACGGTCAGCCGCACGGCCGCGCGGAGCAGGATCGACCCGTCGTTTCGCTACAGCGACTACGGCTTTCGCGTCGCGCGATAACCGGGCAGCGGTCCCGCTCGACAAGAAGCTTCTGGTCCTTGTGCGCGGGCCGGCGCCGCGGCAAGATGTCGTGGACATGGAATTCTCCCCTGCCCGCATGCGCGAGATGGCCGACGTCGTGGTCTCGCGCTCGATCGACCACATAGCCCGCCTGCCCGGCCAGCCCTCGAGCGGGGACGTCGACGCGGCCGACTTCTGCCGTTTGCTGCGTGAACCGGCGCCCGAGCATCCAACCGCGCTCGAGCCGCTCGTCGACCACCTGTTCGACGAGTGCATCCCGCGGTCGTTCGGCACGCCTGGCCCGGGCTACATGGCCTACATTCCGGGCGGCGGCACCTACCCGGCGGCGCTGGCCGACTTCATCGCCGACACGACGAATCGGTATACGGGCGTCTGGCAGGCCGCGCCCGCCCTCGTTCAGCTCGAGGCCAACGCGCTCGACTGGCTCGCGGAGTGGATGGGATTCCCCGCGAGCACACGAGGGCTGTTCACGCCGGGCGGATCGCTGGCCACGTTCAGCGCGATGCTCTGCGCGCGCGAACGCCTGGGCACCGAGATCCGGCCCGGCGTGATCTATGCCTCCGACCAGGCGCACCATTCGGTCGTGAAGGCGGCGCGGATGGCCGGCATCATGCCGGATCGAGTCCGCTCTCTCGCGTGCGACGAACGCTATCGGCTTCCGATGCCCGCCCTGCGCGCCGCGGTCGCCGCCGACCGCCGCTCGGGGCTCACACCGCTGGCGGTCGTGTCGAGCGCGGGGACCACGAACACCGGTGCTGTGGACCCGCTCGACGCGATCGCGGACTTCTGCGCGGACGAGGGGCTGTGGCATCACGTGGATGGCGCCTACGGCGGCTTCTTCCATCTCTGCGACGAAGGCCGCACGGTGCTCCGGGGGCTGTCACGCGCGGATTCGTTGACGCTCGACCCCCACAAGGGCATGTTCCTGCCGTACGGCACCGGCGCGCTCCTCGTCAGGGACGGCTCGGCGCTCAGGGCGGCACATGCGGCCACGGCCGGCTACCTGCCCGACCATCCGGAGGAGTTCTACGATCCCAGTCAGTGCGGACCGGAACTCTCCCGCGGGTTCCGGGGGCTGCGGGTCTGGATGTCCATCAAGCTGTACGGCTCGGCGGCCTTCCGGGCCGAGATCGCGGAGAAGCGTGTGCTGGCCCTCGAGGCGTGCGAGCGCCTCTCGCGGCTGCCGCAGATCGTCATCGACGCACCGCCGGAGCTGTCGCTCTTCGCCTTCCACGTGACCTGGCCGGGTGCGAGCCTCGCGGACGAAGACGCCGCCACGCGCGATCTCATGGACGCCGTCACCCGACGGGGCCGGGTGATGGTCACGGGTGCAGTGGCCCGCGGACGGTTCATCGGCCGTGTCTGCGTGCTGAGCTTCCGGACCCATCAGGCCGAGATCGATGCGCTCGTCGAGGACGTCGCGCTGGCGCTGCGGGAGCTGGCGCCGGCATAGTCCCGCGCCGGCGGCGACGATCACGCGTCGATCGGCGGGTCGAGCGGCGGCACCTTGCCCCCACGCTGCAGGCCGGCAAACAGCCGGACGAGCGCCGGCACGACAGTGCTGACGCCCGCCACCGCTGCGACTGTCGAGTTGAACGTCTCGCGCTGGGTGGTGAAGAGGAAGATGGCCGCGGCTGCCGCCGTCAGGCCCAGGGGCCAGCGCAGGCGATCCCACACGCTGGCTTCGGCCTGCCTCTCGATACGGCGTACCTGGGCCCGGCGATCCGGCGTGAGGATGAACCGCCTGAAGGTTTCGTTCATCACCTCGAGCTCGGGATCCTTGCGGATGAGGCCCTTCACGAGCAGCCGCCGCACGACGCGCCGGCTGGCCGCCGTCGCGAGGCCATACCGCGCCACGTGCTCGAGAACGACCCGCTCCTCATCCGTGCAGGCGTTCCACTCCTGGCTGTAGTACGGAAACGCACGCTCTTCGATCTCGTCCAGGATTTGATCGGCGGTGAGGGCGCGGGATTGAAACGCCGGCGTGCGCCCGAGGTCGTTGCAGATGCGGAGCAGGGCACGGTTGTGACCGGCTTCCTGTTCGAGCAGGATGTGCCGCCAGTCGCCCGCCAGGTCCGGATCGCCCTCGGCCTCGCCGGCCCAGAATGCCGATCGCCACCCGGAGATCATCGACGGCGGGTCGAGCGTCACGTTCAACCCGCGCCGGACGGTGTCCGGCGTCTCGCTGCGGTCCAGGACGATGAAGGTGTTCAGCAGCCGGTCCCAGCGGTCGCGATCCCCGGCCGGCTCCTGCGACCATCGCCCGCTCCTGGCCAGCACCCGCGGTGAGTGCCGCGACAGCACGACAACGGTCTGCGTCGGGTCTGCCACGAGTTCCTCGACGAGCGCCAGCTTTCGTGCCGCGAGCTGCGGGTTGTCGAAATCGGTATCGATGTCGGTGACGACAATGGCGCGGCCCGGCCCGGCGTCGCTGATCCGGAGCCGCTCGGCGCGCCAGAGCGCCTCGGCGTCATGGCTCTTCACGATCGGCCCGAGCGCGAGGCGCATGGATCCGTGGAACTGGTCCGCCATTGTGGCCGGGTCGCAGAGCACGAGCAGGTTGTCGCCGACGGCGGCCACCAGACGGCCGGTGGCCCAGAGCGGCTCCACCACCTGCAGAAGGAACACGTGGCGCAGCACGAAGACCATGATGCCGAATGCCAGTAGAACCAGGCCAGCCAGCAGGGCCAGGGCGAGCATCGCCTTGAAGATCGGGCCTTCGCCATCCATGCCCTGGCGCGCGCTGACGCCGACGAAGGCAGGAAGCCGCGTGGCAATCGTCGATCGTTCCGCAGCGCCTGACGGACTGACGGTGACGACGAGGCGCCGCCCGGCCCGCCGCTCGCTCGCCCATGTATCGTCGTAGGCGCGCGAGTGCAGGAGCTCGCGCATCTCGGCCGACGACTCCGCGTAGTACGGCAGGTAATCCTCGAGCGCCGTCAGGAGCACATCGTCGCGATCGGCCGATCCCGTTCGGCCGGTCACGTCGGACCCATCCCAGCGCGTCGCGTAGAAGAAGTCGTCGTACACGCCGACGTCGTGCAGCGGATGATCGGCAGGGAGGGTGTGGTGCATTCCCGTCCGAAGCTGCCGTGCCTGCGCCACGCCGATCTGCCGGTGCTTGATGTAGGACTCGATGTGCAGGTCGTAGGCATGGGCCACGAACGCGGCCCCCGGCGCCATGGCCACCAGCACGAGAAACGTCGTGCCCATGAGCGCGTAGGCCCGGTGCAGTTCCGACCAGCACGGCCTGACGGCCACCGCCGCCGGACGCCGCAGGAGGATCGCGAACGTCGCCGCGCACGCGATCACCGGGATGACGAAGCCCGCATAGAACAGCCACCGCGTGCTGCCGAGTGCCGCGACGAGCGCGAACACGGCCAGCAGCCCCAGGTAGATGCCCGTCAACCGGCGATAGCGGGAGAGCCGCATCGGGTCGGGCCAGAGCCACGACGTGTTCATCCACAGCAGCACCAGCATGATGACGATGCCGAGCAGCAGGTAGGCGGCGAGGAAGATCAGGCTGACCGAGGTCCACTCGAGGACGAGCGCGCGCGAATCGCGCTTGTCTGCGAGCGTGACGATGGTCCACCCCCGCACGAGCGAGGGCCGCACCTGCGCGCGGTACGCGCGCCCCCAGTAGGTGAGGCTCAGCGCTTCGGCCCTGCGCGTCGTGACCAGCGCGCGCAGCCGGCGATTGTGATCGGTCTCGACGATCAGGTTCTCGTGAACGTTCCGCTGCGGGTCGGAGTGGAAGAGCACGTCCCCCTGGTCATCGACGAGCGCGAACGCGAAGCCCGCCGGCAGGATGGGGTCGATGACGGCGCGCATCGGGATGGAGAGGGCGGCGACCGGCAGGCGCGGATCCTCCGTCGGCTTCGAGATGATCGCCGTCTGCAGGCCCGTCGTCCACGACCAGACCGACTCGAGGACGCAGTCCGATCGCTGGCATTGCTCGAGCTGGCGCGCGCGGCCGTCGCGGGCGATCGTGAAGTAGGGCCGTTCGCCGACGTCGATCAAGTGTGAGGTCGCCCGAGTCGTCGAGCGCTTGATTCGCTGCTGGCCGTCCTGGCCGATCAGCGCGAAGGCGATGAAGTCCGGGTACGGTGCGGAGACCGGCATCGTCACGGCGTCGGTCGTCGATCCCGGACAGGTCGTGGCGTCGGCCATCGGCGACGATGGTCCGTCGGAGAGCGTCAGGGCACGGGGCAGGCAGAGCGCTTCGAGGTGACGAAGCTGCTGGTAGGCCTGCTGGACCTCTGTGCTGACGGCGCGGTCGATCCTGGAGGCGAGCGTCTCCAGCTGCGCGTCGAGATCCGCGGTGAAGCGCCCGTACGCGGCGGCCGTCAGGAGCACCACCGTGCCGAGGGCGAGTCCGAAGACCGAACTCGCGCCGAGTTGAAGGACATCCCATCCGGTGACCCGCTGTTGCGGGCCGATCAGCGCGAGTTTCAGGAACGGCCAGCCGACCAGCGCGCCAAGCGTGAACAGAATGGCGAGCAGCACGACCAGCGGTGAGACGGCCATCGACGCCGACCTGAGGGCGTCGGACTCGACCAGCCCGCCCACGATGAGGCCGGCCCGGGCGTGCTCGGCCGCACGGTCGCTGTCGGCGGCGGCGTGGCAGCAGGGCTGCAGGAACAGGCGGTACTTGACGCCCGCGATGACGACGTCGGACGCCGAGATCGAGCGGGCGAGCGTGGCGAACGTCTCATCGGTCGAGGAGGCCGTGACGCCGACCAGCAGGCTGCCGAGCTCAACCGCCCGCAATTCCTGCTGTCGCCGGCCGGTTGCATATACGACTTCGCCCCTGGGCGTCGCCAGCAAGAGCGTGTCGAACGCGCCCTGGCCGACCTTGGGCGCAAAGATGGGGGCGAGCAGCCCGTCGGCTGCCACGGCAATGGAGAAATCCGGCTGGGAGCCTGGCTCGCGGGGCTGCCACTTGAACTCGAGCGTGGAGCCCTTGCCGGCGACGCTGACGTCGTACTCGTCCAGATCGGCACGCCCGGGTGCGGCGCCGCCCGGAGCGGCGGACGAGGCCACAGCGGTGACCCGCGTCCGCGGGCCGAAGCGCTCTGGGGAGAGCCATTGTTCGACGGACATGCCTTCCTGCGGCGAGCCCAGCCGGTTCCTGATGACGCGCGCATGGTTGGACAGGACGTGCTCGGCCTGGACGGCAAGGGTCGTAAGGAGCCGGAAGTTGCGGCTCGCCAGGTAACGCTGCTGCTGCTGGACGTTGTTCAGGTAGACGAGCGCAATGATGCCGGCAGCGGCCACCAGGAGGGCCGTTCCCGCAATCGGCAGCTGACGCCGCAGGTGTGTCCTGATCTCCATTGCACACTCCTGCCGGAGTGGGACCTGGGGGGCTCAGGTTCCTTCTTCTAGTGATCTTGACGGACCAGCCGCATCATCTCCTATCTCAGTCGGGAACCGGGAACCGGGAGTCGGGAACCGGCGCGAGGCGGGAGGCCGGACAGAAGTGAGAAGTTGGAAGCGGCTCCAGGCTTCTCACTTCTCACTTCTGCCTTGCTATGTCCGGAGGTGCGCGTTGAAGAAGTCCACGGTTCGCTGCCAGGCGAGCTTGGCAGCCGCCGCGTCGTAGCGTGGGGTGGTGTCGTTGTTGAACCCGTGCTGCGTGCCCGGGTAGAAATGCGCTTCGTAGCGCACCTTGTTGGCGTCGAGCGCCTTCTCGTACGCCGGCCATCCGGCGTTCACGCGCTCGTCGTTCTCGGCATAGTGGATGAGGAGCGTGGCCTTGATTTTCGGCACGTCCGCCGCCTGGGCCTGACCGCCGTAGAACGGGACCGCCGCCTTGATCTCCGGCACGCGGGTGGCCAGCATGTTGGCAATGCTGCCGCCGTAGCAGAAGCCCGTGACGCCAATGCTGCCGGTGCAGTCGGGCCGCCCCCTGAGGTAGTTGGCCGCGGCGACGAAGTCCTCGCGCGTCTTCGTCTGATCGAGCTTGGGGAAGACCTCGCGCGCTTTGTCCTCGTCGCCGGGGTACCCGCCGAGCGGGAAGAGGGCGTCGGGGGCGAAGACCACGAAGTTCTCGAGCGCCATGCGGCGCGTGATGTCCTCGATGTGCGGGTTGAGTCCACGGTTCTCGTGCACCACGAGCACGCCCGGCAGCTTGCCGGAGGACGAGGCCGGCTTCACGAGATACCCGCGCATCTTCCCGTAGCCGCCTGGCGAATCGTATTCCAGGTATTCCGTGCGAACCCGTGCATCGTTGCTGGGCACCTGCTGCGCTTCGGCGAACTTCGGGTTGAGCGCGTCGAGCAGCATCGCGGCCGTCACGGGCGCGACGGCGAAGCGGGCCGCGCGATCGAGAAAGCCGCGGCGATCGATGTCGCCGTGGACGTACTGGTCGAAGACGTTGAGCAGGTCCTGGTCGAACTGCCGGGAGTCGGTGCCGTTCATCGATGCATCCTCCGTCGAAGGGCTGTGCGGGATGGTGGTCAGTGTTTCGCGAAGACGCTGCGCTGCCCGCTCCTGGTGAACGCGATCACGTCGTACGGCTGCTTGATGCCGCCCTGCTCCATGCCCGGGGAGCCCATCGGCATGCCGGGTGCGGAGATGCCGGCAATGGCCGGCCGTTCCTTCAGCATCCGGTGAATGTCCGCCGCGGGCACGTGGCCTTCGACGACGTAGCGGCCGACCTTCGCGGTGTGGCAGGACTGCAGGTCGTCGGTGACACCCGCTTCACGGGCGAGGGCGGTCAGCTTGTCCTGGTCGATGTCGTGAGCCTCGACCTCGAAGCCGCTGGCCTGCAGGTGCTTGACCCAGAGGCTGCAGCACCCGCAGGTCGATGTCTTGTAGACGGTGATCTTCTCGGGCGGCGCCTGCTGCCCGCGTGCGGCGGCAATGGCAAGGCCGAGCGAGAGCACAGCCGCGGTAGCGATGACGAGGTGGCGTGTTCGCATGGCTCTCCTCAGGCCCCCGGCTGGGGGACGATTCGGATGTACGGCTTCGGCGCCTTCCATCCACCCGGATACCGCTTCTTTGCCTCGTCGTCGGACACCGAGGCCTGGAGGATGACATCGTCGCCGTTCTTCCAGTTGACCGGCGTGGAGACCTGATGCCTGGCGGAAAGCTGCAGCGAATCGATGACGCGCAGCACCTCGTCGAAGTTGCGGCCCGTGCTCATCGGGTAGGAGATGAGCAGTTTGATCTTCTTGTCCGGCCCAATCACATACACGTTGCGGACGGTCGCGTTGTCGGCGGGCGTGCGGCCGTCGCAGCTCGTTCCCGCTTCGGCCGGCAGCATGCCGTAGAGCTTGGAGACCTCGAGCCTGGCGTCGGCGATCATCGGGTAATTGGGCGCGTAGCCCTGTGTCTCTGCGATGTCCTTCGACCAGCCCACGTGGCTCTCGATCGGGTCCACGCTGAGCCCGATGATCTTGACGTTGCGCTTGTCGAAGTCCGGCTTCACGCGGGCCATGTAGCCGAGCTCGGTCGTGCAGACCGGCGTGAAGTCCTTGGGATGCGAGAAGAGCACGCCCCAGGACGTGCCGAGCCACTCGTGGAAGCGGATCGGACCTTCGGTCGTTTCGGCTTCGAAGTCAGGCGCGTCGGCGCCGATGGGAAGTGGGCCACTCATGGGGAACAAACCTCCAATGTGATGGCGGCCGCGTGCACCCGCGTGGCGCTGCGGCAGCGCACGTACAGTCTATGTCAGGGAGCGCGGGATGCGCACGGCGCGCCGAGTCAACCATCGGCATTCGTCGAACGGCCCGCCTCGGGAGCGATGTCTCGGGAGCGGCCCGGCGCAGGTGCCCACCGCCCGACGTGCCGGACCGCGCGGATCAGCGTCCGCCGGGCGGCCGCGGTTTAGCCGTCCGTCCGCCGCTGTCGCTCGAACCACCGCCCGAATATCCCCCGGAACTCGCACCGGAACTGCCGCCGCCCGTCGAACCCGATCCAGACCCGGAGTCCGTGGTTCCGCCCGCTCCGGAGCGATCGACTCTGTCTCCGGCATTGACGCGGATCGGAGCCGGCTGGCGGGGCGACACGCGCGTGTAGCCCTGTCCCTTGACGGCGCGACCGCCGGCATCCGGCTCGAGGTCGCCGGGATTGACGGGGACCCAACCGTAGCCGGGACCGTACACCGGGTCGTAGTAGCCGTAATAGCCGTACGCGAACGGCGAGTACATGCCGAGCCACGCGTACGGGCTCGATAGCGCCCACGGGTCGTATCCGCCGCCGCCCCACGCCGAGGTGTAGCCGCCACCGCCGGACCGTTCGATGACGAACTTCTCGGGGAAGGTCAGCGCGACCATGACATCGACGACGCTCCCGGGCACGCCTGCCTCACCCATGGCGGAGAGCCGTTCGGCGTTCAAGGGGAACTTCGCGCCGACTTCCATGATGGCGGCCTGGAGCACCTCGGCGTCGACCTCGCTGGCGGCTTCGATCACCTCATCGATGGTCAGCCGCCGGACGACAGTGGTGGCTTCGCGCGACGCGGCCGGCCGTCCGTTGACGAACGACTGATCGCGCGAGAGGCCGTACCGCCGCACGCGGACGCCACGCTGGCCGTTGACCTCCATCGACTGGATATCCACCCACGTGGGTCCGGTGACCATCATCATGAGACCGGAGATCGTGCGTGCCGGCTGTCCCTTGCACGTCACGGTGGCGCTCGTGAAGAGCTGTCGCGCGGTTGTCGACCACTGAGCGCGACGCGTGCCTTCGCAGGCTTCCTGGTCGATGGGGTGGTCGCGTCCGTCGGCCGTGATTTGCTCCTCGAACACGCTCTCGTCGTTGACGATGGTCTGATGACGCACCGTGTCGGACGAATCGGTGGGTGTGGCGCAGATGCGAATGCCGCCGGAGCGTGTCGATGGCAACGCGGTACGGGCGGCGGCCACGACCGGGTCGACGTCGCCGTCCGTGAGGTTCTCCGTCCTGAGATCCCAGCACCCCAGCCACGGCTCCCACCGCGGGTCAGGCGCGGGAGCATGCTGGGCGCCTGCCGCAGACGGAATGGCGACGGCCGCGACGAGAACGAGCATTCGAAGGGTCATGGCAGGGCCTCCTCGCTCAGAACAGGACGTTGATGCCGGTCGACAACCGGAATCCCGACAGATCGATGGGATCGAAGCCGATGAAGTCCGGGCCCAGCGTGCCCGAGGCCCACAGGTAGCGCCCTTCGAACGTAACGAGGAGGCGCTTGTAGATCCGGACGTCCATCCCTCCAAACAGATGGCCGGTCGGCGTCGTGCCCCGGGACTCGAAGACGTCCGTGAAGACGCCCATGTCCTGGAAGTCCACGAAGTCGCCGCGCTGCTCGAACTGCCACCAGAGGACGCCGCCGCCGGCGCCGATGTATGGCGTCACCCGGGCCGGAATCCAGACGTAGCGTCCAATGCTCTGTCCGCGCGGCAGGACGAGAAAGCGCACACTGCCGGTGAGCGCGTTCTGGCGGAGCGAGGACTCCTGCTGAATGGGCAGATCGTTGTTGTCCACGAAGTCGCGGTATTCGGAGCTGGCTCGCCCGCGCGCGAACTCGAATCCGCCGACGACATCCATCCGGGACGTCACGGGTATTCCGACGTCGAGCACGAACGCCGGACCATTGAGCGATCCGCTGTCCAGCGTCAGCTGATCCTGGATGAAGTCGAAGAGGTCGCTGCTGCCCGACGGCATGGCGTAGGCGCCGCGTACGCCGAGCGTGAGGCGCGGGCTGGAGAACAGGAAGTCGGCTGAAGGCAGATCCTGCGAGATGCTCGTCGTCGGCGGGGGCGTCGGTTGCGCCATTGCCGGCCGCGCGGCGAGCGGCAACGCCACGACAAGGGCCAGAATCCACCTCGTCTGGATGGACCGACCGCGAAGCAACAGGGGCATCAGGCCCTTCCTGGCAGGCACTTCCCATTATGCCCCGACCCACTCCAGGCTCCAAACACAGATGACGCAGGCCAACACAGATGACGCAGGCCAACACAGATGACGCAGGC
>CAZJBN010000038.1:27376-31948 GCA_964543955.1 uncultured Bifidobacteriaceae bacterium
ACACAGATGACGCAGGCCAACACAGATGACGCAGGCCAACACAGATGACGCAGGCCAACACAGATGACGCAGGCGACACACAGATGACACAGACAGGCAGGGGGACGCTGACACGAGCGTAGACCGGCTGTGCGGCCGCGCCGCGGCCGCATGCCGAACGCCCGAACCGATTGATCCATTCGTGCCATTTACGCCTACCGCCTCATCAATGCCGGTCCGCGCATCTGTGTCCAGTCTGCACATCTGTGTCCAGTCTGCGCATCTGTGTCCGACCTGCGCATCTGTGTCTGATCTGTGCATCTGTGTCTGGTCTGCGTATCTGCGTCTTCCAGGAAACAAACCAATGGGCCTGGGCGTCCAATACGGCCATGGACCGTCTCTGGCAGGACCTCCGCTTCGCCGTGCGGTCGCTTCGCCGCGATCGCGCCTTCACCGTCGCCGCGGTGGCGACGCTCGGCTTGTGCCTTGCGGCCAACATCGCGATGTTCGCGGTCGTGAACGGTGTGCTCCTCAAACCGCTGCCGCTTCCAGCGCCGGATCGCCTGGTGACGATGCACAATCGATACCCCGGGGCGGGGGTCGAGATCTCCGACAACGGCGTGCCCGACTACTACGATCGCCTCGAGTCTGTGAGTGCGCTCGAGAGCCTGGGCATGTATCGACAGGCCGGATTCACAGTGGGCGGAGGCGATCGGCCCGGGACCGAGCGCGTACAGGGTCTGACCGTCACGCCGTCCTTCTTCCGTGTCCTGGATGTCCGCGCCGCACGAGGACGGCTCTTCACCGAGGAAGAGGCCGAGGTCGGGAAGGACCAGAAGGTCGTCCTCACGGACGGATACTGGCGTGGCGCCCTCGGCGGTCGCGAGGACGTGGTGGGCACGACGATCCGGATCAACGGGGTGCCCTTCGAGATTGTCGGCGTGCTCCCCGCGGACTTCCGCTTTCTCGATCCCGAGATGGCCATCGTCCGTGCCGTGGCCTTCACGCCTGCCGATCGCGCCGACGACCAGCGGCACAGCAACAGCTGGCAGCAACTCGGCCGTCTCCAACCCGGCGCCTCGGTGGAGCAGGTGCAGGCCCAGCTGGATGCGCTCAATGCCGCCAACCTGGAGCGCTTCCCGCATCTGCGGCAGGTCCTCATGGACGCCGGCTTTGGCACGCGCGCCGTCGCCTTCCAGGACTTCATCGTCGGCGACACGCGCCGCACGCTGATCCTGCTGTTCGCCGGCGTGCTGTTCGTGCTGGTCATCGGCTGCGTCAACGTGGCGAACCTCGTACTGGTCCGCGCCACGGCGCGCCAACGCGAGTTGGCGACGCGCCATTCGCTTGGCGCGACCTTCGCTCGGCTCATCCGGCAGAGTGCGACCGAGATGACGGTGGTGGCCGCAGCGGGCGGTCTCCTCGGCCTCTGGCTCGGCTGGTGGGCGGTGGCCTCGGCGCCGCTGGTCGGCATCGATCAACTGCCCCGCGGATCGGAGGTGGCGATCGACTATCGCGTCATCGCGTTCACGCTGGTGCTTGTCGCCGTGGTGGGCATGATGATGGCGATCCTGCCCGTTGTCGCGCTGCGGCGATCGAACGTCGCGCAGGTGATGCGGGAAGAAGGCCGCTCGGGAACCGCCAGCCGATCGTCACGCATGGCGCGCCGGCTGCTCGTCGCGAGCCAGGTCGCCTTTGCCCTGATGCTTCTCGTCGGAGCGGGCGTGATGGTCGCAAGCCTCCAGCGCATCCTGTCGGTCGACCCCGGCTTTCGCGGGGAGCGCGTGCTGACCGGGCTAGTCAACCCGCCCGCTGCTCGCTACCCCGGGGACCTCGAGCTCAACGGCCTGGCCGGCCGGCTGCTCGAGGGCGTGCGCATGCTGCCCGGTGTGGAGGCCGCCGGGTTCTCGTCGTCCATTCCCTTCAGCGGCAGCTCCAACGACAGCGTCATCCTCGCCGAGGGCTACCAGATGGCTCCGGGCGAGTCGCTGATCTCGCCCTTCAGCGTGTCGGTCACCGACGACTACTTCCAGACGATGGGCGCGCGTCTGGTGGCCGGACGGTGGTTCACGGCAGGCGACGCCGAGCACGAGCCTCGTGTCATCATCGTGGACGAACGGCTGGCCCGGCGATTCTGGCCGGATGGCGACGCGATCGGAAAGCGCATGTATCAGCCGGAGAATCCGGAGCGCCTGTTCGAGACGCCGCCGGAGGACCAGATGCTCACCATCGTGGGCGTCGTGGCCAATATGCGCATCCGCGGCATGGTGGACACTGCCGGGACGGAACGACCAGGAGCGTACTACTTCCCGTATCGCCAGCGACCCACGCGCGGCATGGGCCTGGTGGTTCGCACGAGCGGAGATCCCAGAGCCATGGCCGATACGGTACGGCGCGCCATTGGCGGCATCGACCCCGAACTGCCGCTCTACAACATCCGCACGATGGGCGAGCGGACGGAGGAGGCGCTGCTGGATCGCCGGACGCCCACGCTGCTTGCCGCCGGCTTCGCGCTCGTCGCCCTGTTCCTCGCCGCCATCGGCATCTACGGCGTCCTCGCCTACCAGGTCTCGCAGCGGCGCCGCGAGATCGGCATCCGGATGGCGCTCGGCGCGGGGGCGCCTCGCATCTTCGGGCTCGTGCTGGGCGAAGGCGCGCTGATGGTCGGGATCGGTTCGGCGGTGGGACTGGCGGGCGCCTTCCTCGTGCGTCGTGCGCTCGAGTCGCAACTCTACGGTGTCGGGGCGATGGAGCCCTCGGTCGTGGCGGTCGTCGCAGGCATCCTGATGGCCGTTGCGCTCGCGGCCTGCCTCGTGCCGGCACGGCGCGCCGCGAACACCGACCCCGTCATCGCGCTCTCGGAGTGAGCAGGGAGGAGCGACGAGTGCAGGGCGACGCCCTGGCGCTCCTCACGTCTCGCGGCCAAGTCGGGCCCCTGCATACGCCGGCAGCGTTTTCTCCATGGCCCAGTGGAAGCGCAGCGGCTCCGGGTTGGCGGTGGCCTCGAGATAGGCGTCCGACGAGTACGGATCGCTCGCAAACCCGGGAAGCCGCTTCCGAACGACGTGTCGGACCCGACGGAACAGGGCCTCGGCCCTGACCTGGGCGAGGCCCAGCGGGAACTGGCTCGAGGCCCGCTTCACGAACTGCCTGAAGTCGGCGAGAGAGGCCCGGCTCATCGTGCTCTCGCTCGCACGCTGCAGCCAGAACGGCTGGCTGATCGCGCGCTTCTCCATGCCGAACGCCTCCCTCGGCACGCCCGCCTCCTCGACGAGCCGCCGCGGAATCGGCCGGTCGTATTTCGTCCCGAGCCGCCAGGGCGCCATCTCGTCGGAACGCGAAATCCGTTCGAGGTCCGCGTGGCGCGTGAAGGTCAGGAGCGGAACAGGCAGGTGAACGAACGCCACCCTGAGCCGGAACTCCTGCATGCTGCCGCCGTTGGGGAATCGCAGGCGGTATTCCCTGCTGAGCGCGGGATCCTGGGCATGTGTGGCCCAGACGGTGTCGCCGAGGAATCCCGTGAAGAGCAGACTGTGCCGGAGGCGCCCTGCCAGCCCGCTCAACACCGCGTCGTCGCCACCGTTGCCGGAGGCGAGGAAGATCGCTTCGGGAAAGCCGCTCGCCTCGAGGTAGTCGTCGCGTCTGACGGTCTCGACCTCGTAGCCGAGCCTCTCCCCGATGTGCGAGCCGCTGTCGTCCGCCACCGCCATCATGGGGGCGAACTCGACCCGGGCCTCCGCGAAGGTCAAGGCGCGCCGGCAGCCGATACGCCGTGCCAGCACGGCACAGGCCGGCGAGTCGTAGCCAGACGAGATGGTGCCGAGCGGCGTGTAGTTGATTCGGCGGCCCGGTGCATTCGCGTTGTCGTGGAGGCGGCGGATGGTGCGGTCGAGGTAGCCGATGTAGTCGTGGTACGACGGAAACGCGGGCGGTTCGGGGGGAGAGATCGAGCGTGGCGTGAGTGTCTCGTCCACCGCGAACGACTCGTGATAGTGGAGCGAGACGTGCCGCCCGCCGTGGAGGCGAATCGTCTTGACGGCTTTCCGATAGCCGCGCAGGTAACTGAGGAGCTCGACCTCGTATTGTGAGTTCCGGATGTCCAGCCTCGATCCCGTCGCCTCGAGCAGATAGGCAAGCGAGTTCGAGACGAACAGCCGATCGCCCAGCCTGAGGCTGCAGAGCCGCTCCAGGGTGTGCGTGGTCGGCGTGAAGATGACGCGCCCGCTGTCGACCCGGCCACCGGACCCGAGCATGACCTCCGACGTGCTGAACCGCGTGTCGCCGAACGGCAGGCTCCACACGCCTTCGACGAAGTAGTCGGGGCCGGTGTCGACCCCGGGGCCATGCTCCACGACGATCGTCAGCGCGCGATCGAGCTTCGCGCACCACGCCAGCGGGGGTAAGCTGTCGTTCCGGCGAAACTGGAGCGAGGGACTCACAGGCATGGCGGTCTGCAGAAAGGCGGGACGAGCATGGCGACTGACGTCATCAGGGCCTCCGTAGTGCCCGCCCGCGTGGCGGCGTGGTTATGGACGACCCTCGTCGTCCTTCTCGTCGCGCATGCGGTCGGGCTGTTCCTCACCTTCGGTCTAG
>CAZJBN010000039.1:0-31731 GCA_964543955.1 uncultured Bifidobacteriaceae bacterium
CGTTCACGTTGGCCGTGAACCCGAGCGTGATCTGGATGCCTTCGCGGCGCAGCGTGTTGAAGCCGGCCAGCTCGAACGTGACGGCGTAGGTGCCCGGAGGAACGGCGGGGAACCGGTAATTGCCGGTCTCGGACGAGACCGTGGTCTGCTGCCCGAGCAGCGACGGGCTCGTGGCGGTCACGGTGACGCCCGGAAGCACGGCGCCTTGAGAGTCGGAAACACGTCCCTGAATGGTACCGGTGCTGCTCGCACCACCGCCCTGCGCGAATGCAGGTGCGGCTGCCGCAAACGCCAGTACAAGACTGAGCGCGGCGAACGACCAACGCTTCATGCTGATCCTCCTGAATGGGGGCGGCCCTGCGCGGACCTCAAACCCACGAAAACAACTACTTGCAACGACCGGCCCTTTCAAAGACCGGCTCCACGACCGAACGACGGGACCGTCCGACTTCGCTCGTGAGTCCCCGTGCGACGACTTGCCTTGGTACCCGAACGACGTGCTGACACGAAGCCGGCGAGCGGATACCCACTGACGGGCGGGGACGAATGTAGACAAAGTAGGTAGGAATTGCAATGAGATACCTTAGAACGAACGTTCAAAAGACTGTTGTTTTGGGTCGGGATTCCCGTTACGCGGGGGCCAGACACGCCCGTACATGAAAAAAGCGGGTGGCGCCTGGCGAAAGGCGGCCACCCGCGAGGGTGAGTTCCCCACAGGAGTCGAACGCGAATTCCCGGCGTGGCGGGACCCGGACCGGGTCCGGATCCTGCCCGCCTGGCATCACGCTACCACAGGAACCGGACGCCCAGGCGCATCGTGAACGGCGCCAGAATGGCCGCCGGGCGCAGGTAGTTCGCACCCGTCGATGCCGTGATGGTCTCGGCCGCGGAGCTGTTGGTGATGTTGAAGAAGTCCACGAAGGTGCGCAGCCGCGTGCGGCTGCTGACGTCGAACGTCTTCTCGAGGCGCGTGTCGACCACCCAGATGTTGTCCTGACGGTTGTCGGCCGCCTGATCGGCATAGATCGTCTGTGCCGGGACGATGAGGTTGAAGGCGTTGCCTGCCGAGGCGGGCACCGAGATCGTCCGCGCGAAGTTTCCGCCCGACTGGTGACGAAGGATCGGAGAGATGCGGACGCCCCACGGCCCGTCGTAGCTGCCCGAGAACTTCAGGCTCCACATGGTCCGGTCCTCCAGGCCGGGCATGTTCGGCGTCTGCGGGAAACTTGCCGTCGCCGTCGTGATGAAGTCGTTCAGCCACGTGAAGCTGTACCCCGCCTGCGCGGACCACTTGTCCGCGTAGCGCTTGTTCATCGACACTTCGAACGTCTTGTAGCGCGACTGGCGGCCGTCGATGTTCTGAACGACCTGGTCGACCGGATAGTTGCCGGCGAGATCGCGCGGCATGCCGTAGAGCGTGATGAAGGCATCGTCGCCCGTGTTGGCCACGCCGTCGACGCCCACGTCGCGGAACTCGAACGGCGTGCTGTAGGCGCCGTTGAGGGCGCTCCGACCGGGTACGAACGTCCCGTAGAGATCGTCCTCGGTCTTGTAGACATACCCGATTCGACCGCCAAGCACCTCCGTGAACTGCTGTTCGAAGAACGCGCCCACTTCGTGCGTGTACGGCTGCTTCATGTTCGGGTCGACGCGCACGCCGCCGGCCAGCGCCGATGCGGTCAGAGCACCCTCTTCACCCGCCTGATACCGCTGGTCGTTGTTGAGGTCGTTCCACTGGTAGGTGGCCGTCTTGACCGCCTGGTTCGGATTCGACGAGCCGGCCAGGCCGACGCCCGGGTTGTGCCAGAAGAGGCCGTAGTTGGCCTTGATCACGGAGCGGCCGTTCCCGCTCAGGTCATAGACGGCGCCGATGCGCGGCGCGAAGGAGTTCCACGTCAGTACGGTCTCCTCGGGGAACGTGACGTCCTCGATGGTGACCGGCCCGTTGGTGCCCCCGAGCTGGATCTGCTCCGGCCGCCAGCTCTTGTAGCGGTCGTAGCGGACGCCCGCGTTGACCGTCATCCGGCCGAAGGCCCAGGCATCGCTGACGAACAGGCCGAAGGCGTCGAGGTTGGCCATCGACAAGAGACCGCCGTTGTCGTTGACGCGCAAGCCGCCCACGTCGGTGGCCGTCGGGAAGCCGAAGACCACATTGCTGCTGCGGCCGTTGGCGTAGTTGTGCTCGATGTTGCCGCCGCGATACTCCGTGTAGCCTTCCCAGCCCTTCTCGAGCAGCAGCTCGCCGCCGAACTTCAGCGTATGCGTGCCCTTCGTGCTGTCGAGGAAGTAGGTGGCCGCGCCGGTCAGCTGCTTCCTGTCGCGGTCGAACTGCTGACGCTGATGCGAGCCCTCGAGCACTTCGAGACCGGTGTCACGGAAGAAGTAGCCGGCGTCGCCGTTCGAGATCAGCGGGAAGTAGTAGCCGAAGTCGCCGAAACGCGCTTCGACATACAGCTTGTCGTTGATCGTCGAGTTCCACTCGCCCTTCCACACCCAGCTGCCGGAATCCTGGCGGTTGGTCTGGGCGTCGTTGGTGTAGGTGTAAGTGGCGTAAGGGAGGCGGTTCGGCTGGATCTTCTGGCCGTACTGGTAATACGCGATCAGCTTGTTCGCCTGGTTCACCTGGTAGGTGACCTTGGCCACCGGGTTCCAGAGCGTCGTGTCGAAGGTCTTCCCGGCGAGGTCACCCTGGAAGTTGGGCTGCTCGACCGAGTTGCCCTGCGTCCGGTAGGTCCCGAACCACCAGAGCTTGTCCCTCTTGATCGGACCGCCCACGTTGATGGCCGTGTCGTAGTAGTTCTGGATCTCGTTGCTGCCCTCCCGGATGCCGCGCGCGATCACGTCGGCCGGAATGTTCGAGCCTTGCAGCGCGTTGTTGTACCAGTCGAGGTATCCCTCGCCAGAGAACTGGTTGCCGCCGGACTTGGCGATGAACTGGCTCTGGACGCCGGGGTTCGGCATCTCCGCGCCCTGCCCCGTCGTGCCCATGAAGGCCTCTTCGAGCGACGAGTAGTCGAAGTAGAAGCCGGCGCCGCCGGTGCCTTCGGTGGTGTTGATGCCCTCGATGAGCACGCGCACCTGGCCTGTGAAGCCGTAGGCCTGGTACCCCGTCTGCGTGCCGGCGCGATTGCCGCCGACATCGATGCGCGACATCTGCACGGATGGCGTCACGGCGAGCAGCGCCCACATGTCACGGCCGTTCGGCAGCGAGCGCAGCTCTTCCATCTTGAAGTTCTGCTGCACCCGCGTCGATGTCGTATCGATCACGGGCGATGCACCGGTGACCGTGACCGTCTCCTGCAGTGTGGCGAGCGACAACTCGACGTTGACGTTCGCCGTGAAGCCAAGCGTGATCTGAATGCCTTCACGGTTGAGCGTATTGAAGCCCGGGAGCTCGAAGGTGAGCGTGTAGGTGCCCGGAGGCACCGCCGGGAAGCGATAGTTCCCGGTCTCGGACGTCACGGTCGTCTGCTGACCGATGAGAGCGGGGCTCGTCGCGGTGACCGTCACCCCGGGCAGGACGGCGCCCTGCGCGTCGGCGACGCGTCCCTGAATCGTACCGGTACTGCTGGCGCCGCCACCCTGCGCGAACGCGGATGTCGCAAATGACACCGCCACGAGCAAGGGCAACAGCCCCTTGGTCCAACACTTCATGCTGACTCTCCTCCTGTGGAGGGCCGGATCTCCCGGCGGACCGTCCACGGCCACTTCAAACAACACACCTCCCGTCCGCGGACGAAGCAGAGTGCTCTCGCCGCGTGCGCAAGGCACACGAACAACATGGTGAAGCGGGCTGATCAGACCGGTGGACGCCGGGGAACCGTTCTGGTGTGGGAACCAGCCGGAACAGAAGGCGGGATAGTACCGGAACGACGCGCCGAAACTGCAACACGGGCCAGAGGCCCGAAAAGGTCGTGCAAGACGCCGACGAACGCCGGGCCGCGACCTGAAGACGCGAACCCGTCAACGCGCAACGTTACCGAAAAGAGACGGGACATGCAAACGACATTGCCTGAACGATCGTTCGAATCCGCGCCGAAAGGCAACTCAGCCCCGCCTGGTAATGAAGAGGCCGGTGAAGATCGCAATCGAGCCCAGCGCCTGATTGGCCGTCACAGGCTCGCCGAGCCACACCGCCGCAATGGCAATGGCCGCGACAGGCGTCACGTTGCTCCAGATGGCCGTTCGCGTCGTGCCCACGCGCTGGACGCTCGTGTACCAGATGAGATAGGCGAACGCGAGCGCGAGCACGGCCGACGCCGTCATCAGCCCCCAGCTGAGTCCCGAGACGGTGGACCAGTCGAAACCACTGAGGAACGGCACCGACACCGCGGTATAGAAAACCGCGCCAATCGTCATCGAGTAGCCCGTGACGACGAGCGGCGAGTGGCTCCTGAGGAGCGGCACCGACGCCACCGAATAGGTTGCCCAGCAGACCACGCTCGCCAGCATCAGCACGTCGCCGACACGGCTTCCTCCCCAACTCGCATGCCCGCCGACGACAATGTACAGGCCGGCGAACGAGATGGCTGCGCCGGCCCACCGCATCAGCGAGACGCGCTCGTGCCCGACCCACGCGCTCATGAGCGCCACGACCACCGGTGTCGTGCCCATGATGAGCGACCCGTTGCCGACGCTCGTCCGCTTCACGCCGGCGAGGAAGCACAGTTGATAGAGCAGGTGGCCGACGACCCCCAGCACGACGAGGCGCCGCCAGTCGGACGAGGTGATCGGCTTTGTGACCGTTCCAGCAGGCGCGGTCCGGCGGATCCACCAGACCGCAAGCAGGAAGATCGAAGACGCGATGCCGAGCCGGAAGGCGTTGAACGCGGCTTCCGGAAAGTCGCGGAGTGCCACCTTGACCAGCGAGAAGTTGCCGCCCCAGATGACCACCATCGTCACGAGGAGCAGGTCGAGGCGCGTCATCCTTCGGCTCGCAGGATCGAGCGCTCAGGGCAGGCGGGAGATGGGAGTTCCGCCCATGAAAAACGGGGCCGCGCTCGGACGAGCGGGCCCCGTTGGCATGGTGTGCGATCTTCCCGTCTACCCGACGAACGGGTTCAGGAAGAAGAGGATGAGCGACACGAGGAGCACGTAGATGACCAGGGACTCGATGAGGACGAGGCCCAGGATGAGCGCGCCGCGGATCTCGCCGGCGGCGCCGGGGTTCCGGGCAATCGACTCGGCTGCGGACGCCACGGCCTTGCCCTGACCGAGCGCGGCGCCGAAGGCGGCAATGGCCAGCGCGAAGCCGGCGGTGATGATCGACCACTGCACGGCGGCTCCGGCGGCGGCAGCCGCGGCTCCCTCCTGCGCGTAGGCCGGCGACCCCAGGCCAAGAACCACGAACCCCAACATCAACGACACCAGCACGGACCGTCGTGTGCTCACAGCAAACGCCTCCCTGGACACCGAATACTCGAAAATCACTGCAAAATCACGGAGAAAGCCGAACCGTCGAGGCGGGCTTACCGGCTCGATCCACCGTCGCCACGCGCCCGAATCACCCTTGCGGCTTCCAGCCCGGCGGCGAGCGCCAGAGAGGACACGCCGACGAGCATCCCGACGGGGTCGAGCTCCAAACGCGCCATCATACCGTAGGCCGCGACGGCGAGTATAGCATGTCTTGTGAAAAACTTCACTAGCACGGCCCAGCCCCGCCGGCGCGAGCCCGGACCCCCGAGAAACCCATCCACCACACCCCTGACAGCCCACGCCGACAGGCCCATCAGCGTGCCGCCGCCCAGGATGCCTGCCGCCACCCGCCAGTCACGGGGCCAGACCACCCACGACAGGACCGCCGCCGCAAGACACACGAGAATGGCGTCGCGCCACAATCGGGTGCCGGCGCCCGCAGGGCTCATGCCCCGTCGCTCTTCGGCGGGCCCGCGGAACCGCCTCCGGCCCCGACCGACTGCATGACTCGGTAGACGTTCAGCACACCGGCCGCCAGCCCGACGAAGAAGCCGACGAAGGCCAGCCAGGGCCGCGTGCCGAGCCAGCCGTCGAGCCAGTAGCCACCGCCAAAGCCCAGAACGAGTGCGAGGACGAACGAAAGGCCCACCGTGCTCAGCTGGCCCACGGTCCGCAGCGTGCTCGGCGAATCGGCCATACGGCACAGTGTAGTTCCTGTGCGGCAGGGACTTCCCGCCTCGCCCCGAACCCAGCGCCCGGTATTCACGCGAGTTGGGGGCATCAACGGCGCCGGGCTGATCGAATGTGGCCGATGTCAGGCTCATCACCCTTCTCTGGCAACCAGCCGCCACGCGCAATACCAGTGAACCGGGGGGCCAAAGCCGTATACTGCGACTAGCTGCCCCGGTGCGCCTCCGGCCAGCGCAGGTGCTGCCATGTTGCGATTCACGTCCGTCTGGACCGCTTTGCGGCCCGGAGCGAGATTTTCTTCCCGGTTGTTCCTTCCGCATGGCGGTCCCAGGCGCGCGGAGCGCGCCCAGGAGACGGCGACGCCCCTTGGCCGGTTGCTGGCTCTTGCCGTGACCGCCGTCGTTCCCGTCGTGCTCGCCGGCGCGCAGGCGTCCGAACGCGTCCTCTATGTGAGCGCGGTCGACAAGGCCACGCGCGCTCCGGTCGAGACACTCGGGGTCCAGGACCTGCGAGTCACCGAGGACGGCGTCGTCCGCGAGGTGTCGCGCGTCGTGCCGGCAACCTCGTCGATGCCCGTGGCGATCGTGGTGGACAACCAGGCCGCGGCGCAGCCCACGATTGCCGATCTCCGCGCCGCGCTCTCGTCGTTCATCCGCAGCATCGACGGTCTCGGGCCCATCGCGCTCGTGTCGACGGCGGATCGGCCGACGATTCTGCAGGACTATACGACCGACCAGGCCCGGCTCCTCGAGGCCGCCAACCGCGTCTTCGCGCAGCCCGATTCGGGCGCCACCCTGCTCGACGCCATCGTCGAGGTCTCGCGCGGCCTCGGCAAGCGCGAGTCGGACCGCGCGGCCATCGTGCTCGTGTCGCTGGAGCAGATCGAGTTCAGCAACCTCTATTACACGCAGGTGCTCGACAGCCTGAGTTCGAGCGGCGCGATGCTGAGCGCGGTGGTCCTGCTGAACCCGGCAGGCTCGATGAGCAGCGAGGCGGCGCGCAACCGATCGGTCGTCCTCGACCGGGGCATTCTCGAGAGCGGCGGCTGGCGCGAGGACGTGCTGGCGAGCATGAGCTACGAACAGGCGCTTGCGAAGATCGCCGGCGCCCTGCGCCACCAGCACCGTGTGACGTACAGCCGGCCCGAGACGCTGATTCCACCGCGGAAGATTGAAGTCACGTCGACCAGGGAGGACATCGTGGTCAGGGCGGCGCCGGCGCGCGGGCAGAAGGAGCGCTAGGTGCGCGCGCGGCTTCCTGCCCTGTCGTTCGTCGGCCTCATCGCGCTCACGCTGGGGGCGGCTGCCCAGGAGAAGTCGCAGGTCTTCCGCGCGGGCGTGGACGTCGTCTCGCTGAACGTCACCGTCGCCGATCCGCAGAACCATTTCGTGACGGATCTGACCGAGGCCGACTTCACCGTCTTCGAGGACGGCACGCGCCAGGAACTGCTCTACTTCAGCCGCACCAGCCTTCCGATTGCGCTGTCGCTGCTCATCGACAGCAGTGCCAGCATGGAAGAGCGCATGTACACGGCGCAGGAAGCCGCCATCGGCTTTGCCAGGCGTGTGAGGCCCCAGGATCTGGCGCAGGTCGTGGACTTCGACAGCTCGGTCGCGATCCGCCAGGGCTTCACGAGCGACGGCGCCGCGCTCGAGGCGGCCATTCGATCGACCGTCTCCGGCGGGTCCACATCGCTCTACAACGCGGTCTACATCGCGCTTCGCGAGCTCGCCAAGGTCAAGGCCAGGAACGAGGAGGATCTGCGGCGGCAGGCGATCGTGCTGCTGTCGGACGGCGAGGACACGACGAGCCTCGTCAGCTACGAGGAGGTGCTGGACCTCGCGAAGCGGTCCGAGACCGCCATCTACACGATCGGCCTTCAGCCGCGGGACAACACCGGGCTGAAGGGATTCCGCGAGGCCGAATTCGTCCTGCGCCAGCTCGCGCTCGAGACGGGCGGGCGCGCGTTCTTCGCGCAGCGCGTGGAAGAGCTTGCCGGCGTCTACGGCCAGATTGCCGAGGAGCTCTCGAGCCAGTACACGCTCGGTTATGCCCCGCGGAACGACCGCCGCGACGGCACGTGGCGGCGCATCCTCGTCCAGGTCGCGCGGCCGAACGTCACCGCGCGGACGAGGCGAGGCTACTACGCACCGGCACACTGAGCCCTGGTGCCCGCCGACGTCGCCTCGCGCCCCTGCGCGCGTTCGAGCAGGCCGACGTGCCGCACCCCGCTCCCTCGCGACCGCCCGACGCTCCGGAAGCCTGGGCCGAACTAATCCGGGCCACACGAATGGTCCGGGCTAGAATCACGAGCGTGCAACCGACCGTCTTTCTCATCGGCACCGGTCCGGGCGCACCGGACCTGATCAGCCTGCGCGGTCTCCGGGCGCTGCAATCGGCGGATGTCGTCATTTACGATCGCCTCGTGCACCCGCGCCTGCTCGATGAGGCCCCGGCGGCGGCCGAGCGGATCGACGTCGGGAGCGCGGCGCCGCAGGCAGGCGAGCAGGACGCCATCAACTTCCTCATCGCCGAGAAGGCCCGCGAAGGGCGGACGGTGGCGCGGCTCAAGTGGGGCGACCCGTTCGTCTTCGATCGCGGCGGCTCCGAGGCCATCTTCCTGCACGAGCAGGGCGTCAGGTTCGAGGTCATCCCGGGGGTGCCGGCGCTGGTCGGGATTCCGGCGTTTGCCGGGATCCCGATCACCTACCCGCGTGGCGGGGACACGGTGACCTTCGTGCGCGGCTTCGAGGACGAAGGCCGCCAGCTGCCGAAAGTGGACTGGGACAGCCTTGCGCATCTCGACGGCACGATTGCGTGCTTCTGCGGGCCGCGACAGCTGCCGGTCATGTTGTCGGAACTGCTCTCGCACGGCCGACCGGGCGCCGAGCGCGCCGCCATCATCGCCAGCGGCACGCTGCCGTCGCAGCGGACCATCACCGGAACCCTCGCGGAGCTCGCGGAGCGGACCCGGCTCGATCCGCCGACGATCCCGGTCGTGCTGGTCGTCGGCATGGTCGTCGGGCTGCGCGAGCACCTGCGGTGGTTCGACAACCGCCCGCTCTTCGGACGTCGCGTGCTCGTGACACGGTCGCGCGACCAGGCTCCCGAGCTCGTCGCACTGCTCGAGCAGAACGGCGCCGAGGCGATCGAAGCGCCGGTGCTGCGCATCGCCCCGCCCGCCGACACCGGTCCGCTCGAACGTGCGGCGGCCGCCGCCTCGTCGTTCGACTGGATCGTCTTCACGAGCACGAATGCGGTTGCCGCCTTCGTCAATCGCGTGCTGGCGGGCACGCGGGACGTTCGCGCGCTGGCAGGTCCGCGGCTCTGCACGGTCGGTCCGGGCACCGCCGCGCGACTGCAGCGCTACGGCATCGGCCCCGACCTGCAGCCGGCCGATCACCGGAACGCCGGCATTGTCGCGGCACTGGCCGACGCCGACCGGCTCGAGGGCGCGCGCATCCTGTACCTGACGTCGGACTTCTCGGGCGACTCGCTGGCCGACGACATCCGCGAGTCGGGGGCCGACGTCACCGAGGTCACGGCCTACCGCGCCGCCACCGTTGCCAGCGACGCGCACCTCGACTACTACCGGCAGCTTCTGGACCGGCGGATCGACGCCGTCACCTTCACGAGCGCTAACACGGTCCGCGCGTTCGTGGAGATCTACGGCGCGGAACAGGCGCCCGATCTCCTCTCCGGAACCGTTGTCGCGACGATCGGGCCCGCGACGGCCGACGCGGCGGCGCGGGCCGGCATCGCAGTCACTGTGCGTACAGAAGGCGCGACGATCGCGGCGCTCGTCGAAGGGCTGATCGAGCACTTCAACGCAGGTGGGCGCAGGCAACCCTGAAGGGTTGCCTCCAAGGGTGTACGTGTAGAGGCAACCCTTCAGGGTTGCCTTGAACCTGGACCGGAGGCCTCGATGCGATCACCGTTGGCAGGAGTCGTCGTTCTGGCACTCGCGGCGTGGGGATGTACGCAGCCTCCGGCCTTGCCTGACTACGACCTGGTGATCACCAACGCGCGCATCGTCGACGGCACGGGCGTGGCGCCACGGACGGGTTCGGTGGCCATCTCCGGCGGACAGATTGCCGCCGTGGGCGAGGTGCCCGGCCCAGCCGCGCGAACCATCGACGCGCGAGGCCGGGTGGTGTCGCCGGGCTTCATCGACATGCACAGCCACTCGGACATGCCGCTCGTGACCGACGGGCACGCCCAGAGCAAGATCCGGCAGGGCGTGACGACGGAGGTCATCGGCGAGTCCGGATCGATCGCACCGCGACGCGAGGCATCCGGCACGATGCCGTGGACCGACTTCGCCGGCTACTTCGCGGTACTCGAGACGGGCGGTACCGCGGTCAACCTGCTCTCGTACGTCGGCCTTGGCCAGGTCCGCGAGCTCGCGGTCGGCGAGGCGGACGAGAAGCCGACCGCTGACCAGATGACGGCCATGAAGGGCCTCGTGAGCACGGCCATGGACCAGGGCGCCTTCGGCGTGTCCACGGGGCTCATCTATCCTCCGAACGCGTACCAGTCGCTCGAGGAGCTCGTGGAGTTATCGCAGGTGGCCGCAGCGCGCGGTGGGCTCTATGCGTCCCACCTCCGCCACGACGGCCGCCGGCTGCGCGAAGGCATCGAAGAGGCCATTGCCATAGGCGAGCGGGCGAAGATGCCCGTGCACGTGTTTCACATCAAGGTCACCGGGCAGGCCAACTTCGGCCGGATGAAAGAGGTGGTGGAGATCGTCGAAGCGGCCCGGGCACGCGGCGTGCGCGTGACGGCCGATCAATATCCATACGTCGCGAGCAGCACCAGCCTGACGGCCACGCTGCCGCAGTATGCGCTCGACGGCGGAACCGACGAGCTCGTAGCCCGGCTCCAGGACCGGGCCACACGCGACCGCATCCGGCGGGACATGGCGGATCCGACCGCTCCATGGGACAACCGCTACCAGTCCGCCGGCACGTGGCAGAACGTGCAGCTGGCATCGATCGGCCGCGTCCGCGGCGCCCGCGAGCAGGGCGAATCGGCCAACCGGAAGTACGAGGGGATGCGGGTGGCCGAAGCGGCCAGGCTCGCCGGCAAGGACCCGTTCGACTTCGTCTTCGACCTGCTGATCGAAGAACGCGGCTCGGTCGGCTGCGTGTACTTCATCATGTCCGAGGACGACCTGGAGCTGGCGCTTCGTCAACCGTGGGTGGCCATCGGATCCGACGGCTCGGCGTTCGCGACCGAGGGCCCGCTGAGAGCCGGCGTGCCGCACCCGCGCAGCTTCGGCACCTTCCCGCGGGTGCTCGGCCGCTACGTCCGCGAACGGCAGGTGATCCCGCTGGAGGAAGCCGTCCGCAAGATGACCTCGCTGCCGGCCGAAACGCTCGGCCTAGCCGATCGCGGCACCATTGCCGCCGGCAAGTGGGCCGACCTGGTCATCTTCGACCCTGACACCGTTGCCGATCGCGCGACCTTCGAGGATCCATTCCAGTACCCCGTCGGCATCGACACCGTCCTCGTCAATGGACAGGTTGTGCTGGATGAAGGCACGCACACCGGCGCGCGGCCTGGACAGGTATTGAAGAAGAACTGACGATCGCGTGATCAAACACGCGAGGACTGGCGCATGCAGGCACCCGGCACCTGTGCACCCCGGGGCACCTGTGCACTCCGGGCACCTTGTTCTATCTCCAGGGCATCAGCTGTTCGATCCACGCAATGCGCGTGAGGTCGTTGTAGATGACCGTCACCATGAGCGCCATCAGCGCGACGAACCCCGCGAAGAGCATCTTCTCCTTGACGGCCAGGCTGAAGTCGCGGCGCGCGAGCGTCTCGATCCCCATGATGAAGATGTGTCCGCCGTCGAGGACCGGGATCGGCAGGAGGTTGAGCAGCCCCAGGTTGAGGCTGAGCGAGGCCATGAGGCTGAAGAGGGCGATCCAACCGACCTGTACCGATTCGCCGGAGAGCTGGGCGATGCCGACCGGGCCCATCAACTGCTTGGGCGACGCCTCGCCGCTGAAGAGATCCCACAACGTGCGGAAGATCAGGCCGGACATCTCGACGTTCCGCTGCACGCTCATGCCGACGGCTTCGAGGAGTCCCGGCTCGTACGAGCGCACGGCATCGCCAATGGTGATCCCGATGCGGCCGGCGTCTCCCTGACGCCTCGTCGTGACGGTCACGGCATGCTCGACACCGTCGCGGCGAACGACGACGGCGATATCCTCCTCGGGGTGTTTGCCGATGGCCTCGGACACCTGCGACGCGAACACCATGCGCTGTCCGTCGATCGAGAGGATCTCGTCGCCCGCCAGGAGACCCGCCTGCTCGGCCGGCTCACCGGCAATGGTCGCGCGGATGGTCGGGTTGACGTCCGGCAGCACGCCGATCGTCCCGATCTCGAAGCGCGCGTCGCCCCGCGTGCGGAGCTCGGTGAGATCCGGCCGGATGCTGAGCCGCTCCTCCCGCTGATCGCGGTTGACGACGATGTCCACTTCGCGCTCGGGACGCGCCGCGACCGCCATCTCGAGCTGTTCCCAGTTCGACACCTCGGCGGATCCGAATCGCAGGACGACGTCGCCCGGCTGCACGCCGGCCCGCTCCGCGGCCGAACCGGGCAGGACGGCGCCGACCGTCGCCGGCCGATCGAGGTAGACGGGAACATCCGCGCCCTGGAGAAGCACGCCCGCCAGGACGATGATGGCGAGCAGGATGTTCATGAGCGGGCCCATGATGAGGATCTGGAACCGCTGCCACTTGGTCTTGGACAGAAACTCGTCCGGCTGCCCCGAGCGGGGGTCTTCGGGATTCTCGCCCGCCATCTTGACGTAGCCGCCCAGCGGAATCGCGCTGACGCAGTACTCGGTGTCGCCGCGCTTCACGCTCAACAACTTGGGGCCGAACCCCAGTGAGAACGTGAGAACGCGCACGCCGTTCCAGCGGGCCGCCATGTAGTGGCCCAGTTCGTGGACGAAGACGAGGACGCCGAGCACGAATACGAACGCGAGCAGCGTGGTCACGTGGAATGCCTCTTCAATACGGACGTTGGCGATCCGCCTCTGGTCGGGGCGGCAGCCCAGCTAGTTCGATTGTAACGCGCGCACCCCGTCCTCGGCGCGGGCGCGGGCCCAGCTGTCGATGCGGCGAATGTCGGTGAGGCTCTCGGCCGGACCCGGCGCGTGCGCGTCCATCGTCGCACCAATGAGATCCGCGATTCCGTTGAAGCCCAGCCGTCCGTCCAGGAAGGCCGCGACGGCGACCTCATTGGCGGCGTTCAGCACGATCGGCAGACTGCGCTCCGCCCGGAGCGACCGGTAGGCCAGGCCGAGGCACGGAAAGTCGTCCCCTGCCGGCTCGTGGAACTCGAGCGCGCCCAGACGCGCCAGGTCGAGGGACGGCACCGGACTCGCCCAGCGCTCGGGCCAGGAGAACGCGTACTGGATGGGCAGCCTCATGTCGGTGACGCCCATCTGCGCGATGAGCGATCCGTCGGCGAGCTCCACCATCGAGTGGACGATCGACTGCGGGTGCACGATCACGTCGATCCGATCGGGCGGCATGCCGAACAGCCAGTGGGCCTCGATCACTTCGAGCCCCTTGTTCATCAGCGTCGCCGAATCGATGGTGATCTTCTGGCCCATCTGCCACGTCGGGTGACAGAGCGCCTCGGCCGCCGTCACCTCGCCAAGGCTGTCCCGCGCGCGGCCGCGGAAGGGCCCGCCCGACGCCGTGAGGACGAGACGCCGCACGTCCCCGGGCGTGCGGCCGTGCAGGCACTGATGGATGGCGTTGTGCTCGCTGTCGACGGGCAGCACCGGCACGCCGCGGCGGCGCGCGCGCTCCATGACGAGGCCGCCCGCCATGACGAGGATCTCCTTGTTCGCCAGCGCAATGGCCTTGCCGGCATCGATGGCCGCGAGCACGGCCTCGAGGCCCGCCGTGCCCGACGAGGCACAGAGCACCAGGTCCACGTCGGCCGCCGTGGCCACCGCGACGAGCCCGTCGGGGCCCGCGCCAGTCGACTCGGGAAGGCTCCCGCACGCCTGCCGGAGCGCGTCGAGACCAGCGCCGGTCGCCATCGCGACGGCGCGCGGCCCGTAGCGCCGCACCTGCTCGGCGAGCAGGCCGACGTTGTTGCCGGCGGCGAGTCCGACCACCTGCAACCGATCGGCGTGCGCATCGACGACCGAGAGCGCGCTCGTGCCGATCGAGCCGGTCGATCCGAGAATGGCGATGCGTCTCATGCCTCGAGCCAACCGGTCCCTCACCTGAGGAAGTAGTAGAAGATCGGCGCCCCGAAGAGCATCGCGTCAATCCGGTCGAGGACGCCGCCGTGTCCGGGAATGATGGTGCCGCTGTCCTTCATCCCGGCCGCACGCTTGAGCATCGATTCGAAGAGATCCCCGACGATCCCGACGAACACCAGGAGCACCCCCAGGATCGCGAGCCGCCAGGGCGACAGTCCCGGCAGCCAGGCGCGGCCCAGGGACACGAGGACGACCGGGGCAATCACGAAACCGCCGATGGCGCCTTCGATCGTCTTCTTCGGGCTCCTCACCGGCGCCAGCGGTGTCCTGCCGAAGAGGCGGCCCGTGTAGTACTGCGCGGTATCGCTCGCCGCCATCGTCGCGATGAGAATCAGTACGGCTTCCCGCCCGCCGATCGCCGCGATCGCCACGAGCGAGCCGAGCGGGAGGCCGAGGTAGACCGGCGCGAGCACGGCCGCTGCCGTGTCGCCGAGGGTGGGCGCACCCACGCGATCGGACAGCAGCACGTTGGCCGCGGTCGCGATGAGCGCCATCGCGACAATCACCTCGATCGACACCCACGGGAACGGCACCATCGCGGTGGTGGCCAGCGTGGCGAGAAGCGCGGTCCACCAGGGAATCTTCGCGCCAATCGCGTCGACGATCCGCGCATACTCGACGAAGGCGAGCGCCGCAACGACCAGGACGACGCCGAGCAGCGCCACCGGCTGCAGGAACCAGATGAGCAGGACGACCAGGGCCGCCATCGCGGCGCCGCTCAGCAATCGGGTCATGGGGAGGAACAGCTACTCGACGCCCGCACCGACCGGCGCACCGATGCCGCCGTAGCGCCGATCGCGCTTCTGGTAGGCGACAATCGCCTCCAGCAGGTCGCGCCGCCTGAAGTCCGGCCACAGCGTCTCGGTGACGTAGATCTCCGCGTAGGCAATCTGCCAGAGCAGGAAGTTCGAGACACGCATCTCGCCACTCGTTCGGATCAGCAGGTCGGGATCCGGCTGCCCGGCCGTATAGAGCAGCGCCGCGAAGCGGTCTTCGTCGAGCGCGTCCGGAGACAGGCCGGAGGCCATGGCCCGACGCGCGGCATCCACGATCTCGGCGCGGCCGCCGTAGTTGAGCGCGATGTTGAAGAGCAGCCCCGTGTTCGACGACGTGCGCGCGGCGGCATCGTCGAGCTCCTCGCGGACGTCCTGCGCGAGCCCGTCAGGACGGCCGACGACGTGGAAGCGGATGTTGTTCTCGAGCAGCGTCGAGAGCTCGGATCGCAGGTAGCGCTTGAGAAGGGCCATGAGCGTCCCGACTTCGGCCGCCGGACGCTTCCAGTTCTCCACCGAGAAGGCGTAGAGCGTCAGGACCTCCATGCCCAGCCGGGCCGACGTCTCGAGCACTTCCCTGACGGACTCGATGCCCGCCCGATGCCCCTCCACCCGTGGCAGGTGCCGGCGCCCGGCCCAGCGGCCATTTCCGTCCATGATGATGGCCACGTGGCGGGGCAGGCGATCGGCCTGGACCTGCCGCGCCAGGTCGAGGTCCGGCGAGCCTGCAGGAATCCACGCCAGCAGTTGATCAAGCGACATGGGCCAAGTGCTGATTTTACACTCGGTTTCGGGACTTCCCGCACGCGGCGGCGACTGAGTGCGCGCGGCCGGCCGGCAGGTCGGGGAGAAGGCCTGCGTGGGGTGCTACCGATCGTAAGTGACCCGTACCAGCGTCAGGCCCTGGGGCGGTGCCGTCGGGCCGGCGCGCGACCTGTCCCGGGACGCCAGGATGGCCGCCATCTCCTCCGCCGGCCAGCGCCCCTTGCCGATCTCGACGAGCGTCCCGACGATGTTCCGCACCATGTGGCGGAGGAAGCCCGAGCCGGTGACGTGGTAACGGAGAAGCGCCGGTGCGCCGGCAGGGGAGGGCACGTTCGGATCTCGATCGAACTCGGACCGAAGGATGTGCCGGACCGAGGTCAGCACGTCGCCGCCCGCCGCCCGGAACGCGGCGAAGTCGTGCCGGCCGACAATCGCCGACGCCGCCCGCGACATGGCCGCGACGTCGAGGGCGTGCGGCACGTGCCAGACGACGCGGCGAATGAACGGACTGGGATCGGGTCCATTGGCGATGACGTAGTGGTAGGTCTTCGTCTTCGCGTGGCGGCGCGCGTCGAAGCCCGGCGACGCCTCCTCCACCGCCATCACGCGAACGTCGTCTGGCAGCCGGACGTTGAGCGCGCGGTGGAAGACCTCCGCCGCCAGCGGCTTCTGCACATCCACGCTCGCAACGAGCGCCCGCGCATGCACGCCGGCATCCGTTCGTCCGGCGGCAACGACCGTCACGGGGCGCTCCTCGATCGTCGCCAGTGCCGATTCGACCTCCGCCTGCACCGTGCGAACACCCGGCTGACGCTGCCAGCCCGAGAACGCGGTGCCTTCGAAGGCCAGCGTCAGCTTGAGCGTCCGCGTCGCCCGGTGCTTCACGTCACGCGCGTCCTGGATCCCGGCTTCACGACATCGACGCCCTGTGCGCAGAGCGGGCACTGGTCGGGCGGCCAGGCTGGCACGGTCATGGGCAAGAGCGCCTGGAACGGCACGTCGAGCCCGGGGTTGCCGCCGCTCCGGTCCACGATCGCGCAGGCGCCGACGACAGTCGCTCCAAGCGCACGGGCGACGTCCGTCGTCTCCCTCGTCGAGCCGCCGGTCGTGACGACGTCTTCCACGACGAGCACGCGCGCGCCGGGCTCGAGTGTGAAGCCGCGGCGGAGCGTCAGCGTGCCGTCCTTCCGCTCGGCGAAGAGCGCGCGCACGTCGAGCCCGCGTGCGACCTCCTGCCCGATCACGATGCCGCCAAGCGCCGGCGAGAGGACGATGGTGGCCCCGAAGGCGCGGCATCGATCGGCGAGTGCGGCGCCGATGGCGGCCGCCTCCTTCGGGTACGACAGCACGAGTGCGCACTGGAGATAGCCGGGGCTGTGCAGGCCGGACGACAGCACGAAGTGGCCTTCGAGCAGCGCGCCCGAGCGGCGGAACAGCGACAACACGTCGGCTTCGGTCATCGGGCGCTCGGAGCCCGGGTGGCCCGGACGGCCCGGACGGCTGGCGAATGCGTCACGTCTCCTCCGTTGAGGCGGCCCCGCGCCTCGAGCGAGGTCGAGCGGGCGCATGGCGGGGGAAATCGGCCTCGTTCGAACCGCTCGGCGCCGTCGGCGCCCGCAGCTCGGGTGAATACCGGGCTTAGTATATCGAGTGGGCCGAGAACCCGGGCCGCGCCGGAGACGTCTATACCCCACAGGGCCGGCAACCCGGCGGCACTTGTTTTGCTGACGCCACGACGATCACTCGTCGACCCGACCACCTACTTCAACGGAGTGCCAGTGTGATGCGTGTTCAGAGCGGTTCTGGTGTGCGAACGGTGCTGGCGTGTTTCGGACGGCCCCGCCGAGCTTCCGGTCACTTCGCAGGCCGCAGGTGCTTCCGCCACGGCCTGCTGGTGCTCGCGATCCTGTCCGTTTTCGGTGTGCCGGCTGTCCGGGCGCAGACACCGGGCGCGCCCGCCTCCGCTCAGCAGGAGCGCGTCCAGCGGCTCAGCATCGAAGAGGCGGTCGCCCTGGCGCTCGAGAACAACCTCAATCTGCAGGTCAGCAGGCTCTCGCCCCAGATTCAGGATCTCAACGTCGCGCAGGCGCGCACCGACTACACGCCGGTCTTCCAGACCAACATCAACCTGATCGACCAGACGCAGCCGCCCTTCGACATCCTGGCCGGCAACGTCTCGCAACTCGTGGGCAACACGGGCCGCTACAACTTCGGCCTCGGCGGCCTGACGCGCTTCGGCAGCAACTACAGCATCGTCTGGAACAACAGCCGGCTCACGACCAACAACATCAACGTCACGGCCAATCCGCAGTTGAACAGCGCCATCAACCTCTCGTTCACGCAGCCGCTGCTCCGCAACTTCAAGATCGACGCCACGCGGCAGCAGGTGGCGGTCAGTGAGAACAACCGCGTGATCTCGGACGTCCAGCTGCAGCAGCAGATCGCCGTGACCTCGAGGAACGTCAAGAACGCGTACTACGACCTGATGTTCGCCATCGGCAACCTCGACGTGCAGCGCGAGTCGCTCAACCTCGCGGAACAGTCGCTCAAGGACAATCGGGCCCGCGTGGAGATCGGCACCATGGCGCCGATCGACATCGTCCAGGCCGAGGCGGAAGTGGCCCAGCGCGAGGAGGGCGTGATTCTGGCCGAAGCCGCCATCGCCCGCGCGGAGGACGCGCTGAGGGCGCTCATCTACAGTCCGGCGGCTCCGGATTTCTGGTCGACGCGGCCGGAGCCGACCGAGACGGTCACGTTCCAGCCGGTGCTCGTCGACGCCGACGCGGCCGTCCGCACGGCCCTCACCCAGCGGACGGATCTCGAAGCGTCGCGCAAGCAGCTCGAGACCAACGACGTCAACATCCGCTACTTCGAGAATCAGACGCTCCCGGACGTGAACGCGTCGCTCACCTACAACGCGCAGGCCATCGGCGGCACGGCGATCATCCGGTCATCCGAACCGCCGTTCGACCCCATTGGTGAGGCGACACGCAGCTTCTCCCAGACGCTCCGGAGCACGTTCGCGGGCGACTTCCCCACGTGGACCTTCGGGCTCCAGTTCAACTACCCCATCGGTCAGGCCAACGCCGAAGCCGCGCTTGCGCGCGTGCGCCTGCAGGACCGGCAGGCGCGCACGCAGCTTCAGGCACAGGAGCTGCAGGTGGCCACGCAGGTGCGCGAGCTCGCCAGGCAGGTGCAGACCAACGCCAAGCGCGTGGCCGCCACGCGCGCGTCGCGGGAACTCGCCGAGCGCCGGCTCGAGGCCGAGGAGAAGAAGTTCCAGGCCGGCATGACCACGAGCTTCCTCGTCTTCCAGGCGCAGCGTGACCTCAACCAGGCGCGCAACAACGAACTGCAGGCCCTGCTCGACTACAACCGATCCGCCGTCGACTATGAGACGGGCCAGGTGGCGCCGCTCACCGGCACGAGCGGCATCGGGAACACCGGCGTCTCGACGGGAAGCGCCGACGGCACAGGGCAGGGCTTCAACGGCCAGCAGACCGTCGGGCAGCAGCAGCGTCAGCAGTAGCAGCCGTGGCGGTCGACCAGGCCCTCAACCCGGGAGCGAGGGCCTGCGGAGCGAGCAGGGCCCGGCCCCACAGGGTGTGGCAACGCGAACGCTTCGGGCTAGACTCTGAGCCGTGACGCCTGTCACGGCCACCATCATCACGTTCAACGAGGCCGCCAACCTCCCGGCTGCCCTCGCCTCACTGTCCTTCGCCGACGAGATCGTCGTCGTGGACAGCGAGAGCACCGACGACACCGTGGCCATCGCACGGCAGCACACCGACAAGGTCTTCGTCCGGCCGTGGCCGGGCTATGTCGCGCAGAAGAACTTCGCGGCCGAACAGGCCAGTCACGACTGGATCCTGTCGCTCGACGCCGACGAACGTGTCTCGCCGCCCCTCGCGTCCGAAGTCACGTCGGTTCTGTCGGCCCCCGGCGGCGACACCGCCGGGTACCGCATCCCGCGCGTCACCTATCACCTCGGGCGATGGATCCGGTCGACCGACTGGTACCCGGACTACCAGCTGCGCCTCTACGACCGGCGCCGGGCCCGCTGGACCGGGCGCCACGTGCACGAATCGGTGCGGGCGGACGGTCCCGTGGGCCGCCTCCGCGGTGAGATTCTGCACTACGCGTATCGAGATCTCTCGCATCACCTGCAGACCATGGATCGCTATACGACGCTTGCCGCGCGCCAGATGCACGAGGACGGCAGGACGGGCGGCTTCTGGGATCTCGCGCTCCATCCGCCGGCGGCCTTCTTCCGCAACTACATCCTGCGCGGCGGATTCCGCGACGGTGTGCCCGGCCTCATCGTCTCGGCGATGAACGCGCACTACGTCGGCGTGAAGTTCGCCAAGCTGTGGACCCTGTGTTCAGCCTCCACATCGACAGCGCCCGCACCTGGCGCGGCGGACAGCAGCAGGCGCTCCTGACCGTGCTCGGGCTCCGCGAGCGCGGCCACCGGGCCGTGCTCGTGGCACACCCGGACGGGGAGCTCCATCGGCGCGCCAGCGAAGGCGCGGATCTCGTCGCGCTGGCGCCGGCGAGCGAGGTCGACGTCGCGTCGGCGTGGCGGTTGTCCCGGGTCATCCGCCAGTACCGCCCCGACATCGTGCACGCCCACGATCCGCACGCGCTCGCGATGGCCGCGATGGCGCTCTCCTTCGGCGCCACCGCCCCCGCACCGGCGCTCGTCGCGTCGCGACGGGTGGACTTTCACCTCGGCGGGAACTCCTTCTCGCGGTGGAAGTACCAGCAGGTGCACCGCTTCATCGCGGCGTCTGGCGCCATCAGGGACATCCTGGTGGAGGACGGGATCCCCGCGGGTCGCGTGGACGTCGTCCACGACGGCATCGACGTCGGCAAGGTGCAGCGCCTGCCGGCGCTCGACATCCATACGGAATTCTGGCTGCCGCACGGTGTGCCGGTCGTCGCCAACGTCGGTGCGCTGGTCGCGCACAAGGGCCAGCGCTACCTGCTCGACGCCATGCCCATCGTCATGCAGGACGTGCCGGACGCACATCTGGTCATCCTCGGCGAAGGCGAGCTGAGGGCCGCGCTCGAACGTCAGACGAAGGAGCTCGGCCTCGAGAAGCGCGTGCGGCTGCCGGGGTTCAGGGAAGACGTCCTGCAGCTCGTCAAGTCGGCCGAGCTGTTCGTGATGAGCTCGATCACCGAGGGCCTGGGCTCGGCAGTACTCGATGCCATGGCCATGGGCCTGGCCGTCGTGGGCACGCGCGCCGGAGGGATCCCCGAAGCGATCGTGCACCGCGAGACCGGCCTCCTGGTGCCGCCGGCGGAACCCGGGCCGCTGGCGGCTGCGATCGTCACGCTCCTCGAGAACCCGGCCCTCCGCGCCGAGTACGGGCGAGCCGGTGCCGCGCGGGTCGCCGCGCACTTCGGCGTCGACAAGCTGGTCGAGGGAACACTCGACACCTATGCCCGGGCGGCAGCGGATTCTCCGGCAAGCGGAGCCTAGCCGTGGACTACCCCTCGATCCTCGCGAGCGCCTTTCTGGTCGTCTCGAGCGTGAAGGTGAGCGACTCCCTCGGGATGCTCGTCACGAACGGACCGATCAGCCAGCCGAAGCCGGCGGGGATCTTCCTCGTCAGCGAGATGGATTCGCACTGGACGTAGACGCCGCCGTCGCGTTCCAGGAATCGCCAATAGCTGTTGATCCGCCAGAGAAAGCCGCCATCGTTCCCGACGGGCTTTTCGCGTTCGGACGGCGTGCCCGGGTTCTCGACCTCGACGATCCGCGTGCTGACGACGCGGCTGTAGGCACGCGTCGGCGACGGGCGAACGAAACGTGCCTCGTGCTCGCTGTTCAAGGTCACGGCAATGACCTTCTTCATGTAGTAGCGGTACGACACGCGAAACGTATCGTCCCCGGTCCGCGAGATGAGGGCCGAGTGCGCCATGGCCGGCTTGAAGATCTCGTCATGGCGGTCGTAGTCCTGCATCACCTCGACGGCCCGGCCGACGGTCACGCCGGGCACGAACACGATGCCGACCCAGTGATGGACGAGCCCGTCGGGAATGTCGACCGGCCTGCCGCCATCGAGGGTCTCGAGGGACTCGATGACCAGGCCGCCCCTGCGCAGCTCCGCCAGCTTCAGGCGGCGGGCCGTATCGTCCAGCGCGTCGATGAACAGGAACCCCCGTTGGTCGGACAGTTCGCCTTCCATGCGCGCTTCGGTCAGCCGGACGTAGCGGTCGAACGCGGCGACCGTGTGTGGCTTGAGCTGCGCTTCGATCGCCATCGAAGAGCTCAGCAACACGGCGGCGAGAACGGCGGATGCACGCACGGTCTCACTGTAGCGTGAATCGAAGCCGGAGCCGCGGGGTTGCCGACGCGGCAGGCCGGCAGTAGCATGCAAGCCTCGACCATGACCGGCTGGGCATCGTCGGCGGCGCTGGTACTGTTCACGTTCGGTGCGGTGCAGGCGCCGCCCCCGGCCGGAGCGCCGGCCGAGCGGATGGCGCTCATTGTCGAGTTCGCTGATGGGAGGGTCACCCATCAGCCGGTCGGGCCTGTGCGGGGCAGCTCGTGGACGCCGATGTTCCCGCGCGTGCCGGAGTGGCGTCCAGCCCCGGGCCACCTTCAGGTCAGCGCGATCAGGCGCAGCTTTCGACGCACGGAGCAGGGACTGCGACTCACGGTGAGCGTGCTGCTCGGCGATGCGCACGAGCAGGAGGTGACGGTCTACGAAGGAACGTTGACGCTCGGCGATCGCGTCACCGTGACTGGTCTTCTGGCATACGGCGTCCAACCCATCGTCGTCGGTCTCGATCCGCTGGCGGCCGTGGAGTTTCACGAGCCGGCGATCGTCAACCTCACCTCGGGCCTTCACGTGGCCGCGATCGAAGTGGTCGTCGATCCCGCGCCTCGCTACGTCATCACCGTCGAGAACGTGACCGATCGCGGCGCCGACGGGTTCGCGGTCGAATCGAGGCGTGGCGGACGGGTCGGGCATTCCGGAACGCAGGGCAACGAGGACGGCCGCGTGCTGGTCCCGCCCCGCGAGACCTATGCATTCGACTTCCCGTTCCCAACCGGACCGGGGCCATCGCACGAACCATGGACCCCGGTGCCTGCCGACGAGATCGCACTGACCTCGGTCACCTGGGATGACGGATCGTTCGAAGGGCGCCCTGGCCCGGCCGCCATCAGTCGTCTCCGCAGAATGGCTCGACGGGTCCAGGTGGAGCGCGTCGTGCAGTCCCTCAGGCTGGCCGTGGCCGATGGCGCCGTCGATCGCGCCGTGAGGCGGCTGCGCCGCGACATCGATGCGCTTTCCATCCAGGTGGATACAGCTCTCGAGCGCCAGGGAATGGCGCTCCTCCCGACCGCCGATGCGATGCCTCGCGAGGGCGTGGTCAGGCTGGTTCGCTCGATCCTGCAGCGCGTCAAGTCACAGGCGTCGGACCAGGTGGCGGGCATCGAGCGAGCCGGGAGCGGGGGAACCGGCGGCGATACACGGCAGGCGCTCGAGAAGATGGCCAGGGAGTTCGACGTGTGGCTGGCGCAGCTGCAGCGCTGAGGTGACTCAGAGACGATCGGCGCCCCTGGCCGCGCGGATGATGACAGGGGCCGCGGCGTGTCATGGTGCGTCCGACGCTACAACCAGCCAGCCTTGCGGAAGCGGATGACCAGGTAGATGTCGATCGCGACCATCGCGGTCAGCGCCGCCGGATAGCCCCACCGCCACTCGAGCTCCGGCATGTAGGTGAAGTTCATGCCGTAGATTCCGGCAATCATCGTCGGTACCGCCACGATGGCGGCATAGGCCGCCAGGCGCTTGGTGACCTCGTTCTCCTGCAGCGTGATGAGCGACAGGTTGACGGACATGGCGGTCGTGGCCATGTCGCGTAGGTTGTCGATCGACTGCTTCAATCGCACGAGGTGATCGGAGACGTCGCGAAAGTAGTCGTTCAACCCGATGCAGATGGGAGGCACGCGGCCGCCGTAGAGCTTGCCCGTCACCTCGAGCAGCGGGCCCGTGGCGCGGTCCAGGACCACGAGCTTGCGCTTGAGGCCGTAGAGGGCCTCGATCTGCACACGGGTGGTCTGGCCGCTGAAGATGCGCTCCTCGATCTCCTCGGCCTCTTCGGTCAGCTGCTCGAGGACCGGAACGTAGCGATCGACGACCGCATCCATGAGCGCGTAGAGCACATAGGCAGGGCCGTGCCCGAGGAGTTCCGGCTCCTGCTCGCAGCGCCGCCGCACGTCGGTGAAACCATGCCGGGCATCGCGCCGGGCGGACACGATGTAGCCCGGCCCGACGAAGATCGCGACCTCGCCGGCATGCAGATCGTCGCCGTCGAGCTCGATCGGGTTCAAGACGATGAAGAGCGAGGAGCCGTACTCTTCGAGCTTCGGCCGCTGGTGGCCGTGCTGCGCGTCTTCGACGGCCAGCTCGTGGAGGCCGAACTTCTCCTGGAGCAGCTGGAGCTCGGCCGGTTCGGGATCCTTGAGGGCGACCCAGATGAAGACGCCGGGCCGCATCGGAAACGCCGGCAGATCCTCGAGCGACAGGTCGGCGATCCTCTCGCCACGCTCGTAGGCGACGCAATTGACGATCATCGGGAGACGATCCTACCGCGACGGCGACACGCGCAGGCTGCCCCGCTTGGCCAGTCGTGTCAGCTGATAGCCGTCCTCGCCGAGGACGGTGATCGTGGTTCCCTGGTTCTCATCGAGCGGGTCTGCCTGTTCCACGATCACGGTCAGGGCGCGATCGTCCGTGCCAATGCGGCCGTAGCCGGTCATCGCCGCCCACCCGGACGCCGTCTGGAGCAGGCCGGGCTCGATCATCTCGATCGTCGTCTTGGAGGTCCGGTCGAGGAGGCGGAAGCGGCCGCGCGCCGCGCGCGCGCCGGGGCGCTGCTCGAGGTCGATCCGGACATCGACGTCGGTCATGTCCGTGCGGCCGGACACTTTGCGCGAGGCCGTGCTCATCGGGCGGCTCGGCTCGTGCGGCCCGCGGAGGAGCGCCAGGCCACCCTGTTCGCCGGTCGGCACGCCGTCCCTCAGCGCATGGCGCCCGTTGACGAACACGTGGCGGATGCCGACGGACGGCGCGGTCGGCGACTCGAAGGTCGCGTGATCGATGACGGTGGCCGGATCGAAGACGACAATGTCAGCCGCCATGCCCGGCGCGACAAAGCCGCGGTTGACGAGGCCGATTGTCGCGGCCGGCAGCCCCGACATCTTGCGCACGGCAGCCTCCCATGTCAGGACCTTCTGATCCCGGACGTAGCGTCCCAGGACGCGCGGATAGGTGCCGAAGTAGCGCGGGTGCGTGGCCCGTCCCGCAACCGCTCCGCAGTCGCACGCCACCGACGCCGCGGGATGCCCGAGGATGGCGACGAGATCGCTCTCGACACCGAAGCGGAGGATGGCGCCGCCATCGGAGGTTTCGAGCAGCCTGATGAGCGCCTCGCCCGGCGAGTCGACGCTGAACTCCTTCATGGCGTCCACGAGCTCCTTCTTGTGTCCCGTGGCATAGACGCCCTGCGGGCCGCCAAACCTGAGCCTCATCGCCCGCTCGGCCTCGGCCACGATGCGCGCCCGGTCGGCCGGAACGGCAAACCGCTTCAGCATGGCCTCGCGCCCGCCCTCGAGCGCCCAGCCTGGGATCAGAAGCGCGGCAAGCCCGGTCTGCCCGGCGAGATACGGATAGACATCAGCCGCGGTGTAGGTGCCGCGCGCGGTGGCGGCATCCATCATCTGCAGCAGCTCGGGCGCCCTTCCTTGTTCGTGCCCCTGCGACTTCATGTGCGTGATCACGGGCACGAGCCCCGCGCGCGAAGCAATGGCAATGGTCTCTTCGACTCCGACACGCGAGCTGTAATCGGTCTCCGGCGTCAGACGGTCATGATTCGGGAAGGTAGTCCGCCATGGCCGCGCCACCTCGACCACCCGGCTGACCTCTTCGGCGGTCGCGTAGTAGGCCGGCTTGTAGTCGAGGCCGGCGGACACTCCCCATGCGCCCTGTTCGAGTCCGCGCCTGATCAGGCTCTGCATGGTCTCGATGTCGCCGGGCGCAGGACGCCGGTCCTCCAGGCCCATGACTTCTGCCCAAACGGCGTTGAACCCGATGTTGGCGCCGACGTTCACAGCCAGCCCGGCCGTGCGGAGCCGGTGCAGCTGCGCATCCAGATCCGGCGAGCCCCCGCCATCCGCGTTGAGGATCTCCGTCGTCACGCCCTGCGTCAGCATGTTCTCGGCCCGAAGCAGCCCTTCCGGAACGGCGTGGGAGTGGATGTTGATGAAGCCCGGCGCGACGTAGAGGCCCGCGGCGTCCACCTCGAGCGGCGCCCGGGCCGCCGAGAGACTGCCCACACGCGCGATGAAGCCACGACGGACGCCGACATCGGCGGCATACCCGGGGCCTCCGGTGCCGTCGATGACCGTGCCTCCGCGCAGGATGAGGTCGAACGCCGGACCCGGTGTAGTCTGGGCATGACCGAGCGTCGAGACCGCTGCCGCAGCGCTGACGACGGTCCACCATGACAGGAAGCGGCAAGGCATAGATGGGATCGCTCCGGAGCGAGGATACACCGCACGCCTCGTCAGTGCGCCTGGTGCGGCACCAGTCCGACGTGGGCTACTGGGAGATGGCGTTTGCCGAGCCGCATCCAGCGCTGGCGGGACGAGTTCAGGGCTATTGCGGCTGGCTCGAGCAGACGACGGAGCCGCTCTGCCGGCTGGAGCCACCAACCAGTACGATTCCGCTGATCATTCTGTTCGATTCGCCGGTGAGGGAGATCGATCCGCGTCGTCCCGATCGCTGGGAGACGCGGGGCAGCTTTGTCGCCGGTCTCTACGATTCGTATGCCCTCGTCGGGTCGCACGGTCCCATGGCCGGCGTGCAGGTCAACTTCTCACCACTCGGCGCGCGCCTGCTGCTCGACCGGCCGATGGCCGAGCTTTCGAATCGGATGGTCGAGCTCGACGACTTGTGGGGTGCGGACGGGAGACGGTTGACGGCGGAGCTTGCGGAGGCCCGTGGCTGGGCGCGCCGTTTTGCAATCCTCGACAGGGAGATCTCGCGGCGCGTCGCCGCTGCCCGCCCGGTGCAC
The DNA here is from genome assembly GCA_964543955.1 of uncultured Bifidobacteriaceae bacterium. GTDB lineage: Bacteria > Acidobacteriota > Vicinamibacteria > Vicinamibacterales > UBA2999 > VFZN01. The sequence continues at coordinate 27,044 of CAZJBN010000039.1, forward strand.
CCGGGCGTCGCGTGGGCGATGCAGCATCTGGTCGCAACCAACGGCGCCGTGCGGATTGGACACCTCGTGGACGAGGTGGGCTGGAGCCAGAAGCACTTCGTCACGCGGTTCGAGCAGGAATTCGGCCTCACGCCGAAGACGCTCGCGCGGGTGCTCCGGTTCGGACGTGCCGTCGAGACCATCCGCCGCGAGGGCGGCGGCCACCTCGCGGACATCGCGGCCGACTGCGGGTACTACGACCAGGCCCACTTCTCGCGCGACTTCCGTGCCTTTGCCGGCATCACGCCGACCGAGCTCATCGACAGCCTGCTGCCCGACGCCGGCGGCATCGCGGTCGACAGGTAAGATTCGTCCAAGACGCGGTACGGCTCACGCGCCTACAGTGGCGGCATGTCGAACAGCTTCCATCCCGCTGCCCGTTACCAACACGCTTCTGACGCCATCGAGTGGCTCCAGCGAGCCTTCGGATTCGAGAAGCACGCGGTCTATCCCGGACCGGACAACACCATTGCCCACGCCGAGCTGCGCTTCGGGACGGGCGCCATCGGCCTCAGCTCGGCTGGGCCCGTCGATCCGGCGAATGTCTGGACGAGGGTCGAGGAAGGCGTGTACGTCTGCATCGACGATCCGGATGCGCGCCACGCTCGCGCGAAGGCCGCCGGCGCGGCCATCGAGCGCGGCCTCCAGGACATGGACTACGGATCGCGGGAGTTCACCGCCCGGGATCACGAAGGACACCTCTGGGGCTTCGGCACGTATTCGATGAGCGATGTCGAGGGCGTGCCCGTCTTCTTCCCGGGGCTCCGCTACGCGAACGGCACGCGCGCCATCGAGTTCCTCACGCGCGCGTTCGGCTTCGAGGCAGGCCTGCGAGTGCCCGATGAGACAGGAGGTGACGTGCACCATGCGGAGCTGTGGCTCGGCAACGGTGTCGTGATGATCGGCGCCGGTCCGGACCCCGAGGGCTGCTGGGCGGGACGCCGGCAGAGCACCTGTGTCTACGTCGCCGATCCCGACGCCCACCACGCTCGCGCCGCGGAGGCGGGAGCGCGCATCGTGCGCGCGCCGGCGTCGACTTCCTACGGGTCGAGGGGCTACATGGCCCAGGATCTCGAAGGGTTCCTGTGGTCGTTCAGCACGTATCGGCCGGCAAGGCCGACTCCTCGGGAGTGAAACCTACGGGGTCTCCTCCAGATGACGCCTGTCCTTGCAGACGCAGACGCGATGACAGAAGACGTTCTACCCGCGGCGGAGGCAGGCCTGCTCGATCAGAGGAAGCACCTCTTCGGCACGCGCGGCGAGCACCAGGTCCACGACGCTGGACGCGGCCGTCGCTTCCGGGTTGATCTCGATCGTCATCGCGCCGCGCGAACGGGCCGTGGCGGCCAGCCCCGCCGCCGGGTGGACCACCGAGGAGGTACCGATGGCCATGAAGACATCGCAGTCGATCGCCTCCTCGGAGCGGGCCAGCACATCCGAGTCGAGCCTCTCGCCAAACCACACGACACCCGGGCGGAGCGGTCCGCCACAGTGGGGACACGGCGGCGGCAGCTCGGGCATGGGGTGGCGGTCATCGCGCCAGCGATGCGGCGCGGCCCGACACGCCATCCAGCAACCGACGTCCCAGATGGACCCGTGCAGGCGAATCACGCGGCAGGTGCCGGCACGCTCGTGCAGGCCGTCCACGTTCTGGGTGATCAGCGTGAACCGCGGGTACCTCAGGCTCCACGAGGCCAGCACGGCATGGGCGGCATTCGGCTCGCAGGCCGCGATGAGCCCACGCCGCCAGTCATACCATTCCCACACGACGCGCGGATCGCGGGCAAACGCCTCCGGCGTGGCCAGATCCTCCGCCCTGAAGCTCTTCCAGAGGCCGTCGGCGCCGCGGAAGGTCGGAACCCCGCTTGCAGCCGACACCCCGGCGCCGGTCAGCACCGTGATGCGCGAAGCGGGCTCGAGGAGCGCCGCGATTCGATCGACGACGGACGCATCGACGCTCACGTCACCTCCGGCCGGGTCGAGCACCTGTTCGAGCGCCGCCCCGGTGTGATCCCACGTGGCGCAGCCGAGTGCACCGCTATTGCCCGGGGTGGTACTCGCGGACGATGTGGCCCTGCAGCTGGTCGCGGTGGAAGTACACCTCGCGGAGGTCGCCGGTCGCGTAGCGTTCCGCCTGGTCGTTGAAGTGTCTCGACTCCGGGTTACTGTTCAAGCCGCCCGCCGTCACGGCCCTGGCTCTCACCCGCTCGCCGAACTCGACAACGGCCACGAAGCTGTTGCCGCTCGTACCATACATGCGCCTGGTACCGGGATACGTCCGGGCGCCAAATGACGCGAGCGATCCCCACCGCGCGGACGTGAACCCGACCGGGATGCTCGGCCCCTCGTCGCTGAAGGGCTGGACGATATCCCCGGTGAGGCGCTGGAAGCGATTGATCTCGCCCCACGGCGTGTTCCATTGCCCGAAGTCGGCCGTCAGCTTGTCCACGGCTGCTGCGAGCGACTCGAGTCGCGCCGCCGGTGTCGCGCGCTTCTCGATGTACTCGTAGACGGAGATGCCCGTCCGCCGCGCATCGGGAGCCGACCGCGTCCACAGCTCTTCACCCCAGTACACCGCGAGCGACGTGGGCACGGAGTCCACCGCCCAGCGGAGATCCCATGCACGCAGAGCCTTGATCGGATCGGCCAGCTTGTCCTTCAGCGGGCTCGTGGCCGGCGCGCTGTCGTACGCCTGGAGCAGCGTCGGAATCAGGATCTCGAACTCGGTCAGGTAGCTGTCGTAGGCGGCCGCGACGAGCGCATCGACGGTGAAGTCCTTCCGGCCCTCGAGCACGCGGATGGCGTGCACGCCGCGCGGATTCTCCGATCCCGCATCGACATAACGCGGGAAGTCCCTGGACTGCCGGCTGTTCGAGCCCGCGGCCGAATAGGGCCAGTTGTTCGTGTTCTGGATCCAGCCATTGGGCGGATTGAGCAGGTCCGGGCTCTCGTCGATGCCGTGCACGCCCTGCCACTCGGTGGCAGGATTGGTCCCGTCAACCGGCCGGCTCCAGTCGAACCGGACGTCGCGCTTCGGGATGAAGTTGGCGTGGAAGTAGGCGATGTTGCCCTCGGCGTCGGCGAAGACCGTGTTGTTCGACGAGTTGGTGTGCAGTTCCATTGTCTTGCGGAACTCCTGGTAGTTGCGCGCCCTGGTGCGGGAGTACGACTGCGTCAGCGCCTTGACCGGTTCCTGCATCAGCCGGACACTCACCCACTTGCCATCCACCTGGCGAACGATTGGGCCACGGTGGGTCTTGTACACCGTGAACCGTCGCGTCGCCGTCCCTGTCGATGTCTTGTAGGGAACGGTAATGGTCGACTCTGCCAGCGGTCGCTCCTCGTTGCCGATGCGGTACGTGAAGCCGCCATCCGGCTTCTCCGTCACCGTCTCCAGGTACTCATCGATGTTGTCGACGCTGCTCGACGTGTGCATCCAGCCTGCGGTCTCGTTGAAACCCTGGTAGACGAAGAACTGGCCCCAGGTGATCGCGCCGTAGGCGTTCAGGCCCTCTTCGCTCGTCATCTGCGCTTCAGCACGGAAGAAGAAAGACGTGTGCGGGTTGATGAGGAGCAATGCCTTTCCGGCCGTGGTATTCGACGGCGCGATCGCGATCCCGTTCGAGCCTCCCGGCTCGCGGTCCTCGTCGCCGGCCGCCATCGACGCCGACGATCCCGTCCCGACCGTCGCGCCCGCGGAAGGCCGTCTGCCGTAGAAGGCTTCGAGCTCGGCCAGCGAGACGCGCTCGATGTCGCCTCCGATGCTGCCCTCGCTGAACGTGAGCGCCATCCAGGGCTCGAAACGCCTGATGACCCTCGGCGTCACCTCGGGATGGGTGTGCAGGTAGTAATTGAGGCCGTCCGCCCACGCATCCATGAGCGCCTTCAGCCAATCGGGGCTGCTGGCGTACTTCGCCTGCATGTCGGCCGGATCGATGAACAGCTTCATGCGGAGATCGCGATAGATCCCGGATTCGCCTTCCGCCTCGGCCAGCCGGCCCATCGCGTTGAGATAGTTGGTCTCGATGCGGTTGAAGTCGTCCTCGGCCTGGGCGTAGATCACGCCGAAGACCGCGTCGGCGTCGGTCTTGCCGGAGACGTGCGGAATGCCCCAGTCGTCGCGAACGACAGTGATGGCCGCGGCGCGCTGCTGCCAGGCGGCGATGTCAGGGGCGACGGTCGCTGGGGCCGACTGCGGGGATGTGCACGACGCGCACACCACCGTCACGAGGAGCACGAGCTTCTTCATCGAAGGGCCTTTCACTGGGGGAACCGGCACGGGTTCATCGTCGAGGGGGTTTCGGGCGTGACGCGGCCTTCCGGCGAGCTCGTTGCGGGTGGCAGACGCCCTGGAGCGGACACTGTGCATCCCGCTGCTCCGAGTCGAACCCGCACGCGCTCATCATGCCGATGTGGCAGAGGGCGAAATCGTACTTGATCGGATCGCGCGGATCCAGCGCGCGGAGAGACGCCGTGATGTCCGCTGCCATGCGCCAGCCGGGGCTCGTCAGCCGCGTCAGGCCCAGGCACCGGCCGACCCTTATGACATGCGTATCGAGCGGCACGACCAGCTGCGATGGCTTGACGCGCGACCAGATGCCGAGATCGACGCGGTCGATGCGCACCATCCAGCGCAGGAACAGGTTGAG
>CAZJBN010000040.1:0-11184 GCA_964543955.1 uncultured Bifidobacteriaceae bacterium
CCGTGCCTCGGTGGTCGCGTCCGTACGCTCGGATCTCGGTGCCTCCGTGCCTCGGCGGTCGCGTCCGCACCCTCGGATCTCGGTGCCTCCGTGCCTCGGTGGTCGCGTCCGTACGCTCGGATCTCGGTGCCTCCGTGCCTCGGTGGTCGCGTCCGTCCCCTCAGATCTCGGCGCCTCGGTGCCTCGGTGGTCTCGTCGTGCCACCCGACTCATCGCGGCTCCTCCACCTTCGACAGCACCCACGCACCCGCGACGAAGAAGATCAGGATCGCGAGAATCGCCGTCCGGCTCGACCCGGTGACCGCAATGCTCAGCGTGAACACGAGCGGCCCGAGGATGGTCGCAAACCGCTCGGCGACCGCGAAGAACCCGAAGAACTCCGACGAGCGTTCGGGCGGGATGAGCCGCGCGAAGAGCGAGCGGCTGAGCGCCTGCGAGCCGCCCTGCACCGTGGCGACGAGTGCGGCCAGGATGAAGAAGTGCGTGACCGTCGTCATGAAGTAGCCGAGGATCGTGGCGAGGGAGTACACCGCGAGCGCGATGAAGATGGCGCGCTTGGTGCCGATGCGGCTCCCGAGCCACCCGAAGGCAAAGGCAAAGGGGATGCCCAGGAACTGCACCATGACGAACGCCGCGATTTGCGATGTCGTGTCGATGCCGATCTCCGCACCGTAGACCGCCGCCATCCGGATGATCGTCTGGATGCCGTCCTGGTAGAGCAGCATCGCGATGAAGAGCAGCGACGCGTTGCGGTAGCGGCGGATGTGCTGGAACGTGCTGGCCAGCTGCCGGAACGAACCGGTGATGGCGGCAAGGCCCGATGGCCGCGGTCCGGACGTGGCGGAGGCCGGCTCCGGCACACCCCGAAAGAGCGGTATCGAGAACAGAGCCCACCAGATGGCGACCGAGAGGAAGCTTGCCTTGGTGGCCGCGGCGGTGTCGGCGAAGCCGAACGTGGACGGGCTGAGGATCCACGCGAGGTTCAGGAGCAGGAGGAGGCCGCCGCCCACGTACCCCAGGGCAAAGCCTGCGGCGGACACGCGGTCGGTTTCGTCAGGCCGTGCAACGTGAGGCAGCAGCGAATCGTAGAAGACGAGCGACCCCGAGACGCCGATGTTGCCGATGAAGAACAGGGCAGAGGCAAGCCCGACATCGCCCTGGCCGATGAGGGTCATCGCCGCGCACGCCGTGACGCCGATCATCATGAAGACGGCCAACAGCCTCTTGCGGATGCCGGAGAGATCGGCCAGCGCGCCGAGAACCGGCGAGGTGACGGCCACCGTCGCAATCGACACGGTCGTCAGCATCGCGAACCGTGCAGTCGCCTGGGCGGGTTCGAGACCGACGGCCGCATACGTCGCGAAGAAGCTGGGGAAGACGGCCGTGATGACCGTGGTGAAGTACGCAGAGTTGGCCCAGTCGTACCATGCCCAGGCTCGCTGGACCGGCGTCACGAGGCCGACGCGGGCCAGTGCCCTGGCGGTCATGCACGAGCGCCCGTCAGATCCAGGATCGCCAGCGCGAGAACCTTCGTGGCGTTGACGAGATCGTCGACCCGGCAGTACTCGTCCGGCTGGTGCGCCTGCTCGAGCTCGCCCGGACCGTACGCCACGCAGTGCGGCACGCCGGCCAGGCGCGCGACGTGCTTGTGATCGTAGGTGCCCGGGCTGGCCACGCGCGTGGCCGTGCGGCCCAGCACGCGTGCGATGCCCGACTCCACCGCGGCAATCACCGGCGAATCGTCTGGCGTCCGCGTCGGGTGGACGACCATCAGGTCGCGGAGCGCGTATTCCACGCGCGGCATCCGGCCGCGGACCGCGTCGAGGAGCTGCTCGATCTCCCGCTTCGTCAGGTCGAAGCCTTCCTCGAGCAGGAAGCGGCGATCGAACACGGCCCGGCACACGTCCGCCACGCACGGCGTCTGGATGCCGTCGACCGGTTGACCGCCGTCGATCCCATTCACGTTGATGGTCGCGTGTCTCGCGCCGGGCGGCACGACCGGAACGTCCGTCCTGCGCGACGCGAGGACCGGCTGCAGATCGTCCTGGACGGCCTGGAGGAAGCGCGCCATGCCGTCGATCGCGCTCACGCCGAGAAACGGCATGCTGCCGTGCGCGATGTGCCCGCGTGCCGCGACTTCGAACCAGTAGACGCCGCGATGGCCCACACACACGCGGTCCACGTTGAGCGGCTCGGGGATGATGCAGTAGTCCGTGCGTGTCGACGAGAGGCGCCCGTGCTCGGCCAGCCAGGCCACGCCGGCGTATCCGCCGCTCTCTTCGTCCACCGTGCCGCTCACCTCGACGCTGCCCGGCAGCACGATGCCGGCCCGCCGGATGGCTTCCACCGCGAACACCGACGCGGCAATGCCCGCCTTCATGTCACAGGAACCGCGGCCGTAGATCCGCCCGTCGCGCACGATGCCGCCGAAGGGGTCGACGGTCCAGCCTTCGCCGGCCGGCACGACGTCGAAGTGCCCGTTGAGGTGCACGGTGGGATGGGTCCGGAGTCCTGCTCGCGTCCCGACCACGTTCAAGCGCGGATGCGAGCGCGTGTGCTCGGGACGCCCCTCGGCGGCGAAGTACTCGATCTCGAACTCGAAGCGGTCGAGCGTGCGCCCGATGAACCGCGCGCAGTCCTCGTAGCAGTCGCCGGGCGGGTTGACCGTCGGAATGCGGATCAGGTCCGACGTGAACGCCGTCGCCTCGTCGGCGGAGCGTTCCACTTCGAGGAGGACACGATCGATGGCAGCCGCAGGCAGCATGAGTCCTAGGATTATGCGTCAGGAGGCGGAGGTTCCGCGTCGCCCGGGGAGGCAGCTCCAGCGAGTCGCCTTTCGACGCGATATGATTCCACCGGTGCGGCTCGCAGGCCTGGCTGCACGGAGGTCGACCGATGCGCTTCCCATCCGTTCTTCTGGTCGCTGCGGGCACGATCTTCGCCGCGGCGCCCTACGCGCAGACGCCGCCGGTGGCGAACGCGACGCTCACGGCCGTCCAGGGCATCACGGTCGGCCATCACACCCTCACCGAACGGTCCACGGGATGCACGGCCATCCTCGTCGAAGGCGACGGGGCGGTTGGCGGCGTGTCGCAGCGTGGCGGCGCGCCCGGCACGCGCGAGACCGACCTGCTCGATCCCTCGAACATGGTCGACAAGGTCAACGCGGTTGTGCTTGCCGGCGGGAGCGCGTTCGGCCTCGACGCCGCCAGCGGCACCGTGCGGTGGCTCGAGGAGCGCGGCATCGGCTGGGACGTTCGCATTGCCAGGGTGCCCATCGTGCCGGCGGCCATCCTGTTCGACCTGCCGGTTGGCGGCAATCCCAAGGTTCGGCCCACGGCCGACTGTGGCTATCAGGCGGCCGCCTCGGCGTCGAAGGTCCCGGTCAAGGAGGGGACGATTGGCGCCGGCGCAGGGGCGACGGTGGGCAAGAGCGGCGGTCCGAACCGGGCGATGAAGGCGGGACTCGGCAGCTACGCCGTGACGCTTGCGAACGGGCTGAGCGTGGGCGCGATCGTCGCGGTCAACGCCGTCGGCGACATCATCGATCCGGACACCGGGAAGATCGTGGCCGGCGTGCGCAATCCCGACGGCACGTTCGCCGACGCGCGCGTGCTGCTCCGTACCGGTCAGACAGGCCCGCGTCCGCGGCCTGGCGAGAACACGACCATTGGACTCGTCGCCACCAACGCCCGCCTGACCAAGGCACAGGCCACCCGCATGGCGCTGATGGCCGACGATGGGTTTGCGCGGGCTATTTTTCCTGCGCACACGCAGGGAGATGGGGACACGGTGTTCTCGCTGGCCACCGGCCGGTGGGACGGGGAGGTGGACATCACCCAGATCGGCGCGCTCGCGGCCGACGTGATGGCCAGGGCCATCGTGCGGGCCGCAACCGAGGCGACCGGGTTGCCGAACCTCCCCTCGGTGCGGGATCTCAAGAAGTAGGGCGGCTCTTCAGAGCCGCCTGGCGGGGCAAAAAAGGGGTCAGGCGTCTTTTTTCGACGTCGAAAACGGCGAGAAAGGGAGGGGCGGGCGCGAAAAAAGACGCCTGACCCCTTTTTCGGAGAGGACACATGTTCAGACTCGACGGGAAGACCGTGGCGGTCGTCGGCGCGGGCGGCGGCATCGGCGAAGCGGTGGCAGTGGCGGCAGGCGCACAGGGGGCACACGTGGCTTGCCTCGACATCAACGAGGACAACGCCAAGGCCACGGCGGCCAAGATTGTGGGGGCCGGCGGCACGGCCGAAGCCGGCGTCATGGACCTGACCAACGAGGCGCAGATTGCCACAGGGTTCGACGTCGTCGCCCAGAAGCACGGCCGCTTCGACGGCCTCGTCTGCACGCCCGCGATCAACGTACGGAAGCCCATCCTCAAGTACACCCTGGACGAATTCGACAAGGTCGTGCACCTCAACCTGCGCGGCAACTTCGCCGCCCTGATGGCGGCCGGCCGAATCATGACGACGCAGAAATCGGGGAGCATCGTGCTGTTCTCTTCGATCCGGTCCATCGTCACCGAGCCCGGCCAGGCGGTCTACTCGATGACGAAGGCCGGCATCCTCCAGTTGGCGAAGACGGCCGCCACGGAGTGGGCCACGCTCGGCGTGCGCGTCAACGCCGTGGGCCCAGGCGTCGTCGAAACGCCGCTCACAGCGCCCATCAAGGCCAACACGGACTGGTACGACGCCTATGCAAAGAAGAACCCCATGCAGCGATGGGCGCAGCCGAGCGAGATGGCCGGACCTACGGTGTTCCTGCTGTCGGACGCCGCAAGCTACGTGACCGGCACCATCATCTACGCCGACGGCGGCTGGCTGGCGGCCGACGGCCGCTTCACGCCGCCGGGAATGTAGGGGAACTTTGAACTGTGAACTTTGAACTTTTGAACTGTCCATGCCTTCCCCCCTCCGCATCGCCTCCATCCCCGGCGACGGGATAGGCCGCGAAGTCACACCCGCGGCCCTGACGGTCCTCGGTCACGCGGCCCGTCGTGCGGGCCTCACGCTCGATGTCGTCGAGTACCCCTGGGGCTGCGACTACTACCGCGAAACGGGCCGGATGATGCCGCCCGGTGGACTCGACGACCTTCGCTCGTGCGATGCCATCTACCTTGGCGCGATCGGGCATCCATCCGTCCCGGACCACGTGTCGGTCTGGGAGCTCATCCTGCCCATCCGCCAGCGCTTCGAGCAGTACGTCAACTTGCGGCCGATGCGGCTGCTTCCCGGCGTCGCGACGCCGCTCGCCGGTCGAACGGCGGCCGACGTCGACATGGTGTGCGTGCGCGAGAACAGCGAAGGCGAGTATGCCGGCGTCGGCGGCCGCGTCCATCGCGGCACTCCGGACGAGGTGGCCGAGCAGACGGGCGTCTTCACCCGCCGCGGTATCGAGCGCATTGTCCGCTACGCGATGAGGGTCGCGCAGTCGAGGCCCCGCAAGCTCCTGGCGAGCGCCACCAAGTCCAACGCGCTGCAGCACTCCATGGTGCTCTGGGACGATGTCGTCGACGTCGTGGCGGCCGGATTCCCCGACGTGACAGTGGTCCGCTATCACGTAGATGCCCTCGCCGCGCGGATGGTGACCAACCCGGGCACGCTCGACGTCATCGTGGCGTCGAATCTCTTCGGCGACATCCTCACGGACCTTGGCGCCGCAGTCTCTGGCAGTCTCGGCGTGGCGCCGGGCGCCAACCTCAACCCTGAACGCGCGTACCCGTCGATGTTCGAACCAATCCACGGATCCGCGCCGGACATCGCCGGCAAGGGGGTGGCCAACCCCATCGGCGCAATCTGGGCCGGTGCGCTGATGCTGGGCCATCTCGGCCACCAGGACGTGCACGACGCGATCGTCCACGGCATCGAGACGGTGCTGATCGAAGGCCGGGTCCGGACGCCCGACCTGGGAGGAACGGCCGGTACATGTGAAATGACTGACGCCATCGTTGCCGCAGTTTGATAGGCTTCGCGGCAACGGCATGCCTCAGGCGGCCCGTGTGGAGAACGGCATTCATCCCGCATGCGGCCGTACTGGCGGAGTGTCCGGAACGTGCAGACTCGGGCGCGCGCGAGTGCGCCCACAGGAGACGACAATGACGCGAAGGTTGTTGGCGTATTTGAGCGCCGCGCTGCTGGCGCTTGTTCTTCCCTCACAGGCCGCCGCGCAGGCGACGGGTCAGATCAATGGCATTGTCACCGACAGCTCCGGCGCCGTCCTGCCGGGCGTCACCATCGAGGTCACCAACCGCGACACCGGCGTCGTGCGGACGTCGGTCACGGGCGCCGATGGACTCTATACGGTGCCGCTCGTGCAGCCCGGCAACTACGACGTGCGAGCCTCGCTCTCGGGATTCCGCAGCGCGGTGCGCGAGAACGTGCGGGTCACCGTCACGGAAACGGCGCGTGTCGCCTTCGAGCTCGAGGTGGGACAGCTCGCCGAAACGGTCACGGTCGTGGCCGATGCCACCCTCGTCGAGACCTCCAACGCCACGCACGGCATCGTCATCACCGAGGACAAGGTGGTGGACCTGCCGCTGAACGGGCGCAACTTCACGCAGCTCGGCACGCTCATTCCCGGCGTGGTGGCTCCGCCATCGGGCCTCGGCGGGCAGAGCGGCGATGCCACGCCGGGCGGCTTCGGTGCCGTCACCGCCGGTTTCAACGTCAACGGCATGCGCAACCAGTCCAACAACTTCCTGCTGGACGGGGCCACCAACAACGACACGTTCAATACGGGGTTCGTGCTCCGGCCGCCGCCGGACGCCATCGAGGAGTTCAAGATCCTGACGCACGCGTTCGGGGCGGAGTACGGCAGGAACGCCGGCTCCGTGGTGAACGTCGTCACCAAGTCCGGCAGCAACAATCTGCGCGGCGCCCTGTGGGAGTTCAACCGCAACGACTCGATGATGGCACGCAACTACTTCGCACCGGACGACCAGCCCAAGCCGGAGCTGAAACAGAACCAGTTCGGCGGTGCGATTGGCGGCCCGCTCGTCAGGAACAAGCTGTTCGGGTTCGGATACTACGAGGGCTACAGGAACGACAGCGGCATCACGAACAACGTGGTGGTGCTCTCCGAGGCCATGCGGCGCGGCGACTTCTCGGCGCTTTCGGCCACCATCCGGGACCCGCTGACCGGAGCCCCGTTCCCGGGCAACATCATTCCGGCCGACCGCATCTCGCCCATCGCCACCCAGCTGCTGAACGACTTCGTGCCGCTTCCCAACTCGCCGGGCAATCGCTACATCGTGTCCCCGACGGTCAACGACGTGCGCGATCAGTTCGGCATGCGCTTCGACTACCACCTCTCGGGCAACCAGTCGCTGCTCGGCCGCTACATGAGGAGCGAGTCGGACCGCACCACGCCGCGCGTCATCGCGGCGGTCGACCAGAAGGCCCTCGCGACGCTGCAGGACTTCATGGTGTCGCACAACTACGTGATCAGCTCGAACGTCATCAACCAGGCCCGCTTCTCGATCAACCGCATCACGGCCAACCCGGCGGTGACGAGCGGCCTCAGCCCGCACGACTACGGGATCAACCTGGACAACACCAACCCGGCGGCCGCCGGGCTGCCGTCCTTTGCCATTCAGGGCCTCTTCGGCGGCGGCGTGTCGGCCCTTGGCGATCCCCAGCAGCCGTTCGTCGATCGCATCAACCACGTGTGGCAGATCGCGAACGACGTCACGTGGATCCGCGGCCGCCACTCGATGAAGATGGGCGCCGACGTCCGCCGCGAGGCCATGCAGATTGCGTTCATCAACCGGCCCAATGGCGACCTGACGTTCAGCGGCGGCCTGAGCGGCAACTCGGGGGCCGACTTCCTGCTGGGCTTCCCGTCGCAGACCCGGGCCACTACCACGCAGGCCATCCAGGATGGCTACGGGTGGCTGTTTGCCGGCTACGTGCAGGACGAGTTCCGCATGACGCCGAACCTGACGCTCAACTTCGGCCTCCGGTACGAGCTGCCGACGCCGTTCATCGATCAGAACGACGCGATCTCGGGCTTCCATACCGGGCAGCAGTCCACGGTGTTCCCGGACGCGCCGGCCGGGCTCGTGTACGCCGGCGACCAGGGCGTCCCGCGCGGCATCGTGCCGACCGACAAGAACAACTTCGCGCCGCGATTCTCGGCGGCGTGGGATCCGTTCGGCGACGGCCGGACGAGCGTGCGGGGGGCCATCGGCGTCTTCTACGACGCGCTGGCCGGGCAGGGCGACTTCTTCCAGAGCGGCGTCCTTTCACCGCCGTTCACTCCGCTCATCGAGCTGAACACGCCAACGCCCATCACGCTCGCCGATCCACTGGCAGCCGTGGCCGGCCCGCCCAACCCGTTCCCGCCCGCGCTCACCATCATCGGCTGGGGCGACGACTTCAAGTCGCCCTACGCCTATCACTTCAACATCGGCGTGCAGCGGCAGGTTGCCGCACGGATCGGCACTGAAGTCGCCTACGTCGGTTCTCGTGGACGCAACCTGCCGATGTTCATGGAGGTCAACCCGGGCCTCTACACGCCGGGCCAGACCACGCGGGGCGCGCGCCTCATGCCGGCGTACGCGCTCGTGCGGCCGACGTTCTCCGCGGCCCAGTCGTGGTTCGACTCGCTGCAGGCCAGCGTGCGCATGCTGCCGAGCAACGGCCTCAACTTCCTCGTGTCCTACACGCTCGGCAAGGCCACCGACCATGTCTCGGGCCTCAACGTCGGCGGCGAGGCGCGGCCGGTGCTGCCCGTCGTGCAGGGCGACGAGGCCAGCCTCGACCGCGCGCTGGAGTTCGAGAAGGGCCCGGCCCTCTTCGACGCCCGCCACCGCCTGGTGTTGAGCTTCGGCTACGAGCTGCCGCGGCTCGAAGACCGCGCGGCGGCCATGCGCTACCTGCTCGGCGGATGGCAGCTGAACGGCATCTACCAGGCGCAGACGGGCTTTCCGCTCTCGGTCACCATGGGCTCGGTCCTGGACATCCGCTACATGACCAACCGTCCGGACATGACATGCGACGCGAACGACGGGCCGAAGACGACGTCGCAGTACTTCGACACGAGTTGCTTTGTACCGCTGTCGCTGCCCGAAACCGGCGAGCGGCCGGGCAATGCCGGCAGGAACACGGTGCGCGGACCTGGCTTCTCCCGCACGGACCTGTCGATCTTCAAGAACTTCGACTTCGCCGACCGTCACCGCATCCAGGTGCGGATCGAGACGTTCAACTTCTTCAACCAGGCGCGCTTCTCACAGCCGAACGGCACGTTTGGCGCCGCCAACTTCGGGCAGATCGCGACGTCCGAAGACGGACGGGTGATGCAGCTGGCGATCAAATACAGCTTCTAGGACAAGGTGCCCGGGTGCCCAAGGTGCCCAAGGTGCCCAGGGTGCCCAAGGTGCCCAGGGTGCCCAGGGTGCTCAGGGTGCCCGGGGTGCTCAGGGTGCCCGGGTGCCCAGGGCTTGCCTCGCCGTAGCTCGCAGTGCAGAGCCTGGCGAGCGAAGGCGGGTGCTCAGGGCTTGCCGCGCCGTCGCCTCGCACACGTTCCACCGGGCGAAGGCGGGTGCCACTGGTAAACGCGCCTCACACCGAACCATGATCTCTCGTCGCGCATTTCTCCAACGCACGGTCGGCGCCGCGGTTCTCACACAGGCGCCCGCGATCATCACGTCGAATCGCGAGCGTCCCGTCATCGACTACGGTGTCGGCGCCGGCGACCTCTCACCGGGCCGCGCCGTCGTCTGGGCGCACGTCGATCGGCCGTCGCGGATGCTCGTCGAGTACTCCACGACCGAGAGCTTCGACAACGTTCAGCGTGTGCAAGGCGGGCTCGCCACTCCGGACACTGGCCTGACGGCGCGCGCGCTGCTCACGAACGTGCCGGCAGGACAGCGCCTCTTCTACCGCGTGCGGTTCGAGGACCCGGCCAGCGGCCGCGCGGTCAGCGAGCCGGTCATCGGCCGCTTCAGGTCGGCGTCCGAGTCGCCTCGACCGGTGCGCATCGCCTGGTCGGCCGACACCTGCGGGCAGGGATGGGGCATCGACCCCTCGCGCGGCGGCATGCGCCTCTTCGACACCATGCGCCGCGCGGAGCCGGATCTCTTCCTCAATGTCGGCGACACCGTCTACGCGGATCAGCCGCTTCGCGAAACCGTCGCGCTGGACGATGGGACGATATGGCGGAACGTGGTGACGCCGTCGAAGGCGAAAGTGGCTGAGACGCTGGACGAGTTCCGCGGCAACCACCTGTACAACCGCCTGGACGAACACTACAAGCGGTTCGCGGCGGAGGTGGCGCTCGTCGCGATGTGGGACGACCACGAAGTGCATGACAACTGGTATCCGGACCAGCTGCTCGGACCGAGGTCGCCCCACGTCGAGAAGCGCGTCTCCGTGCTCGCGCCGCGCGCGCGGCAGGCGTTTCTCGAGCACTACCCGATCGATCTCTCCCGAGGCGCCGAAACGCGCATCTATCGCACCATCCCGTACGGGCCGCTCCTCGACGTCTTCGCGCTCGACATGCGCAGCTATCGCGGCGCGAACTCACCGAACATGCAGGAGACGCTGTCGCCGGAGTCGGCGTTTCTCGGCAGCGAGCAGGCGAAGTGGCTGGCGGACCGGATCGCGGCGTCGACGGCCGTCTGGAAGATTGTCGCGGCCGACATGCCCCTTGGCCTTGTCGTGCCGGCGGCGCCCGGACGGCACGAGGCCGTGGCCAATGCCGACCCCGGCCCGCCGCGGGGACGCGAGATCGAGATCGCAGGACTACTGAAGGAGCTTCGCGCGCGAAAGGCTCGAAACGTCGTGTGGGTGACCGCCGACGTGCACTACTGCGCCGCGCATCACTACGATCCGGCGCGTGCGCAGTTTGCCGACTTCGATCCGTTCTGGGAATTCATCGCAGGCCCCGCCCACGCGGGTACGTTCACGCCGCCGCCGTTCGACGCCACCTTCGGACCGGAGATGCGCTTCTGCGGCGTGCCGAAGGACCTCGCACCCAATCGCCCGCCGAGCGCCGGCCTGCAGTTCTACGGCACGCTCGACGTGGACCCGGTATCACGCGTGCTGACGGTCGGCCTCAACAACCTCGCAGGCGAGCGAATCTATTCGCTGGATCTGGAACCGCGCACCTGAGAGGACGTTGTCGGCGGGTCTAAAGACCCGCCCTACGAGCACTTGTGCACCCGGGCACGCAGGGCACTTGTGCACC